>ONTQ01000003.1 GCA_900320795.1 uncultured Bacteroidales bacterium
CGGGTTCCTCATCGGAACGCCTAAGGATATTGCAAAGCTGGGACCAGTGCCGGGATGATGGACTTTTTGTCACCATAGAAGTGCCAAATAGTCCATTTTGTGGACAGATTGTCCAGGTTGTCATCAGCGTACTCGTCAAGTGAGAGCCTGACATATCTTTTGAAGGTATCATACTTGGTGTGACTGTCAGGACGAGGCAAGTCTTTTAGCCAAATCGCCATATAGAAGAAGGATTTGGCTAATTATCTTTGCATTATTAAAAATGGATTTTTAGCCAAATCTCGCAAAAATGTATGGTTTTGGCTAAAAATTTTCATTATATTTGTAAAAACATGACACCATGCTGATAGGAAGAATAGTAGAACAAGAGATGCTCCGTGAGGCCCTTCGAAAAGACCAGTCGCAATTTATCGCCGTCTATGGAAGAAGACGTGTAGGAAAAACTTTTTTGGTGAGAGAGACCTTCAATTACAAATTCACGTTCCAGCATACCGGATTGGCTAATGGAAAGACATCTGAACAGCTGGTGAACTTTCAGGAATCACTAAAGGAGTATGGCTACGAAGATGCACCGCTGCCGCAAACATGGCTGGAGGCCTTCTCTTTGTTAAAACAAATAGTCAAGAATTCTCGTGCCAGAAAGAAGGTTATTTTTATTGATGAGTTGCCATGGCTGGACACGCCGAAATCTTCGTTCTTGCCGGCACTAGAGCATTTTTGGAATGGCTGGGCTACAAACAGGAAGGATATCGTTCTGATTGTTTGCGGGTCGGCAACATCCTGGATAATAAGTAAAATTGTCAATAATCACGGAGGGCTGCATAACCGGCTTACCGACAAAATCTTGTTGGAGCCATTCTCATTGTCCGAATGTGAAGCATACTCACAGTCTCTGGGACTGGTTATGTCTCGCGAACAGATTTTGGAGAGCTATATGATTCTTGGCGGAATTCCATATTACTGGAGTCTTCTGATGGCCAGGAAAAGTCTCTCTCAAAACATAGATACCTTATTTTTTGCAAGAAACGGGAAGCTGACGGATGAGTTTGAGCATCTATACGCGTCTTTGTTTAAAAAGAAGGCTCCTTATATTGACATCGTATCTGTTTTAAGTAAGATACGGGAGGGAATGACCCGGGAGGAAATAATAGATGCGCTTAAAATTAAAACAGGCGGCGTATTTTCAAGGAGGCTGAAGGAATTGGAGCAGTGCGGATTTGTGAGGAAGTATTGCGCTCCCGGAAAAAAGGTAAAAGATGCGCTATATCAATTGATTGACAACTATACCATTTTCTATTTCAGGTTTATTCAGAATAACGTTGGTGGAGACGAACGCTTCTGGTCATCGTCAATAGACGCGCAGTTCCACAGGGTTTGGGAAGGACTTGCATTTGAAAGGGTTGTTTTACAACATGTCACACAAGTGAAAAAAGCGCTAGAAATAGGTGGAGTCTTATCGAATGTTTATTCTTGGCGGTATCGGGGAGACGAAGGAGCACAAGTAGACTTGGTAATAGACCGCAGAGATAATGTCATTAACCTCTGTGAAATCAAGTTTTCCAGCAGTGAATATGTGATAGACAAGGCTTATTCCAAAGAACTGAAACATAAGCGCGATGTCTTCAAAGAGCAGACAAAAACAAGGAAGGCCGTTCATTTGACAATGATTACGACGGAAGGAGTTAAAAGAAATGTTTACTTTAACGACATTCAGTCAGAAGTCTTATTAGACCAACTGTTTATTGATTAATGGAAAACTCTCCAGATCATTACAAGCAGGAATACCGCCAGAAAGAAATTATTTTTATCAGTTCGCCACAGTTATGAGAAAGGACCATCTTAATATTATTCTTGCAGTCAGTATTCTGGCTCTTTCAACAGCTGGTTGCCATAACGCTGCCCAAAACCCGGAGGCGGCGCGAGTGATCAGTTTTGTGAACGAGGAAATGTTCAAGAACCCCGAACGAGTACTGTCTCGATTGGACAGCGCCGAGCGTGCGGGCGTTTTCTCGCCATCGGAAGCCAATATCCTCAGAGTCAACGTATATTGGAACAGTGGTCAGAAACGGTTGGCTGCGTTTTACGGAGAGCAGGCCCTCTCCGATGCGGGGTTGAAACGTGAAGGGGAAGCCTACTACTCCGCCGTCAACCTGATGGCAAAATGGTATTCTGAAAACGGCGAGTACGGCAAAGCATCGGAAATGGCCGACAGGATTCTTTCCGATATGGAAGGTGACAGTAACCCGGCGGCGTTAACCATGCGCAGCAGTGCTTTGACGCGCAAGGCCGAATGTGAAATACATACAGGACATCCCGATGAGGCCGAACGCCTATACCATGAAAGCATCGGCATCCTGATGGACGGGATGACGCATCCTAAGGATTACTGGGAAATCGACCCCCTGTTTTACAGCATCCTGGAATTGTCGGACTTCTATCTGGAGAAAGGCTATGCCGATAAAGCTCTTGCGCTGGTGCCGGCGGGCGATACCGCCCTTGCCCGGCTCGGGCGCTGCCCCGGTGTGCCGGACTACGTGCTCCGCTTACGCAGAAACAACCTGACCATCAGCCAGGCTATGGTCTATGCCGCAGCCGGGCAAAGAGATAAAGCCGAGGCACTGTACCGGCAACACAGCACGTCCGGCAACCTCTCCCATACCGACATACTCGTCGAAGGGCGCTACCTTGCCATGACAGGTCGCTACAACGAGGCTGTCCGCCTCTATCGCCGATCCGACTCCCTCTACCGCGCCATAGGAGGCCCCATCACCAATGCCTATGTCAACGCCAGGATGACACTCCAGTACGATGCCTTGCAGAAGGCCGGGCGCATCCCGGAGGCCTTGGCTCTGGGTGACCGTATGCGTGAACTGACCGATTCCATACGCGTTCAAGAACGCTTGGCCGACATACAGCAGCAACAGTTAATCCGCCAAAAGGAGGAAGAAATCATCAGGCGCCGCCAGTCGCTCATAGTCCTTCGTATAGTGCTGATTGCCGCCTTGCTCATCTGCATCCTTATTGCCTGCATGCTCTGGCGGTCGCATAGATTTAACAAGGAATTGTCGGCAAAGAACAGAAAGCTATACGAAGAAATCGAACAGCGCCGGCTGGAACAGCAGCAGGAGATGATGCGGTTGAAGACGGCTCCTGCGGAACGGCTCACCTCTGAACAGCAGCTATACCGCCGCCTGTGCTCACTCATGGAAGAAAAGAAACTCTATACCGACGAGTCGATGAACCGCGAAACATTGGCACAGATGCTCGGCACCAATGAGAAGTATGTTGAACAGGCTATACGCCAATGTTCCAAAGGTGAAACCGTGGGCGAATTCATAAATCGCTACCGTATGGAGAATGTTGCCCGCCTGCTTAAGACCACAGACGACCCCGTTGCCATCATCGGAGAAATGTCCGGCATTCCAAGCCGTGCCACGTTGGCTCGATTGTTCCGCGATGCATATGGTATGACGCCCTCAGAGTACCGAAAAATATAGTTTTTCCAAATTTGATACAATTAATTCCGCCAGTGAGACGCCTGTCTTCCTGGCGGTTTTTATTATTGCACTCAAAACTATTACTAAAATGGAAAAATCCTTTGTTATTGCAGTAGCCTTGGGCGTTGCCGTTGCCGTGTCATTGCTGGTATTGGTTGCAATAATCATATATCAACGGTGGCGCATAAACGACAACAATGCCCATCTGAAGTCGTTTCTCGACGAGAACATGGAAATGCGGGACAAGTTGCGCAAGTATGAAAAATCATAAACCCTATAGAGATTCTTTATTATGAAAAAGAATATTGTATTGGCAGTATTTGCCTGCCTCGCCGCAATGAATATGAACGCCCAGACGGCAGAGGCGGAAAGCCAGGAAGAGAAGATGCTTCGCCTGACGAAAGCGGCAGACGAGAACCCCACGGACTGGAAAGCCCAATTGGAGGCGGGCGACTTCCTGCTCGACAGGGAGAACGATACGAGCGTCTCTTTCACCTTGCCACGGACTATAACAAGGAGATACCCGGCCAGGTAATTGGCAAGACGGGGTTCGCACTGGCGATGATGTCGATGGCTCCCGAGAAGAATGACCTGGGCCGCGCCTTGTCCTACATAGATGCGATGAGGCGAGCCAGCACGGCGGGCATGGCTCCAGAGGAAAACCTCACATACATGTTCGACGTGATGGGCGTGTTGTACAGCATCATAAACGGCGAGGCGGAAAGGTCGCTGTATTACATGACGGAGCTTCGCGAGAGGCTGACCGAGGACAAGATGCCGGGAATAGAGTACACGGACGTTATGACGGCTATGCTGTACGAAGAACTGATGTCGAAATACAAGGATATGTTCAGCGATAAACTCCTGGAACTGACCGTTGACGGCAATAAGTACATCGCGCTTTCCATGAACGAGTGGAACATCGAGAAGCCTTTCGCAGGGTGGAGGAAGGAAACGGAAGGAGACCAGGAGTCGCTATACTATTGCTGTGACGACGACACGGTCACCGACGACCTGCACGGCCAGATGGTATTCTCTTTTTATAGCGACAAGGACGGCGTCAAGCCACAGGACAACGCAAATGCACGGCTGATTACCGTCACGCCCGAGTGCCGTCAGCAGTTGGTCGATGCATACCGCAAATACATGAAGAAGTCTAAGAAGAACAAGTAAATGAACGGTGATGGCCGCTGAGGCCTGCGAAGGGCTTCCCGGCTCCCACGTCAAATTCTGTAAAGTCCCCAACTACGGCAATGTATACAGCGGCTCCATGGCGGAGTACTTATACCGAAAGTGATCGAAAAAAAAGAGTATCTTTGTATTCGTTATGGAAAAGAAAACCAAAAGAAGATTTGACTGGGACAGTTTTTTTGTGACCGTCCTGGGTACTGCCATCGGTGTGGCGCTCACCTTCATCGTGAGTGGAATACTGGAGCGCAGGAACAAGGCGCAAGCCCAGCGGCTCACGGCCATCATGGTGATTCATGATATAGACAATTCCATTGATATCGTCAAAAAAATGAAGGAGGAAGAAGAGCGGAATGGCGAATTGCTGCGTTTCGCCCTGAAACAAAGAGATCATCTGGAAGGGATGCCGTTCGACACGCTCGCCAGCGTCCTTGACGTTCTGATAGATTCCCGTTCGGTTTTCAGCTTCGACACATCCAAGGAGAAGATTTTCAACAGCGATCTGGACACCTGGCAGAATCTGGGCAACATGGCGTTTTTGGACAATGTACAGACTTTCTATCATTACAGGAAAAGGGCTCAGGATGCCATGAACGAGTCAACGATGTGGGAGAGACCCATTCCCAACGAAGAGTACATGCAATTAATCATGGGTTCCGGATGGGTGACGGAGGAAGAGTTTGCTGCCATCATACAGCGATTGACTATTGGACCGGGTTGAATGACGAGAACAAGTTCCTGATGGGCCTCACGGACCAGGAACTGGAAGACTATGTCAACAATATCAATAAAAAGGGTGTCTCCTTGACCAAGTCCAAACTGCTGGGCCATTGGGTCTTGACCATTGGGGAACAAACCAATGAATATGACTTCCACGGAGACCACAGGTATGATTTTTCCGTTGACTATGCATCTTCTTTCAGACAGATGAGGTTCTTTTCCGGCAGGCTGAAGATGACGCTCTCCTATAGTGGCGAATGGGATTTCCAGGGTGATTCACTGGTTTTGACCCCCGACTACAATACGGCAGATATGACTGTTGACCCCAGCGGTATGGTGCCGGAAGAGAACATGCAGGACAGCATGGACGCCTGGGTAAACAGGTATCGGGAGCAATCCATAGAAAGAATCAAGGAAATGGCGGACAAAGGGGAAAAACGCACTGTCAAAGCCAGCATGGACTCTTCCCACGACAAAATGGAATGGACCGAGTCCGATGGCGCCGTGCGTTACCTGAAGCGAAAGGAAGAATAATGGCCGTTGTTTTATCTTTGTTTTGATATGATAAAGATTACTGGCCACGCAGCCCTATGCTGCATAATGCTGGTGGCGGGCCTGGCCGCATGCACCAGCCGGCAACCATCCGCCCTGAAGTATCGCTTTGCCTCGCAGGAAGAAGGACAGCAGTTGAAATTGGTTAACACCTCCTATTTCGAGGCTTTGACGCAGAACGATATTGATTGGAAGTTGCAGTCTTCCGGCCAGTCGTTGGAAGAATTCAAGGCCGTTGCCGCAGAGCAGATAAGGGAGTTTTCCGAAGAGGAAAAGAAAGCCATCAGCAAGGTCATGGACTTCATTGAAGGCCGCGCAGCCGAGTTGGGCTTCCGCCTGCCTGTGTCCGGAGAAATAATCTTTATCAAAACCGACATGGGGGATGAGGGGCACATGGGCGGCTATACGCAAAAGAACGAGATTTACCTCAGTGCCGATGAAGCCGAGTATCTGGCCCGCGCATTTCAGGCAGATCCGGAATTCGACGCCGACTACCTGGAATACCTCATCCATTTCGGCCGCGGGCTCATATCCCACGAAGTCTTCCACTGCCTGACCAGAAATAATGCTGAGTTCAGGGAGGCGATGTATGGCCTGATTGGCTTCAAGGTGATGGACCATGATGTGGAGTTCGGACCCACCGTCCGCAACCTGCTGCTGCAGAACCCGGACGTAGAGCATAATGACTGCTGGGGAGAGTTTACTATCGATGGGCAGAAACGCCGCTGCGCCCTGGTTGCCGTTTATCCCGGCACCTACGCGGAGGCTGCCGCGGACGACCCCGACGCAAACTTCTATGCCTGTATGCAAAGCGTTCTGGTGCCGCTTGACGCTCCTGATACCATGATCCCGATTGAGGATGTGCCCGGTTTCTATGATGTGATGGGCCGTAACACCGACTACATCTGCGTGCCGGAAGAATGCCTGGCCGAGAACTTTTCCTTCCTGATTTCCTACGGCTTCTTCGGCCGCTACGACCTCACCCTCGACACCCGCAAAGTCCTATTTGTCCCCTACACCACCCCGACTCTCATCCGTAACATTCATGCTACGCTTTTGGAACACTTCCCCGGGCGTTAGATGTTTTCGTATTCATGTACGAAGTGAGGTCGCTGGAAAAGCGTTCTAAAGAATGTGGTCAAATTGTGGCCAAATTTGGGGGATAGAAAAATTAAAGACTTTGTAAGTGCTTGAAAATGAGTTTCGGAGGCCGAAGGCCGACCCAGGGGGTCTGGGGATTAGGCCCCCAGAGAGTCGAAGACAATAGGCATGAAAAAAGACAGCCGCCAAGCTGTCTTTTTTCGTGCCTCGGGCGGGAATCGAACCCGCACGGCCGTTTCGGGCCAAGGGATTTTCTTGCCACTATGGCTTTCGCCACCACAAGTGCATCGCTGCGCTTGGTTCGTGGTCCGGACTATTCCTTCACCATGGAGCGGGGCTCTTTAGGTGTGTCGTGTCTAGTCTCTGCACCTTCCTCTTTCAGGAGGCTTGGCTCAAGATTGCCATCGGCCTTATCCGTTAAGGTTTCCTTGAGTTTACGACATTCTACATCTCTCTTTTCAGGGAGTGCACTCAAATTGCCACGTTGACAAATAGAAACGTCTCCAAGGCCGATTTTGTGTCGAGGCGGCAGCAAAATCGAAGGAAAAGGGCATTTTCTTTGCCGCGTTGACAAGAAAACGGCCATGCAGGCCATTCCGCTTGTCGAGGCGGCAACACAACACCCATGCGTTTCCAGTTTGTCAAAGAGTTTGTTTAAGTCCCTCGTGTCTACCATTCCACCACCAAGGCGGGGTGTGGGGATGCAAAGTTAGTGTTTTTTGCCGGAAGTGCCAAATCCTACAGTTTTTCCGCCCAGCGGGCGAGGCGGGGAGAGCCCAGCAGGCGTACTGCGGCATCCCACCAGCGGGCAGGAAGCACCGCGTGCCAGAATACCATGGTGGACGATCCGGAGGCGATGCGGTAGCGGGCGCGGGGGCGCTTGGCAAGCACTGCGCGGCAGATGGCCCGCGTAACCACGGCCGGCTCGGAGAAGAACTTGCCGGAGAAGCCTTTGCGCATGAGCGAGGCTTCGGCCAGGGCCGGCTCTTCATAGGGCGTGCCCACGGAACTTTCCACAAGGTGGTCGGCCGCGATGAGTCCCCAGGCAGTGCGGGTGGCGCCCGGCTCGATGAGCACCACATCTACGCCAAACGGTTTCATTTCCATGCGCAGGCAGTCGCTGAAGGCTTCCACCGCATATTTGGAGACGTGATACCACCCGCCAAAGTACAGACAGGCCTTGCCGGCCACCGAACTGATGTTCACGATGCGGCCATGCCCCTGCGAACGCATTCCGGGCAAAACCTTCTTGCAAAGTGCCGCCAGGCCGAAAAGATTCACTTCCATTTGCCGTCGGGCTTCCTCCATGGAAACGTTTTCGATGGCCCCGAAATACCCATATCCGGCGCAGTTAACCAGGGCGTCCAACGGCCCTGTGACCGCCAGGCAGGCATCGATGGCTGCCTCATCGGATACATCCAGGAAGACGGGGGTGACCCCGAATTCCTTCAGGCTTTCCATCTGGGAAACCCTGCGGGCGGCGGCAAAGACCGTATGCCCTTTCCGGGCCAGGGTTTTGGCTGCGTCATACCCAATGCCGCTGCTAGCGCCGGTAACAAGAATCTTCATAGACTAATACAGAAGGGCCCCGGTCCCCGGCTTTTCGAAAGGCAGCCGTTCCCAAGAGGCCGATTTGGTCGTTTTGTCACTTACAAAATTGCCCGAGATATAGTTCAGGGCATAGGAGAGCATGGTTTCCGAAGGATCGCCCAGTTGAATTCCGTCACGGGGCGTATCCAAGGCCTCGATATCGGCCGGGATGCCGGAAGGCATGCTCAGAGTGGCGCCGTTGCAGTCGGCATAGCGGGAAGCAATCACGTAGAGCCCCCAGCCTGTGGTGGCTTTCTTGCCGGCGACAGCATCCACTTTCGTTTCCTTCGAGGCCAGGTAATCGTAAAACTCCTCGGATTTGAGCAGGTAGCCGCCACAGAATTTTCCATAGGTATTGCTGCCGATAAGCGTTACGTCCATATAGGGAACCAGGCCGCAGATGAGGGCCTCCGAGGCCGATGCCGTCTGCCCGGTGACAAGGAACCATACGCGTTTGAGATCCGGGTTTACATCCAGGGTTTTCAGCGTCTTTTTTCCGCTGGAAAGGGTGAGTGTGAAACTGTCGGCGAAGAGAGTTTTCGCTTCGGCCTCCATGGAAGGCGTGAGGTTCGAATTATAGATGTCCTTGGTGAAGACCGCTTTGGAAGAGACCACGGAAACCGGTGCAATCATGGACCCGAGCACTGTGGCTGTCGTGACAAATCCGCCGCCGTTGTAGCGGAGGTCCACCACCAGTTCGTCGATGCCGTTCGCCTTGAACTGACTGAAGGCCTCCACCAGGTCTTCGCAGGCATCCAGGGTGAAATTGGAAAAGTGTAGATATCCCACCTTCTTGTTGCCGACGGTCAGTGTCCGCACCACATTCACAGGATTGGAATACATCTGGACGGCAGTCATGGTGATGGTGCGCTCGTCCAGCATGCCCATCTGCAGGGTGCCGGGATGGTCAAAGATTTTCTCCGTAAGGACACTTGAATAATTGCTCCGTGTCAATTCCATTCCGTCAAACGTATTGACGACGTCTCCCCGTTTGAGGCCGGCCATGGAAGCAGGCGAGGAGTCATAGACATAGGTGATGACCATGTAAACGTGGTTTTCCGCGGCCGTAAGGATAAAATCGAAGCCGAAGCTTTTCCCGTTGCCCGTGACGCTGCTTTCAAACGAGGAGCAGTCCTCCATCAGGGAGGTCCACTTGTCCACAACCTGGCTGTTGGCATTGTACCGGCAGGCTTTCACCTTCTCGACGGGATTGTCTCCGTACTTCCAGGTGTCAATTTCGGCAGCCATTTCGTCGGCCCACAGATAATAGGCCTTCATGTTGTTGAAGGCGAACAGGTTGGCATAATAGGTGGTCGGATCCATGCCGTCCAGCCCGTCATCCGGCTCCGGTTGTTCTGCAGCCGGTTTGTTGCAGGCGAGGGGCAACAGTATCAGCAAAAGAGGAAAGATTCGTTTCATAAGTTAAAAATACTTCTTTTCATCCCGGTACAAAGATAAGAAAATAAATATCAGGATGGTAAAGGCCCATAGCGAAGAACCGCCATAAGAGAGCAGCGGCAAAGGAATGCCGATGACCGGCATCAGTCCTATCGTCATGCCCACGTTGATGAAAAGATGCATGAAAATGCAGGCTGCCACGCAGTATCCGTAGGTCCGGGTGAATTTGTCCCGGCACGACTCCGCATCGATCAGGATACGGGCAATCAGGAAAACATACAGGCCGACCACCAGCAGGCAGCCCAGGAAGCCCCATTCTTCGCCTACCGTGCAGAAAATGAAGTCTGTAGCCTGTTCCGGGACAAAGCCGAAAGTGGTTTGCGTCCCATGCAGAAAGCCCTTGCCCGTGAGCCCGCCGGAACCGATGGCAATCTTGGACTGGTTCACATTATAGCCCATACCGGCCGGATCTTCCCGCATGCCCAGCAGCACTTCGATTCGGCCCCGCTGATGTGGCTGAAGCACGTTCTCGAAAATGTAGTCCGTGGAGAAAACCAGCACGATACCAATCAGAAAGACGGCCAGCGAAATGGCCAGGAAGGCATCCCGGTCCTTGTAGGCCCGCCAGGCCAGCCAGGGAAGTGCAAGAAGGCACAGCCCCAGGAAGATATACAGCGGCTTCACCTTCAGGATGAAACTCCAGAAGTAGTGGTAATCCTCGTCCGGAGCGGGCACCCACACCCGTGCCGACAGCCATTCCATCCGGGCATTCACCAAAGAGCAGAGCCAGTCATGGAAAAGGGGAAGGAGGCCCATCAGCAGCACAACCCCGCCGCCGATGAGCAGACGCTTCCAACGCCGAGACGGAGGGCCCATCGCTACGTTGCAAAGGACCAGGAAGCCCACCAGAATCAGGATAGACCAGTAGGGACCCAGGGTCAAGGTACTGATAAACAGGCCGATGACAAGACCGATACCGCCCAGCCACCAACCTGAGAGCCCCTCCCGGTACAAGACGAAGATGAACCCGGCATATACCAGGGCGCTGCCGGTCTCACTCTCTGCGACAATCACCAGCATGGGCAGGGCGATGACGAAGACTGCGGTCCAGAAATCCTTCCAGCGGGTAATCCTGAAACTCTGCTGGCTCAGCACATAGGACAACAGCAGGGAGGTGGAGATCTTGGAAATCTCGGCCGGCTGAAAACGGATAGGACCCAGGTCGAACCACGAATGGGACCCTTTTACGTCGCTGGAGACAAAGATGACCAGCACCAGAAGCCCCACGACAAAAGCGTAGAAGGGAATGCACACCGCCTCCCACAGGCGGGGCGGAATCAGGTACAGGATGGCGGCCGCAAGCCCCAGGGAAGTGAGAATCCATACGAACTGCTTCCCCGCCCGGGAACTCCATTCCAGCAGGGATCCTGGTTCGGAGGTATGCGTCGCGGCGAAAATGTTCACCCAGCCGATGAGCACCAGCACCAGGTAAATGCCGATGAGCCACCAGTCTACGGACTGTCGGGTATGTGCCTTCCGCTCAGTCATGTTTTACACGGGCCATCAGATCGGCCTTTTTCATTCTTTCTTCCAGGTCGGTGCGTCTGACCTGGCCTTTGAGATATTTTTCGACCATCAGGGATGCAATGGGGGCGGCATAGGTGGCTCCGAATCCGCCGTTTTCCACATAGGCGGCGATGGCAATCTTCGGATCGTCCATGGGGGCGAAGCAGATGAAGACGGAGTTGTCGGCCCCCCGGGGATTCTGCGCCGTGCCGGTTTTACCGCAGATGTTCAGGGAATCCACATGTGCAATCCAGGCCGTTCCACCCATGCCCGCTCCTGAATTCACAGCCCGCCACATTCCCTTGACGAGCTTGGGGAAGTGAACGGTGTCCACTTTCGTGTACTGTGGCTCGTAAAACCGTTCCTCGATTTCCACGCCTTCCGAAGCCTTGATGATGTGCGGGATGAAGTAGTGCCCGCGGTTGGCGATGGTGGCGCAGAGGTTCGCCAGATGCATGGGCGTAGCCAGGATTTCTCCCTGGCCGATGGAGAGCGATATCACGGTGGTGGAATTCCACCGCCCGCGGCCATAGGCGCGGTTGTAGGTCTTGGACGTGGGGATGCTGCCGGACAGTTCGGCCGGGAAATCGCTGCCCAGTTTTCGGCCGAAGCCAAAGCTCTCCACGTACTCGTGCCAGGCATCCAGGCCATCGGCCACGGAACCGTATTTGCGGTTGTCCAGGATGTTCTTGAGCACATAGCAGTAGTAGGCATTGCAGGACATCATGATGCTCTCTTCCATGTTGATAGGGCTCTTGTGTCCGTGACAGCCCAGTTTGTGCCCGGCGCCGAAATGGTAGCCGTGCGAGCAGGGATACATCATCTCCGGCCGCAGGACGCCTTCCTGCAGGCCGATCAGACCGTTTACCAGTTTGAAAACCGATCCCGGAGGGTAGGAGGCCTGCACGGCCCGGTTGTACATGGGTTTGTAGGGGTTCTGGGCGATTTCTGCATAGTGTTTGCCGATATCGGCCAGTTGGTCCACGTCGATTCCGGGGGAGGAGACCAGCGCCAGGATTTCTCCGGTTGAGGGCTCGATGGCCACCACGCTGCCCACCTTGTTTTGCATGAGTTCCTGGCCGTATTGCTGGAGTGTGGCATCAATGGTGGTGGTGATGTTCTTTCCGGGGATGGCTTCTTTGTCCTCCGCTCCGTCCCTATAGGGCTGTTCAATCTGGTTGCGGGAGTTCCTCAGGTAGATGTGATAGCCCTTTTCCCCCCGGAGATCGGCCTCACGGGCGGCTTCGATGCCGGTCATGCCGGCATAGTCCCCGCTGCGGTATTCTCCAGGATGCCGGTTGATGTAATCCTGGTCCACCTCCGATACATAGCCCAGGAGGTTTCCGCCGGCGTTCACGGGGTAGTATCGGATGCCGCGGACCTGTCCCCGGAAGCCGGGGAAGCGGTATTTTACTTCATCGAAACGCATGTAAGTTTCGGCTGGAACCATGCGAAGCATCGTGACCCCCTGCGAGCCGATGGTGGAGCGCCGCTTGCGGTATTCCTGCAGCCGGCCGCGGATGAATTCCGGCGTAACGTTCAGCACGGTGGCCAGTGCCACGGTGTCGAAGGCCTGCACTTCGCGGGGATTCACCAGGATGTCGTAGGCGACTTTGTTTCCCACCAGAATCTCTCCGTTGCGGTCGTAGATGACGCCCCGGGTAGGGTAGATGGTCTCATAGATGGTGGAATTGCGGTCAGCATCTTCTTTGTACCGGTCGTCCAGGACCTGCAGCGAAAAAATCTTGCCCAGGAGGATGGCTGCCGCCACTCCCAGGCCGATCAGCAGACGGATATGACGTCCGTCCGCACTCATTTGCCGGATTCAGAGGCCAGTACGTTCAGGGCAATGAGTGACACCAGGAAGCCGGCCCCCAGTGAGGCGAGAAAACGGTACAGGTTGAACATCATGGGGCGCATGCCGGCCCCGTCGGCCCAGATATAGACCGCCAGGAACAGCGCCTGTGCCAGCAGAAGGGCCAGTCCCACCTGGGCAAAACCGCTGCTGCGGAGGGTGAAATCTTCCTTGCGGGCGAAGATTTCCTTGCCGAAGATGAGCTGGATGATGGTGTTTCGCAGAAAAGCCACCGGAACGAGGGCCAGGGCATTGAGGCCCAGCACGCCTTCTGAGAGCAGGTCCACTGTGATGCCGGTCGCAAAGGCGATGAGCATCGTCCAGAAAGTGCTGATCCGGGTAGAAATGCACAGAACCATCACGGGGAGGATGCTGAGCATGATATAGGGGGTAACCCGGAAGAAGTTACTGATAATCAACTGTGCCACAAGCAGCAGGAGGTAGGCAATCCAGAAAGTTTTGTTTCTCATGGCTTGAACTCCTCTATTTCGTCAAAAGCGTTGTTGTGGACCACGCTTACATAACGGATGGCACTGAAATCCTGGAACAGGGAAACGGAGATTTCGTGAGTGGCGCCGTTCACTACCCTGGCCTCTCCGGCGATGCCCAGCGGAATGTCCGGCGGAAACAGCAGCGAATGGCCGCTGGTGTACACGGTATCTCCTTTCTGAAAACGATATTGCAGGGGGATCTCCTTGAGGATGGCTCCGTTGGAGCGGACTCCGTCCCAGACAAGCAGGCCGCTGCCCCCTTCGTTCCCCAGCCGGGCGCTGATGGAAATGTCGCTGTTCTGGAAGGAAAAGGCAAAAGCGTGATGTTCGCTTACGGCGTCCACGATGCCCACTACCCCGTTGGGCGTGATGATACCGGACTTTTCCTGGATGCCGTCTTCGAATCCGCGGTTGAGGATGAGGTAGTTATGCTGCTTGTTGCGGCTCACTTTCACCACCTCGGCCGCCACCATGGAAAAGCCGGGCCGGTGCAGGGTGTCCAGGCTTTCGATGTGCGCTTCCCGCATGCGCTCCCGGGCCAGCTCCAATTCCTGCATCAGGCGGAAGTTCTCATCAGAGAGTTTCCGATTCGTGGCGGAGAGTGAAAAATAAGAGCGGATGTTCTGGGATGCGCCCCAGACCGTTCCCATGAACACGTGGGCGCCGCGGGCAACCCAGACCCGCTGCAATGCGGCGTTACGGGTGACCATTTGCAACGCCGCGATCTCCAGGACAATGAAGACCGCGAAGTTGAAAAGTCTGGGAAGAAGCCGTTGCCGCTTCATGGGTTAACGCATGAGGAAGGAGTAATTCTCTGTGTTTTTGAGGGCGATGCAGGTGCCGCGGGCCACGGCGCGAAGCGGGTCTTCGGCTACGTGGAACGGGATGTTCACCTTTTCTGAGAGGCGTTTGTCAAGACCACGCAGCAGGGCTCCGCCGCCGCTCAGGAAGATACCGTTTTCGACGATATCCGAGTACAGTTCCGGCGGGGTCTGCTCCAGGACTTGCTGGATGGAGGTTTCCAGGCGGGCGATGGACTTGTCCAGGCAGTGGGCAATCTCCTGATAGGGGATGAGAGCCTCTACCGGGTGGCCGGTCATGAGGTTGGGACCGCGCACCAGGAACGGTTCAGGTTCTTCGTCCAGGTTGGGGATGACGGCGCCTACGGCAATCTTGATCTTTTCGGCCGTGGTTTCACCCACTTTGATTACATGCTGCTGGCGGAGGTAGTTCTGGATGTCGGCCGTGAAAACGTCTCCGGCTACGCGGATGGATTCCTGCTGAACGATCCCGCCCAGGGAGATGACGGCGATTTCCGTGGTGCCGCCTCCGATATCCACGACCATATTGCCCTTGGGCGCCTCCACGTCCAGGCCGATACCCAGGGCGGCGGCCATGGGCTCATAGATGAGATAGACATCGCGTCCGCCGGCGTGCTCGGAAGAGTCGCGGACGGCACGGATTTCCACTTCGGTGGAGCCGGAAGGAATGCCCACCACCAGTTTGAGGTTGGGGGCGAAGAGGCTGTGGTGACGGGAATTCACCTGCTTGATGAAACCACGGATCATCATTTCCGCGGCGTTGAAGTCTGCAATAACACCATCCCGGAGCGGACGAACCGTCTTGATGCCGGGATTGGTCTTTTCGTGCATCAGTTTTGCCTTCTGGCCCAGGGCGATGCACTTGCCGGAATGGTTGTCGATGGCTACGATGGACGGTTCGTCCAGGGCAATCTGGTCATTTTGGAAAATGACGGTGTTGGCGGTGCCCAGATCGATAGCCAGTTCTTGGTTTAGGAAACGAAAAGCCATTATGCTGATTTGTTTTTATTCTAATAACCTCCAAAATTACAAAAAATTATTATATTCGCGAAAAGAAGTTTGTCGGATGGAAGGAAAAAAGTTTCTGATCGTTACGGCGGGCGGGACCGGAACCCGGATGGGGGCAGCCCTTCCCAAGCAGTTCCTGCCTCTTGGCGGAGTGCCCATCCTGCGCCGGACAATGGAGGTTTTCTTAAGGGCCGTTCCTGATATTCAGGTGATTACCGTACTTCCGGAGGCCCACATAGATTACTGGAGAACGTATTGCGTAAAGGAGAATTTCCTATGCCCGCAGCGTCTGGTCAAAGGCGGTTTTACCAGATTCCATTCGGTGAAGAATGCCTTGAAATATGTTCCGGATCAGGCGGTGGTCGCCGTCCATGACGGCGTCCGTCCGCTCATCACTCCGGGGAAAATCCGGGAACTCTTCGAGGCGGTGCTCAACGCTCCGGCCGTGATTCCGGTACTGCCGGTTACCGATACGCTCAAAGTCATCGACCGGAAGGACGGGAAACTGGTCAGCAGCGGCGAACAGATTGATCGAAGCCGGATTTACGGTGCCCAGACACCGCAGGTTTTCCAGGCGGCTTTCCTCAAGGCCGCCTATGGACAACAGTATGACACGCTGTTCACCGACGACGCCTCCGTGGCAGAGCGATACGGCATACCGCTCACCTTCGTGGAAGGAGAGCGGTTCAATCTCAAAATCACCACCCCGGAAGACCTGGTGCTGGCCTCCGCCATCATCGATTCTACGCTGCGTTCAGAATGACGGCCTAGTCCCTGCCGGTGTAGGTCGTCGATTTGAATTCTTTTACCCAGACCTGCCGTTCGATGGGTTCGTCCAGGGAAATCATGGTATCCGTAGACTGGATGTAGGGAATCTTCTGGATGGTGTTCAGGAGCACTTCCATCAAGTGGTCATTGTCCAGGCAGTAAAGCTTGGCCAGGATGGCATATTTGCCGGTTACAAAATGACACTCCACGATTTCCGGAATCTTTTTCAGGTTGGCAATCACCTCCGGATACTTGGTGGATTCTGAAAGGGAAATGCTCACATAGGCGCACACATTGAGTCCCAGGGCCTGCGGCTTCACCTGCAGACGGGATCCCGTAATGACACCGTTGGCCTCCAGTCTTTTATACCGCTGATGGATAGCGGCACCGGACACACCGCATTCCCGGGCAATCTCCAGGAACGGCATGCGTGCATTTTTTACCAGGAACGAGAGAATTTTCTGATCAATCTGGTCGATGTGATAACTTGCCATTTGCTTTCAGTTTTTAACTAACCAATACAAATGTACAATTTTTTTTTAATTCTTACGCTTTCCCTTGATTTTTTTTGTAGGATCGGAAGCGGCGATAATCGCTTGACAATCAGCCTCAGTCAGATTTGCGGCCACCGTCCCCTTGGGTATCTTATAATTAGAAACTCCTTGCTTGATATAGGGGCCGAACCTTCCGTCAATTACTTTGATGTCTCCGAAATCGGCAATGTAGGAAGGTCCTGCTGCCGCTTCAGATTCAGCATTCCGGATGAGTCCGGCGCTTTCTTCCAGACTGATCTTGAGCGGATCCATTCCCTTGGGAAGTTTTACATTTTTATCTCCGTACTTGAGATAGGGGCCGAAACGGCCGCGCATGGCCACGATGTCAATTCCTTCCAGCTGTCCCACGGTGCGGGGGAGTTCCAGCAGTTTCAGAGCCTCTTCCAGTGTAAGGGTTTCGATGAGCTGGCCCTTCCCCAAGGATGCGCTCTGGCGGTTTTCACCTTCTCCTTTCTGGACATACGGGCCGAATTTGCCAAAGGCGGCAATCACTTTCTGTCCGTCCGGCGCGATGCCGATTTCCCGGCTCACCTTGCTGTAGTTGCGGTCTGCCATGACTTGCTCCACATGGGCATGGAAAGGTTTGTAGAAGGAGGAAATGGTGTCGCTCCAGACCTTCTTGCCTTCGGCCACTTCGTCGAAATCAGCCTCGACGTTGGCGGTGAAATCGTAGTCCAGGATATCGGTGAAATGCTCCACTAGATAGTCGGTGACGATGAGGCCGATTTCCTGAGGCAGGAGTTTGCCTTTCTCGGCGCCGGTGACTTCTGTTTTCTGGCTGGCTTTGATGCTGCCGTTTTTGAGGGTCAGGTTGGTGACATTGAAGGATTTGCCTTCTTTGTCCCCCTTGATGGCATAGCCCCTTCCGTGGGTGAGCGTATCTACGGTCGCCGCATAGGTTGAAGGCCGGCCGATGCCCAGTTCTTCCAGCTTCTTCACCAGGGTGGCTTCCGAGTAGCGAACCGGCGGTGTCGTATATTTGCACAGGGCCGACACCTCGTTTTCCCGCATCAGCGTGCCTTCGGAAAGGTCCGGCAGCAGGATTTCCTCCTGATCCGGCTCATCGTCGTCGCGGCTTTCCAGATACACCTTCATGAAACCGTCGAAAAGCAACTGGACCGACTGCAGGCCGTAGAGTTCGGGGCGTTTGTCGGAGGCAACCTTGAGGTTGGTGTTCATCACCCGGCTCTCCGCCATCTGAGAGGCGACCGTTCGTTTCCAGATGAGTTCATAGAGTTTTTTCTCCTGGGCGGTACCTTCGATGGTGACATGTTCGATATAGGTGGGCCGGATGGCTTCGTGGGCCTCCTGGGCGCCTTTGGACTTGGTGCGGTACTGGCGCGGGTGGGAGTAATTTTCTCCGAAATTCTCCAGAATGAATTTCTTAGCCGTGCCGAGCGCCAGGGCAGACAGGTTGGTGGAGTCGGTTCTCATATAGGTAATGAGACCGCGCTCATACAGTGTCTGCGCCACCCGCATGGTGGTGGAAACCGGGAAATGGAGTTTCCGGGCGGCTTCCTGCTGGAGGGTGGACGTGGTGAAAGGGGCGGAGGGAACACGGACGCCTTCTTTCTTTTCTACGGAACTGACGCGGTATGTGGCGCCGATACTGTCCTGCAGGAAAGCCCGTGCCTCGTCCTCGGAGGAGAAACGGGTATCCAGGGTGGCTTTCACTTTCACATCGGTTCCTTCCGGCCGGAAGGAGGCTTCGATCCGGTAAAAGGGTTCCGGACGGAAGTCCATAATCTCTTTTTCACGGTCCACGATGAGGCGGAGGGCGACGCTCTGTACCCGGCCGGCGCTCAGTTTGGGTTGGATTTTTCTCCAGAGGATGGGGGAAAGTTCAAATCCCACCAGCCGGTCCAGTACGCGGCGGGCCTGCTGGGCGTTCACCAGGTTCATGTCTATGTTCCGGGGATGCTCGATGGCTTCCAGGATGGCATTTTTGGTAATCTCGTGGAAGACGATGCGGCGGGTCTTTGTCTGGGGAAGGTCCAGCGTCTGGAGCAGATGCCAGGAGATGGCTTCTCCTTCCCGGTCTTCATCGGAGGCCAGCCAGACGGTGGAAGCGGCATCGGCCAGTTTCTTCAGTTCGGCGACAACCTTTTTCTTTTCTGCGGGAATGACATATTCGGGCGTGAAGCCGTGTTCGACGTCCACGCTCAGCTTATGCTCTTCCAAATCCCGGATATGGCCGATGGATGCCTTGACCAGATAATCTTTTCCCAGATACTGCTGAATGGTCCTCACCTTTCCGGGAGACTCCACGATCACTAAATTTTTGTTTCCCTCCATATCGATGCTTTTTTAGGGCCCGGGGGCCGTATTTTTCTGCAAAGTAAATCTAAATCCGGGGAATTTTCCAAATTTTCTGCTTATTTTTGTAAACTGAACTTTGCCCAAGACCTAAGGTCTTGTACGCATGTGAAAAAATTGTAGTCATGACGGACAGTACGAAGAAAAAAATAACCAAGTGGTTCTGGATCCTGCTCATCGCTCCGGTACTCCTTTTGGCCATGCTGCTTTGCCTCGTATGGGCTTTCGCAGACATCCCCTCCATTGAAGAGTTGGAAAACCCGGATTCAAAGCTGGCCACCCAGGTCATTGCGGAAGAAGGAGAAATCCTTACCACTTATCATATAGAAAACAGGACTTTCGTCACCTATGAGGAGCTGGCTCCTTCCCTGGTCCAGGCGGCCGTGGCCACGGAAGACAAACGCTTCTACAAGCATTCCGGGGTGGATCTCCAGTCCCTCGGCCGCGTGCTCTTCCGCACCCTCCTTTCCCGGGATTCCTCCCAGGGCGGCGGCTCCACCATCACCCAGCAGCTTGCCAAGACCCTTTATCCCCGTGCTTCCCATGTGAACAAGCTGGAAATGGTGTGGATCAAACTCAAGGAGTGGATTACCGCCGTCAAGCTGGAACGGAATTACACCAAGGATGAAATCATGGTCATGTATCTTAACGCGGTGTTCTTCGGGTCCAATTCCTACGGCATCTCATCGGCCGCCAACCAGTTCTTCGGGAAGCGCCCGTCAGAACTGCAGACGGAAGAAAGCGCCGTGCTGGTGGGCATGGTGAACAAACCTACCCGCTACAATCCGGCCCTGAATCCCGAACATGCCCTCCGCCGCCGCAATGTGGTGCTGGAGCGTATGGAATCCATGGATTACCTGACCCGCGCGGAATGCGATTCGCTCAAGGCCCTTCCCATCACCCTGCACGCCCGTCAGGGAGACCGAACCACCGGTGTCGGCCCTTATTTCCGCGATATGCTCCGCCGGATCATGAGCGCGGAGAAGCCCAAAAAATCGGCCTATCCCGTCGTGGAAGACTATCAGGCCGATTCACTCCTCTGGGCCGACGACC
This sequence comes from uncultured Bacteroidales bacterium, assembly GCA_900320795.1. Lineage (GTDB taxonomy): Bacteria > Bacteroidota > Bacteroidia > Bacteroidales > UBA932 > Cryptobacteroides. The sequence goes on from ONTQ01000003.1 coordinate 20,479, forward strand.
CCCTCTACGGCTGGCTCAATAAGAATTCCAAGAGCGACGGCAGCAAGTACGACCTGGACCAGGACGGCCTCCGCATCTATACTACCATCAATTACAAGATGCAGCGTTACGCCGAGGAAGCCATCGCAGAACATCTCGGAAAAGACCTCCAGAAGGCTTTCTTCCGCGAATTGAAGTACCGCAAGAACCCGCCTTTCTCCTCCGATACGGAGCCTTCAGTCGTTGAGACCACCCTCAAGCAGGCCCGTCGCTGGAGCGACCGCACCCGTATGATGAAGGCCTCCGGCCATTCCCAGGCCGAGATTGACAAGAGTTTCTCCGAACCCGCCAAGATGCGCGTGTTCACCTGGGAGAAACCCGGTTACAGGGATACGGTAATGACCCCGGACGATTCCATCCGTTACTACAAGTCCTTTTTCCGTGCCGCTTTCATGGCCATCGAGCCGGGAACCGGTCACGTGAAAGCCTATGTGGGCGGTCCCGACTACCGTTATTTCAAATATGACAATGTCCGCCAGGGCCGGCGGCAGGTGGGCTCCACTGTGAAGCCGTTCATTTATACCCTGGCCATGGAATCCGGCATGACCCCGTGCGACCCCGTGCTCAATTCCCCGGTGGTAATCGTGGTGAACGGTGACCAGACGTGGACTCCTCAGGATACGCATGCCGACGGAACCATGGTGAACCTTACCTGGGGCCTCTCGCACAGTTCCAACTCGGTGGCGGCCTATCTGATGAAACAACTGGGCCCGGCTTCCATGGTGTCCATGATGCGCAACATGGGAATCAGCGGTTACATCGACCCCGTCGCCTCCCTCTGCGTAGGGGCTGCAGATCTGTCCGTTTACGACATGGTCACCGCATACAACACCTTCCCTTCCGGCGGTACTTACACCTATCCGCTCTTCGTCACGCGCATTGAGGACAGCGAGGGCAACATCCTGGGCCAGTTCCGGGGCCGTAAGCGGGAAGCCCTTTCCCAGCGGGCTACCGGGGCCATGATCCAGATGATGCGTTCGGTGGTGGATAGCGGAACCGGTATCCGGCTGCGTCTCAAGTATGGCATCAAGGGTGAAGTGGCCGGCAAGACCGGTACCACCAATGACAACTCCGACGGCTGGTTCATCGGCTATACACCCACCATCACGGCCGGTGTATGGGTCGGGGCTGAAGACCGTTATGTCCACTTTGCCAACAACAGCCTGGGCCAGGGAGCCAATATGGCCCTGCCCATCTGGGGCCTCTGGATGCAGAAGGTAATCAAGGACGGGACGCTGGGCATATCGGCTTCAGACGTGTTCCCGGAATCCCTCAAGGGCAATTATTGCGCACCCGGCGCTTCCGGAGAGAATGCCGCTCCGGAAAAGACAGATTTGGAGAATTATTATTTCGAATAAAATGGCCAAGTATCAATCCGTTGCCGTCATTTACGGCAGTGATTCCTCCGAATGGGAGGTATCGTGCCGCAGCGGGGAATTCACAGCTTCCCGTATCGACGAGTTCCAGTACGATGTCTATGAGATTTTCGCCCGCTTCGGCCAGTGGAAACTGGTTGCCATGCGAAAAGCCAACTCCATGCGGCAGGCCTTCCCGGAAGGTGCCCAGCCGGAGGTGGACAAGAGCGACTTTTCCGTCATGGTGCTTGGGGAGAAGATCAAGTTCGATTTTGCCTATATCATGCAGCACGGCGCTCCCGGGGAGACCGGTCTCCTGCAGGGCTATCTGGAAATGCTGAGAATCCCGCATTCCAGCTGTAGCGCTTTTGTGACCACTGTGGCATTCGACAAGTATTCCTGCAAGAGCTACCTGCGGACGGCAGATTATATCAAACTGGCGCCGGATGCTTTTGTCCGGGAAGGGGATGATGTGGAGGCCTTCAGCAAAAAGGCCGTGGAAAAACTGGGACTGCCCGTTTTCGTGAAACCCACCAGCGCGGGTTCCAGTTTCGGCATCTCCAAGGTATATAATCCGGAAGACCTTCCTGCGGCCATCCGGTATGCTTTCACGGAAGGCCCTACCGTTATTGTGGAATCGGCCATTCCGTGCGAACACGAGCTTACCTGCGCCGTCTATTTTGACGGGAAGGATGTAAGCGCCCTGCCGGTTATCGAAATTCTTTCCGATACGGGCTGGTTCGACTATGACGCCAAGTACAACGGTTTCAGCCGTGAAGTGTGCCCGGCGGAGATTCCGGACGAACTCCGGGACAAGATACAGGAAATCTCCAAGCGCATCTACCGCCACCTGGGTTGCAAGGGCCTGGTGAGAATGGATTACATATCGGCCCCCGACGGCATCTATTTCCTGGAGGTGAACATCATCCCGGGCATGACCAATGCTTCGCTGGTGCCCAAAATGATCCGTGCCGCGGGAATCGGCATCACGGATTTCCTGACCACCATCATTGAGAATTCATAGAAGATGCTGCTGGTAGATTTTCTGAAGAAGGGGATTGCGGCCCTGGAGCCTTTGTATCCCACGGCGGAAGCGCGGAATATCGTCCTCATGCTGTGTGAAGAGATCATCGGTACCAAGAATTACACCCATATCGTAGAGCCGGGCTTTCAGATCGACAAGAAAGGTGAAAAACCGCTGGCAGAGGCGCTGGTGCGCCTGCAGGCGGGTGAGCCCATCCAATATGTGATTGGCAGCACCGAATTCTGCGGCCGGCGTTTCCGCGTCAATGCCGATGTCCTCATCCCGCGTCCGGAAACGGAACTGCTGGTGAGGGAGGCCATCAAACTGGCCGGGCGTGTCAAGCGCATGCGGGCGGCATACGGAAAATCGGCTGAGCCCGTTCGTGTCCTGGATCTCTGTACCGGTTCCGGCAACATTGCCTGGTCGGTAGCCCTGGGGGTGCCCGGCACCCGTGTGGTGGGCGTGGATATTTCCGAAGGGGCGCTCCAGGTGGCCCGGAGTCAGAATTTCTCGGCCGAACTCAAGCAGACCGGAGCCCTGGCCCCTACGTTTGTAGCGGCCGATGTCCTGGATCCGGAGCAGGAATTCAACTACGGTCCCTTCGACCTCATCCTTTCCAATCCTCCGTATATCATGGAGAGTGAAAAAGCCTTCATGCGGCGGAACGTCCTGGATTACGAGCCCTCCGGCGCCCTCTTTGTGAGCGACGAGGACCCTCTCATCTTCTACCGGGCCATTGCCCGCTGGTCGCACCGATTCCTTTCCCCGGAAGGGAAGGGCCTGACGGAGATTAACGAGGTGCTGGGGAAGGAAACGGAGGCGGTTTTTCGCGATTCGGGTTTTTCGGAGACATCGCTCGTAACGGATTTTTACGACAAAAACCGCTTTGTTTTTTACATGAAATAGGCTTCTCACCCTCGCGAGAGGCCTTTTTTGAAAATAAACGTTTAAACCTTTCTTACTCGGAACATCTTTCCGTACTTTGCACCATGAAGTACGGAATTCTTTTTTGGGGTACCCTTGGGGCCCTTGTCGTCCTGCCGGTGGCAGGCTGCGACAAAACAGACGGGAGAAGGGAAGACGTGCCAGGCCGGCACATCTCCCTGGAAGAGGTGGCTGCGGTGCTGTCCGGAATCCGGCTGGGGCCGGAGCAGATGGCGGAAGTGCGGGAGGCCACCGGGACATCGGCCGGCAACGGCTATGACGAGGAGTATCGGATGAAAGACCTTTTTGCTGCGCCGGGCTGCGGTGTCGGGGAAGAGGCCTCCACCAAGGCCGAGGTGTATCCGCACCCCTTGCGGGACCTTCTCCGGGAGGTCGTCCTCTCCCGGCAGACGAAGGCGGGAACCCTGGAGGCAGAAGCCTGGCTGGATTCGCTGGCAGCTTCTGACGTACAGATTTATTGGCCTTTTTCCGATTCCTGGGACGGGAAGACATTACCGGTGGTCACCTATGATTCCGGAGACAATGCAGAGCAGAATGAGGGTTATCTCCTGAAGGCTGACGGAAGCGTTGAGAAAGTGCTGGTGGATGAGCAGATGGCCCGGGAGCGTCCCGTCTGGGTGGTGAACCGGAATTCTGACGCCGACTACAAATCCCTGGAACTGCTCCGGCGGGAAGATCCTTCCTGGGGATCGGGCGGGGGCGACATTATCGTCCATCCCCAGACCAAGGCTGTTGATGCCAGAGCCCTCATCCTGCGCTCGTTCAAGGCCAAGCGGCAGTTTGACAGCTGGCTTTCAGGAGGTTCAGAGTACTGGATTCGGTGCGCCGCTGTGGATGACTATACGGTTTCCACCGAGGCCGAAATGCGCATTTACGAACCCAAAATCACTGATTTTATGATTGTCGTCCGCAGGGCTCAGGTGGGCGAGGAACTGGCCATCAACACGGTTCTGGTATCGGACTGGGTGGAGGAAATGGAAAGCAGTGCGCTGATGATTGTCGAAGATGACGGCGGTACAAAGACGACCTGGAAAGCCAGTGCGGTGGTAAAATACAATTCCAAGGCCTATGGCGTTGAAGTGGAATTACCCCTCAACACGCGCGACGACATTGTCTGGAGAGGCGCCCTTTCATACGGATTCATCGAAAAGGCACTCAGGAAAGAAAAAGCCGCAGACCGCTGGATCGGTCTTGGTGAAGTGGAGATTCTGCTGGAATTCATTTAGGAAGCACCGTCATTTCGCAGACGGCGCAGTCGAAGCACAGCCGGAGCCGCTGCTTCCTGTTGACCAGGAAAAGAGGCTCTGCCTTTTTCACCTTTCCCTGCCTGGGGCATAGCCCGAGTTCGTAGCGGATGCAGTATTTGCTTCGCATGAGCTGCCCATCGGAGGAATATGTTAGTTGGAAAGTGCTGCTATCGGAAGGTGTACCCCGGTACAGGGGAAGTGCTTTTACGGGCAGCCGATCCAACTTTTCCGCCAGCAGACGCCGGACGGCGTTGAGTGCGGAAACCGGGAGGAAGGGCAGGGGACCTTCTATCGTCACGGAAGGCTTCTGGAAGGCATAGTGGGCTGTTTTCTTGGCCAGTTGCTCCTTCAGGGACAGCAACATACGGTCCGGGTCTCTGGATACATCGGCCGGCAGGGGCTGGCTCAGGCTGGCTTCCCGCCCGTCTTCCGATACGGCCGTTGCCGTAAGCATGCCGTTTCCCAACTTCACCTGAAGGCTGACGGCTATTTCCCGCCGGGTTTTGCCGGCTTCCAGCTGGCGCTCGAAGGCGGCACTGATGTTGCGGTACAGTTTCATTCCTTCCCGCAGCCCTTCCGGGCGGCGGCAGCGGATGGAGAGGCCTTCGCAGACATCGGCCCGGAAGCCGGTGATGCCTCCTTCGGAATTCACGAAGGCAAAACCGTCCCCGTTGGATAGTTGAAGGCCCGGAGATGCCGCCTGGAGGGTGATGCCGTCCGGGCGAAGGCGGCGGACGGTCCCCACGTATTCGCCCATGGATTTGGGGGCGTCCAGGGAGGCCCATTCTCCGCGTTTTCCGTCCAGGAACAACTGGGTGTAGCCGCGGTTGAATGTCTTGTCCAAATCGGGCGTGAATCCGCCTTTCACTTTTCCGAAAGAAGCGCGGCAGTACTGTTCCGGATACTTTTCCACCAAGGCATCCAAAGCTTCGGAATAAGCCTTTACCACATTGCGGACATAGGATTCATTCTTGAGGCGGCCTTCAATCTTGAAAGAACAGACGCCGGCCCCGGCCAGGTCTTCCAGGCGGCTGAGGAGGTTGAAGTCTTTGAGCGAGAGAAGGGCTTTGTTTTTCTCCAACACTTTGCCAGATGCGTCTTCCAGGTCATAGAGGCTGCGGCAGGGCTGGGCGCATTCCCCCCGGTTGGCGCTGCGGCCGGTAAGGTATTCGGAAAGGTAGCACTGACCGCTATAACAAACGCACAGGGCTCCGTGTACGAAGCATTCGATCTCCGTATGGACAGACTGCACGATGGCGCGAATCTGCTCCAGGGAAAGTTCCCTCTCCAGGACCAGCCGGCCGAAGCCCAGGCTCTCCAGTCCCCGGGCTTTTTCGACGGTCCGGATGGCGCACTGGGTGGAGGCATGCATCACAAGGTTTTCGCTCATGGAAAGCACGGCCGGGTCTTGTACGATGAGGGCATCGACGCCGGCTTCTTCCAGGGCGCTGACCATCTCCTGCGCACGGGGGCGCTCCTCTTCCCGGAGAAGCGTATTGACTGTGGCGAAGATGCGCACGCCGAAACGGTGGGCATATTCGCAGAGCTGCCGGATGTCGTCGATGCTGTTACCGGCCGCGTGACGGGCTCCGAAGGCCGGTCCGGCTATATAAACGGCATCGGCCCCGCAGTCAATGGCTGCCAGGCCGATGTCTTTTCCTCTGGCTGGAGCCAGCAGTTCCAGCGCTTTCAATGGATTACAGGGTCTTGAGTTGTGCTTCAGCCTGGGCGGCATACTTGCTGCCGGCGAGCTTCTTGTAATACTCCTTTGCAGTAGTTTTGTCTCCGGCCTTCTGGGCGGTAGCGGCGATGGTGAACTGGATGTCGGCAGCGTCCTTGGCATTGGGGGTGATTTCCAGATATTTCTTGTAGGCTTCGATGGCCTTGGCGCTCTTGCCGCTCTTGGTGTAGGCGCTGGCAATGAGTTTGTAGGCGTTGGCGCTTTCCACATAGCTGTTGGATTTCTCCAGGGCCTCGATGGCTTCGGCGTTCTTGCCGGCCTTTACGAGGGCCATACCCTTCTTGAGGTAGGTGGTGGAAAGGAGTTTGCCGGCCTGCTCTTCACCCAGTTCGGAAGCCTTGGTGAGGGCAGTGATGGCGTCGTCGGTCTTGCCGCCCTGGACGAGGGCCTGGCCCAGCAGGAGGTTGGCCTGACCGTCTTCGGGAGTCAGTTTGACTGCTTCCCCGAAAGCGAGGGCTGCTCCGTCAAAGTTCTTTTCCTTGAGAAGGGTGGAACCCTTGCGCATATAGGTATTGGGAACGAGCGTTTCGGCTTCTTCAATGGCTGCGGATACGCCATATTCGGTAGCGACGGTTTTGGCCTCGGCGAGGGTTGCGAGGGCTTCGTCATAGGTGGCTTCGTTGATTTGTTCCTTGGCAATGGAAAGGAGGGTGTTCGGAATGATTTCCTTGCACTTGGCTACGAGGTCTGTGGCTTCTTCACCTTCGCAAGCGGAAGCCTCCGTGAGCGCGGTGCGGAACTGGGCAAGGGCCTCGGTCTTATTGGTTTCCAGAGCCTGGGCTCCGGCGTTGAATGCGTCAACAGCTGCGTTGAAATCTTGTGCGGTGGCCACGGTGGCGGCGAGCCCGAGGGCGGCAATTGCTACAAAAATTCTTTTCATTGTCTTTTCCTTTATTGTTAAGTTATACATTCTTGGCTCACGAATTGCAAAAATAGCAAAAATAGTTGTAATTTTGCATCAAATAGGGTTAAAATGAACGCTCACAGGCTCAAATATCTGCTTCTGACGGTATCGGCCCTCTGCTACTTTTCAAGAATAGTGCCAGCCCAGACACAACTGCCGCCTCTTCTCGTAGATTCCCGTATCCAGAAGGGGACGCTGGGCAGCGGCGTAACGTATTATATGGTGACAGACCCCTCCGTAAAGGGGTATGCCGATATTGCCGTCGTCCAGAGGGACGAACCTCTTTCCGTTGCCAAGCGGGGGGGGCTGCAGTCGTCTTTCCTGGGCCGGATGGAGGTGTCTCCGGGCCCGGAGGGCTTCATTTCGGACGTGGACGGTTCTACGGTTTACCGTTTCGAAAGGGTGCCTTTCTACCGTCCGGAGGTGCTGGATTCCACCATGTTGCATGCTTTTTCCCTGGTGGCGCAGTCCAAGGCCCAGCAGGCCGTCATCGTGAGCGGGGATATCGACGCGCCGGAACTCAAGAAAAAGATGGATATCTTTTCCATGATGGTTCCCCGCATGCTGGTAAAAGAAAACCATCGGCCGGATTATGTCTGGGAGCCTTCCCCGGCCCCTTCGGTCCATTTCCTCGAAGGCAAGCAGGCCGATGTTTCCGTCACTTATTCCGGCTCCCGTGTTCCTTTCCCGTATATGAACACGGCGCAGGCCCTGGTGACAGACCTCTTCGGCCTGGAGTTCAAGGTGCTGCTTCAACACCGTCTGGAGCGTACCCTGCGGGAGGCCGGCATCGCGTATGGAGACATTTCCTTCGATGCCCTCCGGAGTGAGGATTACGGCGGAGACGAGCGATATACCGTTCGGGTCACGGTGGCTCCGGACCAGCACAATGCCGCCATGCGCGTGATATCGTCCACGCTGGCGGAGATGGATTCCTATGGGGTGGCCACGGATGAATTCGTGGAAGCCAAGAAAGTGCTTCTTCCCGCCATCCACAAAAAAGCGGAGGTGGTTCCTTCCCCTTCGGATTATGTGTCCCGCTGCATTGCCAATTTCCTGTACGGGGCCAACCTGGCTCCCTATTCGGAAACGCTTCGCCTGTTTGCCCGCAAAAACGTGGCCGACAGCACCGAAACCCGTCTTTTCAACAATTTCTCAGGTGCCCTGCTGGACCAGTTAGGGAACCTCACCCTGGAATATACGGCCGCTCCGGACACGCTGGACAAGGACCAGGAACTCTTCTATTACAACCTCTCATATCTGTACGGCTCGGTCATTCCCACCGGGAACGACTACAGTTGGCGCGGGGCCGACACGCTGGGTTTCAAGGCCGATGCCACCAAGGTCAAAATCAAGAGCGAGAAGAAAGAGCCCGTTACCGGTTCCACGCTCTGGACTTTCTCCAACGGAATGCGGGTTTGCTACAAGGAGGTGCGCGGCAGCGGCATCTTCCATTATGCCCTTCAACTCAATGGCGGCCTGGCGCAGATAGAAGGCATCCGGGAAGGGGAGGGCGGCTATATCGGAGAGATGCTGCCCCTCTACGATGCGGCCGGGCTCCGTGCCTGGCATTTCCGCGAAGTGCTGGAGGCGGCCGGTATCAGCATGGACACCCGGGTGGACCTGAACGGCATGTCCATCCAGGGGGCGGCCCCTTCCCTTCAGTTCCCGCTGCTTCTGAAGGCCCTTCTGGAACTGGCCAACAACCGGATTCCCAACCGGAGCGAATTCGATGCCTATTGCCGCCGGGAGGCCGTCCGCGGCGTGAGCGTCCAGACCGAACTCGAAAAACGCCTCACGCCGGATTACCTTTACGCCACCCGGAAAGACCCTTCCGTCCTGGGTCCTGAAACCTGGGAAAAGGCCGAGAAATATTTTGCCGCCCGTTTCTCCCGGATGAACGACGGCATCCTGATTATCTCCGGAGACCTGGAGACGGACGTGGTGAAAAAGATGCTCTGCCGCTATCTGGGCGGTTTCCGGGTCCTCAAGGGCACCACGCCCAGGAAGCCCGTGGATTACCGTCCCCGCAGCGGAACGGTCACCTTCATGGAAAAAGGCGGCCCCGAGCCCGGCATCCATATCCTCATGGATGCGGAGTACGCCATCACTTCCGACCATTACTACATTGCCCGCATCGGGGCCGAGGCGCTCCGTCAGGAACTGGTGCGCCAACTTTCCGGTTACGGATTCACCTGCGACGTCCGCGTAAGCCAGCAGCCTCAGCCGCAGGAACGTTTCCAGTTGTGGATAACCTGCCTGCCCGCTCCGCTTCAGGGCCTCCCGGCCGATGTGGAGGAAGTATCGGCCGAAAGAGCCCTCTCAGCCGTGCGGAAGGCCATCCGGGAAGTGTCCAAACGGGATATCGCCCCGGCCGACCTTGCCCTCTGGAAGGCCAGGCTAGACGGCGAGGTGCGCAGTGTGGTGGCCAGTCCGGCCGGCTTTGTGCAGACGCTTTTCAACCGGTATGCCGTGAACAAGGATGTGACCAGCCGCTTCCAGGAAAGCATTTCCGGAATCACGCAGGACAAGGTGAAACTCTTCCTCGAAACCATGGCGGCCGGCGGCTGCGTCGAGTATGTCATCCTATGAGCAGGAATTCTTCTTTCGGCACCCTTATCGAGATAGGCGACATCCTGGTTTCCGAGGATGTGGTCCTGGAGTATTTCGCCTGTGACTATGATATTTGCAAGGGGAAATGCTGTATCATCGGAGACAGCGGCGCCCCCCTGAAAGAGGAGGAACTGGAGCCCATCGAGGCCAATTACGAGGTGTTCAGTCCGCTCATGCGGCCTGAAGGCCGGGCAGCCGTGGAGGCCAAGGGCTTCTTCGAGATAGACCGTGACGGAGACCTTGTGACCCCGCTGGTGCCGGGAAGCGAGGAATGCGCCTATTGCCACTTTGACGGCGGAAGTTGTTTCTGCGCCATCGAGCGCCAGTTCTGCAAGGGGCTCTCCACGTTCAGGAAGCCCATTTCCTGCTCCCTTTATCCCATCCGCGTGGTGGAATTGGGCGGGGGCCGATTGGGGCTCAACCTCCACCGCTGGCACATCTGCAAAGAGGCCTATGAAAAAGGCCGCCGCGAAGGAATCCGGGTGTACGAATTCCTCCGCGGGCCGCTCACGGATGCTTTTGGCGAGGAGTTTTACTCGGCCTTGTCGGCCGCAGCCGGAATTGTTAAAGGGGATAAAATATATGAATAATGTCAATTTCAATATTTATGTCTTTACAACAAAAAATGTTCTAAAGAAAGGATATCCAATCATCAGGGTAATTCACGAACGAGCCGATGTATCTTTCCCCGGAACCGTCAGACTTGATGGCCGACACCTTGGTGCCGTCCGACAGATAGGTATATGTCAATGAGCCGGATGTTGCCGTTACAACAGCACGAGGCAAGTTAAGAGCATTATACGAGAAAACCAAACGTAAATGAGCGCCGCGAAGGAATCCGGGTGTACCAGTTCCTCCGCGGGCCGCTCACGGATGCTTTTGATTTGTTAATGCACGAAGACCCTGCCTTCGGGAAGGGCTTTTTCGTCGGCATTCTTTCCCAGCCATACCTCAAACCATCCCTCCTCGACACCAAAGTGCAAGTCTTTGTCCCACATGCCGAAGCGCCGGTAAGGTACCTCGATCTCCACTTCCTTGCTTTCGCCGGGCTTCAGCGAAACCCGCTTGAAAGCGGCGAGTTCCTTCATCGGACGGACAACGGAGGCGAGCTGGTCATGGATATAAACCTGAACCACCTCGTCGCCCTCTACATCCCCCGTGTTCTTCACGGTGACGGTTACCTTCAGGGCTTCGTCTTTCCCAAGCTGCTCGGGAATGCGTAAGTTGCTGTATTCAAAGGAGGTATAACTTAAACCGTAGCCGAAGGGATAGAGCGGCTTCCCGTCGTTTTCAATGTAGCCGTACCCGCGTCCGCTGGGCTTGATTGCATAGTACATCGGCGTCTGGCCGATATCCTTGGACCAACTGACGGGCAGGCGCCCTCCGGGGGTCACGGCGCCGGTGATCACATCGGCGATAGCCCTTCCGCCCTGCTCTCCGGGATACCAGGCTTCAAGGACGGCGGCCGCTCCATCCACCCAGTCGGTGATGTCGATGATGCCTCCGTTCTGCAGGATGACGATCACGGGTTTCCCGGTGGTGATCAGGTCTCTGACCAGTTTCTCCTGGTCGATCGTAATGGTCTGGTCCTGCTGGGCGTCCACGACCAGTCCGCCGCTCTCATCCCGGTCACGGACCTTCGTGGAAGGGAGGGAGAAACTGCTCCGGTCGCGGCCTTCATCCTCGATGATCGAAGGGAAGAAAAGCAGTGCGTCGCAGGTGGCCGCAAGTGCCCTGACATTCTTTCCGCCTTTGTCCAGGACAACTTGGGCAGAACCTTCAAAAGCCTTCCGGAGACCTTCCAGCGGTGTCACGCCGTCTCCTTCCCAGCGTCCGCCGGGACGTCTGTAATTGCCAAGGCTCAAGTCGTCGGCGGCAGGGCCGAAAACACCTATCTTCTTGACGCTTCCCGGTTTAAGGGGAAGCGTTCCGTCGTTCTTGAGCAGCGTCATGACCTTGCAGGCAGCCTCATAAGCAAGTTGCTGATGCTCCTCGGTGTGGACGATGGAAGCCGCCTTGTCAGGATCCACGTAGGGATCGTCGAAGAGCCCGAGTTCGAACTTCAGGCGCAGGACCCGGCGCACAGCCTCGTCCAGGGTCTTCCCGCTCACCTTCCCTTCCTGTACAAGGTCCAGAAGGCCGAGGGACGTGATATGCAGTTCCACGTCAAGACCGTTTTCCATGCAGAGGGCGAGCGCCTCGTCCTCCGTCTGAGCCAGGCCGTGATGGCGGCGGACGATGTCCACGGCGTCATAGTCGGTGACCACGATGCCCTTGAATCCCCATTCTTTCTTGAGGATGTCGTTGAGCAGCACACCGTTGCAACTGGAGGGAACACCGTCCACCGAGTTGTAGGACGACATGATGCCCCGGGCGCCTCCTTCCTGAACGCATGCCCTGAACGGTTCCAGATAGACTTCCCGGAGCACCCTCCAGGAGTTGGTGGAGGCGTAGGAATCACGGCCTCCTTCCCCGTAATTGTCCACATAGTGTTTGGGAGTGGTGACGATGCCTCCCTGTTCCAGGGCCTTTACGAAAGCCACGCCCATTGCCGAATTCAGCAGCACATCCTCCCCATATCCTTCCTGGGTTCTGCCCCAACGCGGGTCCCTGGAGATGTTGACCACGGGCGACAATACCTGTCGCACGCCCACTGCCTTGACCTCCTTGGCAATCACCTGGGCGACGCGGTTGTAGAACGCATCGTCGAAAGTGGCAGCCATCGCTATGCTCTGGGGGAAACTGGTGGCTTTGCCCCACATCGCTCCGTGAAGGGCCTCGCAGTGTTGCAGCACGGGGATTCCCCAGCGGTTCGACAGGATGGAAAGGCGGGTGTCTTCGTTGATGACCTCGGCCACCGATTTGGGATCGTTCGGGAGGTTCCAACTCGGGAAGAAATGAACAAGGGTACGGACGAGTCCCTTGGTATAGTCCCTCTTGTCCCATTCATCGACATTGACAAGTTCGGCGCTGACCTGGCTCACTTTCTCTTCCAGGGACATCCTGCCAAGCAGGTCCTCCACCCTTTTCTCCACGGGCTGGTTCTTGTCCCGGTACAGGAAGTTCCCCTCCTCGAAGACCGGGCCGTTCCCCAGATCAAGGCTGTACTTGCCCGGGCCGAGGTTCCTGATATAATCCGCCCAGGGGATATTGACGTGGGCCAGAGAACCTTCCGGCACCTCGACATCCATGTGGATGGCTTTCCCGTTGCGCTTGAAGGACACCGCCACCGTTCCCTTGACGGTGGGGAAGGAAAGGTTGCACTCGTTGAAGATATGCTTGTCGGGGGAGATCGAGAACCTTCTCCAACCGGCCTGGATCGGCACGATGCCGAACATTTTCGCCGGCAGCACGGCCAGGGGACCGCCGCTCCAGGCGTGGTTCACGCTTCCGCAGTCCCAGTCGCCGTCCACGCCCACGTTCCAACCTTCGAACAAGGTGTCGTAGTCGGGATGGTTGACCATGAAATCGTAGCGCTTGTGCTCGCGCTCCAGGGCATAGTCGCCATGTCCCATGCGGAACAGGGCTTCCATCACATATTTCTCCATGTAGGGGCTGGCATGCTCCTCTTTCTTGAGGACCTCGAAAATCGCGTCATACTTGTCTTTCCACGCGATTTCGGCCACCACCGCGAGCGCCTGCACCCGGTCGTCTGTCTCGCCCTTGTAGTCCGGGTGGCGGTAGCAGGTGCCGGTCCAGGCGACCCGGTTGATTGCGTCCTTGAGCCTGTTCATGCGCCCGCGGTAAACCCTGCCGGTGACAATCTCGCCCAGCATGTCTTCCATGTTCGTAACCGACTGGAGGGCAAGGATGTACCACATGTTCTGAAGCAGGCGCATGTCTTTGTTGTCACCCCAGTCGCCCCAGTTCCAGTCGCCGTCGTGCCACTCCAGGAGTCCGTCTTCGCCTACTTCGTATGTCTCCAGGTATTTCTTGATCGCGGGCAGGACATATTCGATGGTGGCCCTGTCGCCGGTGTTCATGTAGTAGTTCCAGAAACCGTACACGCCGATAGCGGCCAGCATCTGGCAGGGAAGTTCTACGCCGTAGTTGCCCGGAATCGGGGAAAAGAGAATATCGTCAGGCCGCTGCCAGTCGGCCAGTTCCCGGATGCCTTTACGGATAAGGGCATGCAGCGAAGGAGTGTAGGTGTAGAAACTCTCGCCGGAGATGGTCACGATGTCCCCCCACCACTGGCCTCTCTCCCGGTCGGGACAGTCGAAGAAATTGTCGCGGGCATTGACATATATCGTACGCAACCCCTTCTCCCAGAACTTGTTGAAGAAGGGATCATCGCAGTGGAAGCGGCCTTCGGCAGCGGTGTCATACCCCGTCTCGCGGTACTTCACTCCGGTGACTTTCGCGCCATGTTCCACCGTCAGGATGATCCGCATGCCGTTGAGCCATCCGAGAGACTCATATTCCTGGGCTCCCGCTTTCGTGATATACTCGGCCCTGAGGCATTCCACGCCCACATGGGCATGGTCGGTCTCGATCAGGATCCGGTGGCCTCCGGAGGCATCATCAACGGTAATGATGGGAGTCATCTGCATGTTGTAAGGGAGTTTGGCGATCACGGTGTCGGCCTCCGCCCCGGGACGGGTTTCGAAAGCGGCCTCCTTGATGCCGTAATCCTTCCAAAACGGGATGGGACGGCTGTGCAGTTTGCCCAAAGAGCCTTCAAGGACGATTGACGGCGTAAAGCCTTCCGTGGAACCGGTCTGCCAACCTTCCATGTCTTTGCGCGCGTCGAAGGAAATGCTGCTTTCCGAAAGCCGGTAATTCGGTTCGGGACAGTCGGCCTTGCCGTATGACGGATGGACCCGGCTGAGCCAACTCTCATCACTCTGCAGCCCTATGGACGGACAACTGAACCAGAGTTGGGCCTCTGAACTGCTTTTGTGGGAGAATCCATCCTTCCCGAAGTACCAAAGCAGCAATGCGAGTTTGTTCTCTCCCTTTTTGAGATAAGGGGCAAGGTCCACCTCGTCGAAATAACTGTCGGAGGGATTCGGGCCTCTCTTGAGCTGCCCTTCGAACACAACCGTTTCGCCGTTGATCCACAGCCAGTATTTGCTGTCAACGGCAATCCTTGCCGGGACGCTGCGGGGAACGCTCTTCAGTTTGAAATCTTTCCGGAAGGCAATCCATTTGTTAGGAGCGTCCGGACCGGAATCGGCCGATGTGATCGTCGCCTGGGAATCCAGCACGATGTCTTGGGGCGTGAAAACGGCTTCCATTTCGGCAGCCTTCTTGTGCTGGCCGCAGGAAACCGCAGCCACGAGCGCCACAATCAGGATTGTCTTTTTCATATAGATATTATCTAAGTCACTTAAACCTGTTTATTATCTGTGCAATCCGTTCGAAACGATCATCGAACGTTCTCTGCAAGTTAAGAACATTGTACGAGAAAACCAAACCTTGGCGGCCGTCTTGGGTCAGATTGACCAAGGTGTCATAGTGGAACGTGAGGGGGCCTCAAGAAGAACCGGCATCGGACAGCCCCGTCATTCTGTTTCCCGAATCCGGGATGGTTTTCGGCGGCGTCTATGGGTAAAAGGCCGCCGCGAAGGAATCCGGGTGTACGAATTCCTCCGCGGGCCGCTGACAGATGCTTTTGGCGAGGAGTTTTACTCGGCCTTGTCGGCCGCGGCCAGGATGCTCATGGCCGCCTCGTAGTCATTTTCGTTCACTTTTACCTCGATGGGCTTTGCAAAACCCAGGGAAGGATAGGAAGAGTCGGCGCCGAAAACGCCGGCCGGGATACCGTTGTCTCCCAGGAGGGCGGCGACGATATCGGCCTGGACCTTCTCGTTGAAGGTGGCCACGGTTTTGAATTTCTGGGTATCAGTTGCCATAGTCGTTGATTTTATGGTCGATTGCCATGACGATGCGGGACAAATCCCGTACCAGACCTTCGGCCTGGAAGCCGCCCAGCACGGGCCGGAGGGTAATGGTGTCTTCCCACAGCCGCATGGCGCGCGCAAAGGCCGATGTCAGGTGGTACCTGCGCCCTCCGTCTTCCGTCTGCCCGGCCATTTCATACCCCCGGGATGCCATGGCCGCGTCGATGGCGCTCCACTGCTCCGCAGGGTCTCCCTGCGCCCGGATGTTGCGCTTGCCGTACCCGAAGAAAGGGTAGGCGAAACTCATCACCAGAAAGAGGCCGAAGATGTAGCCGATGGACGTCCAGCCGTGCTGGAAAGCCACCGCCACGTCCTTGGAGACGAAGCCCGTAAGCATGAGGGCCCCGATGATGAGGACGAACAGGAGGGTAATCTGAAGAAAATATTTGAGGGCTCTTCTAAGGTATGTCATACAAGTTCTCTTATGATTTCGTCGGAAACAAAGAAATGGTCTTCCGGGATGCGGTAACGCCGGCCCGCCCGGCACAGGGCTCCTTCGCGGACAAGCCGTTCGACATCCTCTTTCCGGCAGTTGGCCAGGAGGAACTCTCCGTCGATGCCTTTGGCCGTTCGGAGGGCCAGCATGAGGGTTTCCACCTTCTCGTCTTCCAGGCTAAGGGCCTCACAGGTTTGCGTATAGCCTTCCAGGGTGGCACTGTTCCAACTGCGGCCGCGTCCGCTGAAAGAGTGGGCCGACGGACCCAGCCCCACATAGGGCCGGCGGGCCCAGTAGCCGCCGTTGTGGACGGCCTCGAACCCGGGTTTGGCAAAGTTGGAAATCTCGTAGTGGTGGAATCCGGCGGCGGCCATCTTCCGGCAGAGGATGTCGTACTGATGGCGGCACGTTTCGTCGGAGGCTTCCTCGTACTCTCCGTTTTCCAGCTGCATGGCCAGCACATTATCCCCTTCCACGGTGAGCTGGTAGCAGGAAATGTGCTCGGGGCCCAGCGCAATGGCCTGGTCGATGGTGTTTTCCCAGACTTCATCCGACAGGTTGGAAAGGCCGAAGATAAGGTCTATGCTCACGTTCTCGAAACCGGCCTGGCGAACCAGGCGGAAGGCTTCCCTGGCGCCCTCTGCGCTGTGGCGGCGGTTCATCCAGCGGAGCAGGTCGTCATCGAAAGACTGGATTCCCATGCTCATGCGGTTCACGCCCAGCTGGCGGAGGCTTTCCACATAGGGAAGGCCTTTCTCCACGATGTCTTCCGGATTGGCTTCCAGCGTGAATTCCGTGTAGGGACCGCCATGGCCGCATTCTTCCAGCGTGAGGAGGATGCGGGTGAGATAAGACAGGGGCAGCACGGAAGGTGTGCCGCCCCCGAAGTACAGGGTCTTGAGTTCATCGTCCATTTCCGCCGCCCGGCGCCGGATTTCCGCGCACACCTGGCCGGTGTAACTTTCGAACATGCCGCCGCCCGGGATTTCGGAGTAGAAATCGCAGTAGGTGCAGAAACTCTTGCAGAAAGGGACGTGAATGTAAATCATATTATCTGAGCATGCATTCGGCCCGGCCCAGCGGGCCTTTCTCCGTGTACACTTCCAGCGTATAGACGCCCTTGGTGAATTCACCGGTGTCGTTGATGTAGATGGAAAGGTCCACTTCGCTGCCTTCGTAGTCCACCTCGCGGGAAGCGGTGGCCTGCAGGGGAACGCCGTTGGCCATGAAGTCCACGGATTCGTTGTTGATGAGGAGGAGCCCCTCCGGATCTTTCACCCGCACATACACGCGCACGGGGCCGCGGTCGGCCAGGGAGTTCTCCACCAGCGACAGGTTGGCCACCATGTAGCGTACGCGGCTGTGGCGGTCTCCGGCCTTGTCGTTGCTGTAGTGGCCCACCAGGGAAATGGCGCGGGCCTTGAGCACCTTGCCGGCGTTGACCTGGGAGGAGAGGTTCTCCACCTGGGCGGTGAGTTCTTCGTTGACACGGCGGCTTTCGGCGGCTTCCTTGCGGGCGGCCGCAGCATCGGCCGTGAGGCGTTTGTTCAAGGTGTTCAGGGAGTCAATCTGGACAATGTAGCCCTTCATGATGGCACGCAGGGTACCCAGTTCCTTTTCGTACTGACGGATTTTTGCGCGGTTGGTGGCCTCTGTCTTGGACAGTTTGTCGATGAGCATGGCCACTTGTTCGCGGGAGGTGTCCAACTGGTGGTTGATGCTCTCGTAGTCTGAGTTCAGGGTATTGAAATCGTTCTGGAGTTCTACCATCTGCTGGGCCAGTTCGGCCTTTTCTCCTTCCAGGTCCTTGACAAGGGCATTGCGCTGGTACAGCATGTAGCCAAGGACACCGGCCAGTATCAGGGCGATGGCGGCCAGGATGGTCATCAGGGTACGGGGGCCCTTTTTCTCTTTTCTTTCGCGTTCTTCACGCTCTATTCTCTCGAGGGGATCTTCTACCATAGTGTTTTCAGTTTATTATTTTGACAAATATAGTTATATTTGTGCAAATAACATGCTAATCGGCCATGGAAAATGTCAATTACGCCCGTGTGGAAGCCCTTCGCGCCCTCATGCAGGAGAACGGATGGGATATCGTTATTCTGACCGGCAGCGACCCGCATGCCAGCGAGTATCCGGCCGCCCGCTGGAAACAGGTGGAGTGGCTTTCCGGCTTTACCGGGGAAGCCGGTGACATCGTGGTCACCCGGGACCATGCCGGCCTGTGGACGGACACCCGGTATTTCATCCAGGCCCATAAGCAGTTGGAGGGCACCGGAATCGTGCTTCACAAGATGCGTGTTCCGGAGCAGGTGCCCATTCCGGAGTGGATTGCTTCGCTGGAAATGGACGAGCCCGTCATCGCCGTGGACGGCCTGTGCCAGAGTGTGGGGGCCATCGATACGCTCCGGGCGGCGGTACCGTCGGCCGTTGTCGTCGCCGTGCCGGACTTGCTGTCGGCCCTTTGGGAAGACCGTCCTGCCATCCCCTCCACCCCCATCATCACCCTCGGGGAAGACCTCACCGGAGAAAGCCGGGAGGCGCGCCTCCGCTGGCTTCGCAAGTGGCTCATCCGCCAGGGGGCCGATGCCATCCTCCTCACCGCTTTGGACGAGATTGCCTGGCTCCTGAATGTCCGCGGGCAGGACATTGACTACAATCCGCTGGTCATCTCCTACCTTCTGGTCACCATGGACGATGCGTACTGGTTTGTCCGCAAGGACGCTTACGAAGATCCGGATTCCGAGACGGACGACAGCTTCCGCGAACTCCAGGCCGACGGAGTTACCATCTGCGACTACACGGATGTCCATTTCAATCTCTCTTCGCTCAGGGACAGCGGCGTGGACCGTATCTGCGTGGACTTTTCCACCCTCAATGTCACGCTGCGCGGCGCTTTGGACGACGGACCGGAAGTGGTGTCCGTCACCTCTCCCATCCCGCTTCGGAAAGCCGTTAAAAACAGCGTGGAGATTGATGGAATGCGGGAAGCCCATCTGGAAGACGGACTGGTGATGGAGCAGTTCCTGTACTGGGTTTCCCGGCATGCGGGCATGGTGAACGAGTGGGAGGCCGCCCAGTATCTGGGCAGCCTGCGGGCAAAGGTTCCCGGTTACAGGGGAGACAGTTTCGAAACGATATCGGCCTACGGGCCTTCGGCGGCGCTGCCGCATTATGTAACGCCGCGCTCCGGGTCGGCCCTGCTGGAGGCGCGGGGACTGTATCTGTGCGATTCCGGCGGGCAGTATCTTTTTGGCACGACGGACATTACGCGTACCGTTCCGCTGGGACCGTGTACCCCGTTGGAAAAGGAAGACTATACGCTGGTCCTGAAAGGCCACATAGACCTTTCTATGGCCGTATTCCCGCGGGGAACGGCCGGATGCCAGATAGACGCGCTGGCCCGCGAACCCCTATGGAGGGCCAAACGCAATTTCGGCCATGGGACCGGCCACGGCGTAGGCTTTTTCCTGGGTGTGCACGAGGGACCACAGGATATCCGGCAAAACTTCAATTCCGTGGTCCTGGAGCCCGGAATGATCTGTTCGGACGAACCCGGCATCTACCGGGAAGGCATGCACGGAATCCGGCACGAGAATCTGCTTCTGTGCCGAGCCGTGGGGGATAATGAGTTTGGCTCCTGGCTGGGATTTGAACCGCTGACCCTGTGCCATTACGACACTTCCTGCCTGGAGGTTCCGCTCCTGACGGCCGACGAGCGGGAGTGGCTCAATGCGTATAACGAACGCGTTTACCAGACGCTCAGCCCCCGCCTTCCGGCAGAGGTGGCCGCCTGGCTGCGCACGAAGACCTTACCGGTCTAGGCCTCTTCGCAGGCCTCCGGTTCTGCGACCGCTTCTTCCTTGGCCAGGGCTTCTTCCAACTTGGCCAGCTGGGCCAGGATGGCCTGGCGTGCTTCTTCTTTGAGTTCTCCGCCTTGCTCCTGAAGGGTTTTCTTGAGTTTGTTTGCCTCGATGCGGGCGTAGCGGTAGCGAACACGGGCGTCGTGCGCGAATTCGCCCAGGCCTTCCTTGGCCTCGTCATAGCCTTCGGCGGCCGCTTCCATGATCTTTTTGCGGGTGACTTCACCTTTCTCGGGGGCGAAGAGGATGCCGGCAAGGGCTCCGACGGCCGCACCGGCGATAAAGCCTAACAGGGATTCGGTTTTCATGGGTCTTTCTGATTAAGGATGTACTAAAGTTCCGACTTTTTCTCCGTTGAGGAGTTTGGTGAGGTTTCCGGTGGCGTTCATGTCGAAAACGATGATGGGCATGCCGCCGTCGCTGCACAGGGCATAAGCCGTCTGGTCCATTACCTTGAGGTGCTTGGAGATGGCTTCGTCGAAGGTGAGTTCCTCATATTTGACGGCGGAGGGGTCCTTTTCGGGATCGGCCGTATAGACACCGTCCACGCGGGTTCCTTTCAGGAGGGCGTCCGCGCCGATTTCCAGGGCCCGCAGGGCGGCGCCGCTGTCGGTGGTGAAGAAAGGATTGCCGGTGCCGCCGGCGATGAGGGCTACGCCGCCGCGCTCCAGTACCTTTACAGCCTCGTCCCTCATGTAATATTTGGCGTGCGGCTCCATGGGGGTAGAGGTAAATACTTCGGCCTCAACGCCTTCGGATTTAATGAACATTTTGAGGGCCAGGGAGTTGATGACGGTGGCCAGCATGCCCATCTTGTCCCCGTCCACCCGGTCGAAGCCCTTGCCGACGCCCTGCAGGCCGCGGAAAATGTTTCCGCCGCCGTTGACGATGGCTATCTGCAGGCCGGCTTTGGCCGCTGCAGCGATTTCTTTGGCATATTTTTCCAACCAGGCAGTATCCAGGCCTTTTCCGGCAGGGCCGCCCAGGCTCTCACCCGATAGTTTCAGAAGTACGCGCTTATACATATTGTCTTTAGATTTGTAACAAAAGTACCCAAATAGTGGGAAAAATCCAAGAAAGATTCCTATATTTGCATACTTGAATAACAATGAACAACTATAATGGCTAATTTCTTAACCTCATCTATCGGCAAGAAGTTCATCCAGAGTGTCTCTGGCGCATTCCTTATTATCTTCCTGCTTTTGCACGGCACCATCAATTTCTTCTCGGTTATCGATTCCATGCATGGCAATTTCGGCAAAGTTGCGGCCGATAACATGCCTTATACACATGGAGACGGCTGGTTCCAGCTGGGTTGCGACTTCATGTCCTCACCCGTGATCGACATTATGGTTCCCATCCTGGCCCTCGGTATCCTGCTCCATATCTGCTATGGCATCTGGCTGTCTGTGGACAACCTTCGCCGTCGTGGCGGTCTCAAGCGTTATGAGGTGGCTTCCAAGGCTAAAAATGATAGCTGGAGCGCCAAGAATATGGCAGTCCTGGGCGTTGTCATCCTGGGCTTCCTCTGCTTCCACCTTACCCATTTCTGGGCCAAGATGCAGCTGCAGGAATTCATGGGCAGTGAGGCCGAGAATCCCTACTATCTCCTCATTTCCACCTTTGGTCACTGGTGGGTCCTTGCCCTGTACATCGTCTGGTTCGTGGCCCTTTGGCTGCATTTGAACCATGGTTTCTGGAGCATGTTCCAGACCATCGGCTGGAATAACAAGAAATGGCTGCCCCGCCTGCGTGTCATCGGCATTATCGTGAGCACCTGCATCGTGCTGCTGTTTGTGTGCACCGCTGTAAACGCCTATGTGGAAGCCACTACCATCACTGCTTCCCATCAGTGGACGGAGCCTTTGCTCGCCAGCATGAATTTCTAAAAAAAATCACAAATCATTTGGATTTATCATTCCAATTCTCCATCTTTGTGACAGATATGAGAAATAACATGGTCAATAACGCTTGGTGGCGCACTTGCAGTTCAGTCCTGTAAGTCGCTTCGCCGTAGTTATACCATAACAAGATAAAACAGCACGCTGACTTACAGTGTGCTGTTTTTTTAGATTCTTCGCTTCGCTCAGAATGACAGAATAACAGAATAACTGAATGAATAGCAGAATAACAGATAACTGAATGAAAAAACAATAACTTATATAAAACGATAGCATTATGAAACAGAAAAAGTACCTCCTGCCGGAATCTGAGATTCCCACCCATTATTTCAACATCCAGGCCGTGATGCCCAACAAGCCGCTTCCTTTCCTGAATCCCGCTACCCGGGAGCCCTTGAAGCCAGAAGACCTGTATCCCGTTTTCGTGGAAGAGTGCGCCCGCCAGGAACTCAATCAGAAAGATGAATGGATCCCCATCCCGGAGGAAGTACGGGAGCAATATGCCGCCTATCGCTGTACTCCGCTCGTACGGGCCTACGAATTGGAAGAGGCCCTGGGTACCCCCGCCCACATTTTTTTCAAGAATGAGAGCGTGAGCCCGGCCGGCAGCCATAAGCTGAATTCGGCCCTGGCGCAGGCCTATTATGCCAAGAAGCAGGGAATTACCAACATCACCACCGAGACTGGTGCCGGCCAGTGGGGCGGTGCTCTCAGTTATGCCGCCAAGAAATTCGGCCTGGACTGCGCCGTATATATGGTCAAGGTCAGTTACAACCAGAAACCCTACCGCCGCAGCATCATGCAGACCTTCGGCGCCGCCATCACCGCGTCCCCGTCCATGAGCACCCGCGCCGGCAAGGATATCCTTACCCGGAACCCCAATGACCAGGGCTCCCTGGGCTGCGCCATTTCGGAAGCCATGGAACTGGCGCTGACTACGCCCAACTGCAAGTACACCCTGGGTTCCGTGCTCAACCATGTTTGCATGCACCAGACGGTAATCGGCCTGGAGGCGGAGAAGCAGATGGCCATGACCGGAGAGTATCCGGACATCGTAATCGGCTGTTTCGGCGGCGGTTCCAATTTCTCAGGCATTGCCTTCCCCTTCATGCGCCACAACATCCGGGATGGAAAGAAGACCCGCTTCATCGCTGCCGAACCGGCCAGTTGCCCCAAGCTCACCCGCGGCAAGTTCGAGTATGACTTTGCCGATGAGGCCGGTATGACCCCGCTTCTCCCCATGTTCACCCTGGGCCATACTTTCAAGCCCGCCACCATCCATGCAGGCGGCCTGCGTTATCACGGCGCCGGCGTCATCCTGTCCCAATTGATGAAGGACGGTTACATGGAGGCCATTGACCTGCACCAGAGCGAAACCTTCAAGGCCGGTATTCTCTTTGCCCAGACCGAGGGTATCATCCCTGCTCCGGAGAGCTGCCATGCTATTGCCGCCACCATCCGTGAGGCCCTCAAGTGCAAGGAAACCGGTGAGCAGAAGACCATTCTCTTCAACCTTTCCGGACACGGTTTCGTAGATATGTCCGCCTACGACCAGTACATCTCCGGCGAACTGCAGGATTACAAGATTACCGACGAAGAACTGGCCAAATACATCAAGAGTGCCGATGTCCTGAACCAGTAATTCTGCCGGCCTCTTTTGCTTGTGCCAGGCTTTGGCTCAAGCATTCATCGGCTGATCTACAGACACTTGCAATAATTACTCCAGCCCGTAACCCTGTTTTTTTGGGGTGCCGGGCTGGTGATTTTTTATAACAATCTGAATGTCAGTATCTTGCGAAACATTGCCAGCCCGTCAAGATAGGGGCTGCCTAATCGACTATTACCAGGGCGGGGGCAGGGTGGTTGAAGTGTAGGGAGACGACGGGGTCTGTGGTGCGGTTGAGGGTGGCTTTCCACCAGGCGTCGAAGACCACGTCGTCCAGGGGCCATTGGAGACCGGTAGATGCTACACGGAGGGTATTGTCGGCACTGAAAAAAGAGAAACGCCGGCCTTCACCCAAATGAAGGTCACAGCTGTCGGTGATGGCAAAGGCGGTGCCGTAGTCGGATATGATGGAAACTTTCCGCTCGCCCAGGGAGAACATCCGGGTGTATTCCATCAGGAGGCCCAGATTGCCGATGGTATGGTCTTCCCGGAGCCCTGTGGCGCCCAGAATCACGATGTCCTGCACCTCCGGATGCTCCCGAAGTACCCATCGCATGGCTTTGGTAAGGTCGTTGTAATCCTGCTCGGCCACGTGCTCCACACAGGAGGCAAACTGCTCCTGCAGCGCCTGTGGCAGGGAATCCAGGTCCCCGACAACCGCCATCGGCCGGGCCGATGGATTGTGTGCGAGCCACTGTTCCAGCGCCCCGTCGCAGCAAACCACTCCTTCCGCGCTTTCCAGAAGATACAGCGGATACGGTTCCGAGGGGAACTGTCCGTTGCAGAGGATGACGATACTATTCATCTTCCTTGGGGGCGGCTTTGGCCATTTCTTCCTTGGAAGTGCCCTGGGTGCACACGTAAGCGGAAGGGTTGCGGAAGCCCAGCAGGAAGGCTTTCACATCCATGCGTTTTTTACCGGAAAGTTGCAGGTCCGTAATGGCGATAGCGCCGTCCTGCGTGGCCACGGCAAAGTATGTTTTGCCGTCGCTGAGCACTGTACCCGGCTCCCCGTGCAGGTCCATGCGCATCTCCCCGAAGAATACCTTAAGTTGCACAGGAGACGGCCGGGCGGAGTCGGCTATGACGTCCTGCCCGGCTTGACCGGGCATCTGCACCAGTTCCGTATAGGCTCCCGGGTAGGGAGAAAGGCCGCGGATCAGGTTATAGACATGCCGGGTGGTGTCCCTCCAGTCAATGTGCTGGAGCTCACGGGTAATCTTGGGAGCGGGCTTCAGGAGCTCGGAGCCCTGGATGAAGCTCCGCTGTACACGCAGTTCTACATTCTTCTGAACAATGCCTTCTACCGTTTCGATGACCAGGTTCGATCCCAGTTCCATCAGTTTGTCATGCAGGGTACCGGCCGTTTCCGTAGGTTCCACCCGGCACTCGGAACGGAGGATGATGCCGCCGGTGTCAATCTTCTTGTCAATCATGAAGGTGGTGACACCGGTGATGTTCTCTCCGTTGATGACGGCCCAGTTGATCGGGGCGGCGCCGCGGTACTGTGGCAGCAGGGCGGCGTGCAGGTTGAAGGTTCCCAGTTTGGGCATGGTCCATACCACCTCCGGCAGCATGCGGAAGCCCACTACGACGAACAGGTCGGCCTTCCAGGCGGCGAGGTCTTTGAGGAAGGCCTCGTCCTTGAGTTTCTCCGGCTGAAGCAGCGGCAGACTGTGCTCGACCGCATACTTTTTGACGGCGCTCTCGTTCATCTTGAGGCCGCGTCCCGAGGGTTTGTCGGGAACCGTCACGACACCCACGATGTGGTAACCGCCCTTGATGAGGGCATCCAGCGGGCCCACGGAGAATTCCGGAGTGCCCATATAGACAATACGGGTTTTTCTGAACATGCGGAAGAATTTGCTTTTGATTTTTCGGTACCCGCTCTTCACCAAGTCCATGTTGAAGATGCTGGCATCCTTGACGGCCTTGATAGTGAGCCAGATGCCGATGGGCGTCAGGACAAAGGTCGATATGAACTTGCCCACGAAGGCACTGGTGGTTCCGTTGTTGGCCAGGCGTTCGCCCGTGATATCCACCACCCAGTACAGCACGAACATCAGCAGCGAGATGATGGCGGGCGTCCCCAGTCCGCCTTTCTTGATGAGCGCGCCGATGGGGGCTCCGATGAAAAACAGCAGGAAGCACACCAGCGCCTTGGTGTATTTGTTCCAGATTTCCACATCGGTACGGTGGATGAGGCGGGTATAGTCGGCCGAGTCGAGAATCTGGCCGTTGGCCATGATCTCGTATTGCTGGGCGTACTTGCGGGCCTGCTCCAGTCCCCGCTTTTTCTCGGAAAGGGAAGTCCAGCGGCTTTCGGAAGGCAGATCCATCAGGGGTTTCTGCATCGAACGCCAGGTGGTGTCCAGCTGCTGCCGGTACCCTATCGAGGTCTGCCGGCGGAATTCCTGCACGTGTTTGAGGGTACCTTCATTGACCAGGTTAGTCAGGGAATCATGTCCCTGACGGAGGTCTTTGAGCCCCATGGACCGCACCTGTTCGGAAAAACGGGCGCTGTCGGAATGCTGGAATTTGTAGTTTTCCAGCGGAATCACCATCTCCTGGTTGCGGAAACGGACGCGCTGCAGGGCGAGGGTGGTGTCACGGTACTTCCGGTTGTTGTCCTCCTGGTAATTGATGCCTTCGAACAATTGGAAGGTGAGGTAGTCCTTGGCCTTGGACATTTTGATGATGCCGCTGTCGGCCACGGTGATGCGGGTGTTTCCTTTACCGGTCGTGTGGTCGTACACCTGGATGTTGTACATCATGCCGGTCTTTTTGTCCCGGCGTTCCACCCGGAGAATATAGCCTTCGATGCCGTCGTAGAACGTTCCCGTGGGGATTTTGATCTCACTCTTGGTGCGGCCGATATCGTCACGCATGGTGTAGATCTGGTTGATGGAGTAGGGAACCAGCCGGTCGCCGATATAAAAGGCGCCGAGACTGATGAACAAACTCACCACAATCATGGGAGCCAGGATTCGCAGGAGCGAGATACCGGATGCTTTCATGGCGGTGAGTTCGAACTTCTCGCCCATGTCACCGAGCGTCATCATGGAACTGAGGAGGGTGGCCAACGGAATGGCCAGCGGCAGCGTCTGGCAGCTGCCCCACATCAGGAATTCCATGATAACCTTGAACTCAAGGCCCTTTCCCACCAGCTCGTCAATGTACAGCCACAGGAACTGCATGACCAGGATGAACGTGACAATCGCAAGGATCGCAAAAAACGGTCCCACAAACGATTTCAGCAAGAACTGGTCCAGCTTTTTCATGCGTATCAGGCAGTCGCTGTTTCGATAAGTTTATTCAGGGCCTCAGGCAGGCCTTCCACGAGGCGACCGCCGGCCGTAGCCAGGCCGGGCTGTCCGCCGCCGCCGCCCTGGATGAACTTGGCGGCTTCGCGGATGTCCTTGCCGGCATTCCGGCCCTTGGACACAAGGTCGTTCGAGTACATCAGCACCAGATTGGGCTTTCCGTCAAAGGCAAAAGCGCCGGCAAGTACCAGGTTCTGGGCTTTCTTCTGCAAAAGAAGGGCCATATTGCGGGCGATGGCCGGATTGATGGATGTTTCGAAGCGGGCCACCCGGATGCCGTTCACTTCCTCTGCATGGGCCAGGACATTTTCGGCCAGGGCGGCAGCCTTCTCTTCGGCAATGGCTTCCAGCTGCTTGCGGGCATCGGCATTCTCGCCAATCATCTTCTCGATGGCACCGGTGAGGTCCGGAACGTTGTTGAAAAAGCCGCGCACGGTCTTGAGCATATCCTCTACCGCGTGGATGGCCTCTTCTGCAGCGGCACCGGTCACGGCCTCGATACGGCGTACACCGGCGGCGACGGCGCTTTCGGCCCTTATTTTGAACAGGCCGATGGTGCCGGTATTGCGGGTGTGTGTACCGCCGCACAGTTCAACGGAGTCTCCGAAGCGGACGACGCGGACCACGTCTCCGTATTTTTCTCCAAACAGGGCCATGGCGCCCATGGCGCGGGCTTCGTCCATTGTTGCGTCACGCTTTTCGCGAAGCGGCTCGCAGGCGCGGATGAGGGCGTTGACGCGGTTTTCCACGGCGCGGAGTTCCTCGTCCGTCACTTTCTGGAAATGGGAGAAGTCGAAACGGAAATAGTCCGGGCCCACGAAGGAGCCCTTCTGTTCCACATGGGTGCCCAGGATTTCGCGGAGAGCCTGATGCAGCAGGTGGGTGGCCGTGTGGTTGTTCATGATGCGCTGGCGGCGTTCCCCGTCCACCGTAAGGGTGTAGGTGCAGTTGCCGTCTTCGGGCAGTTTGGCGGCCAGATGGATGGTGAGGTTGTTTTCCTTCACCGTGTTGAGGATGGCGATTTTCTCGCCGCTCTCGCTTTCGATGCAGCCGGAGTCTCCCACCTGGCCGCCCATTTCGGCATAAAACGGCGTGTGGTCGAAGACCAGTTGGAAGAATTCCTTGTTCTTTTGTTTCACGGTGCGCTGGCGGAGGAGGCGTGCTCCCTTCACCTGGAGGGTGTCATACCCTTCGAAGGTCACTTCTTCGTCCCCGTCGGCAAAGACCGTCCAGTCGCCGAACTCGTTGGCGGTGGCGTTGCGGGCGCGTTCTTTCTGCTTCTGGAGCTCCACGTTGAAGCCTTCCAGGTCCACTTTGTACCCTTTTTCGGAAGCGATGAGCTCCGTGAGGTCGATGGGGAATCCGTAGGTGTCATAGAGCACGAAAGCGTCGGTGCCGGAGACTATCTTGGTGGCGGCATTCCTGGCCATGTTGTCTTCCAGCATGCGGATACCGCGGTCCAGGGTGCGCAGGAAGGCGTTTTCTTCCTCGCGAATCACGTTTTCAATCAGCTTTTGCTGAGCGGCAATCTCCGGATAGGCTTCGCCCATATCGGCCACCAGCTGCGGGATGAGGCGGCAGAGGAAGGGCTCGGTAAAGCCCAGGAAGGTATAACCGTAGCGGACGGCACGGCGCAGGATGCGGCGGATGACGTAGCCGGCCTTCACATTGGAGGGAAGCTGCCCGTCGGCGATGGAGAAGGCGATGGCGCGGATGTGGTCGGCAATCACGCGCATGGCCACCTCTACATTGCCGCCTTCGGCGTATTTGTGACCGGAGAAGGCTTCCACCTGGCCGATCAGGCCGGAGAAGACATCGGTCTCATAGTTGCTCTTCTTGTTCTGGAGAATCATGCACAGGCGCTCGAAGCCCATGCCGGTATCGATATTTTTGGCGGGCAGCGGTTCCAGGTGACCATCGGCCATGCGGTTGTACTGCATGAACACGAGGTTCCAGATTTCGATGACGTCGTCATTGTCGGTGTTCACGAGGTCACGGCCGGGAATGCGGGCGATTTCCTCGTCGGGGCGCAGGTCGATGTGAATCTCACTGCAGGGGCCGCAGGGACCGGTGTCACCCATCTCCCAGAAGTTGTCGTGCTTGTTGCCGGTAAGTACATGATCTTCAGGCAGATGCCTGAGCCAGGCCTTGCGGGCTTCGGTGTCCAGCTCGGTGCCGTCTTCTTCGGAGCCCTCGAAAACGGTGGCATACAGTTTGGTCGCGTCAATCTGATAGACCTCCGTGAGCAGTTCCCAGGCCCAGTCGATGGCTTCGGTCTTGAAATAATCACCGAAACTCCAGTTTCCGAGCATCTCGAACATGGTATGATGGCGTCCGTCGTGGCCCACGGCTTCCAGGTCGTTGTGCTTGCCGCTCACGCGGAGGCACTTCTGGCTGTCGGTAGCGCGGGGAAACTTCGGGGCGCTGTTTCCGAGGAAAATGTCCTTGAACTGGTTCATTCCCGCATTGGTAAACATGAGGGTGGGGTCATTTTTGATGACCATGGGGGCCGACGGCACTACGGTGTGCCCCTTGGAGGCGAAGAAGTCCAGATATTTCTGGCGGATTTCTTTAGAAGTCATATATATTTTTATTCAATCAATTCGATTAACCTGCAAAGGTACGTTTTTTCCTGTAAATATCCTATTTTGGCGAATGGGCAGGATTTTTGCTATCTTTGCAGAATATGGCTTTTGGGGAGAAATACACAGGGGATCTCCGCTATGGAGGCTGGAAACTGCTGCTGGTAGTGGTTTCCGCCGTTTCCATGTTTCTTTTCTACATGTGGTTTTATGTGCGGGTCCTGGGCCTGGACCTTCCCAAAACGGCCATTCTGAAGCGGCAGAACGCCGCCTGGAATACCCGCATCGACCAGATGTCCACCCGCCTGGACCGTTACGATGAGCTCCTGTCCCTGCTGGAAGTGCGCGACGACCGGATTTACCGCAGCGTCTATGGCCTGGATCCCATTCCGCAGGCCGTGAGGCAAAGCGGCTTCGGAGGTGAAAACCGCTATGCCGCCCTGGAAGGAACGGCCCTCCTGGAGGCTGTACATCGGCTGGATGTCCTGGAAAAGCGCGCGTATGTGCAATCCAAATCGTTCGAGGACGTCTGGGCTCTCCAGCAGACGGCCGGTGACCTGGCTGCGCACATCCCGGCCATTCCCCCCATGAATACCGATCCGTTCACCTACAGGCTTTCCAGCCCCTTTGGTTACCGGTCCGATCCGATTCTCGGCATCGGCAAACGCCATACGGGCATGGACTTCGCCTGCCCGCCCGGCAACCCCATCTATGTGACCGGCGACGGGACGGTTATCACGGTCAAGCACGACCGGAGCGGCTACGGCAATCATGTGGAAGTGGACCATGGGTTCGGTTACCTGACCCGTTATGCGCACATGTCCCGGATCGACGTGGAGGAAGGGCAGAAAGTGAAGCGCGGAGACTGCCTGGGACTGAGCGGAAAGAGCGGCCGCATCACGGGACCCCATCTCCACTATGAAGTGATTTACAGGAAAGATTATGTCAATCCGGCCTTTTACATGGACCTGACCATCGAGCCCGACGCCTATTTTGAAATGGTCCGCAAACCGCTTCACTGATGAAAAAGGAAACCCGCATACAGCATATCCTGCGCAGCATTGTCCGCTACGTGGTGGCATCGGCTTCCCTTTCCATCGTCTTCTATATTCTCTTTGCGCTGATTTTCTCCACCCAGGAGGAGCGGCAGCTGCAGCGGGAGAACAGCCTGTACCGCGAACGCTATGCCCGTATGAAGGAGAAGGAAAAACTCATCGGGGACGTGGTGGATGGCCTGCTGGACAAGGACGATGCCATCTATGAGGATCTTTTCGAGACGCCGGCGCCTCCGCTGGATGCCCTCACGGCTGCCGACCTTATTGCCGAAAGTGACTCACTTTCAGAGAGTTTCTATCTTTCATCGGCAGCGTCCAAGACCGGGAGCATGATGGTGATGGCGCGCAGCGTGGACGATAATTTTGCCGAGATATTCAGCCTGCTGGAAACCCGCCGGGACAGCATCCCGCCGCTTACCCTGCCTCTGAAGGAGATGTCCTATGTTCAGGCGGGCGCTTCGGTGGGGGAGAAGCACAATCCGGTATATAAACTGCCCATGCAGCACAACGGGTTGGACCTCATCGCTTCGCAGGGGACCGATGTCTATGCGGCTGCCGGCGGGACGGTTTCTGCGGTGGTACACTCCCGCCGCGGCCTTGGCAACATCATCGAAATCAATCACGGAAACGGTTATTCCACCCGCTATTGCCTTCTGGCCGATATGAAAGTCTCCCAAGGCCAGCGCGTACGAGGCGGGCAGAAAATCGGCACGGTAGGCATCTCCACCACCAATCCGGCCCCGCACCTGCATTTTGAAGTGCGTTTCAGGGGAGAGGTAAAAGATCCTGTGAACTATCTGTTCGCTTCCTTGACGCCGGAAGAGTATGCCCGCATGATGTATATGGCCACGGCCACCGTGCAGTCCATGGATTAAGGCATTATGGCCGTACCCAGTGGATGGTGATGCCGTCACGTTCCATGCCGCGGAACCAGGTCATCTGCCGTTTGGCAAACTGGTGGATGGCATTACCCAGGGCCACCACCATGTCTTCGTAGGAGAGTTCGCCCAGAATATATAGCGTAACAAACTTATACTCAAGTCCATAGTATATAAGATTCGGTGCTGGAACCGTTTCCAGGAGTCCCTTCACTTCTTCTATGAGACCTTCCTGCAGACGCTCCTCCAGACGACGGTCGATGCGCGCAACCCGTTCTTCGCGGGAAACCAGCGTACCTATGTAATAAACCTTCTGCGGAAGCGCCGCCGCAGAAAGCCCGTTCTCCTTCTCGAACTTATAGGCACGCGTAACCGCCTCGATATAAAGCCCCGACCCGCCGCAAAGGATGGGAACGGTCCCGCGGGAGCGTACATCGGCATAGGCGGCCGCAAAATCTTTCTGGTACTGATAGATGTTGTACTTGCTTCCCGCCGGCACCAGGTCGATCAGATGATACGGGACCTCTCCGTATTCCCGCAGGTCTTTCCCCGTGCCGATGTCCATGCCCCGGTACACTTGCCGGCTGTCGGCCGACAGAATCTCCGCCGGCAGGGCACGAGGGTCCGATGCCCCTTGCATCCTTTGGGCCAGGTTCACGGCATAGCGGGTTTTCCCGGAGGCTGTGGGACCCAGGACACAGATGAGGTCGATTTCTCCCAGGCGGTATGCCTCTGCCAAAGCCGGCACATCCAGGGTCTCCGGCTCCGGCATCTTGGCCATGGGCGGAATGCCGGGACGGTCCGGCAGCAATTGAGTCCTGTTCAGTTTGTTCATACGTGCAAAAATACACATTTTGTCATTCTGAACGAAGTGAAGAATCTTTTTATTAACTTTGCAGTCCATTATGCCGAAAGCCAAGAGCTCCATACAGATCAAAAACCGCCGGGCCTCGTTCGATTACGAGTTCCTGGAAACCTATACGGCGGGCATCCAGCTGGTAGGGACGGAAATCAAATCCATCCGCGCCGGTAAGGTGTCCCTGCAGGACGCTTACTGCTTCTTCGTGGGGAACGAACTCTTTGTCCGGGGCATGAACATTGCCTTGTACCATTGGGGAAGCTGGAGTCAGCATGAGCCTGTGCGGGACCGCAGGCTTCTTCTCAACCGAAAGGAACTCAGGCATTTGCAACAGGCCGACAAGCAAAAAGGCCTCACCATCGCGGCCGTTAAACTCTTCATCGCGGAGAATGGATTCGCCAAACTGGTCATCGCCCTCGCCAAGGGTAAGAAAGAATACGACAAGCGGGAATCCATCAAGACCAAGGACCTTCGCCGGGAGATGGAAAGAAACGGGTATTAAATCTTTTTGGATATTTCAAAAAAGAATACTACCTTTGCCGTCCCAAAAAATATGTGGATAGATTTGGTTTGCTTGCAACCACGTTAAAAAATGCTAAAATTACATTTCATATCAGTGTTTTGTGTTTTTAGCCTCCGCATATAGCCCGGGGCTAATTTTTTTGAGTCCCCTCCCGGACCAGGCGCCGTGCACCAAACAGGGTGTTTTTGTGCACGAGGCAGGGAAAAACGAGACGCCGTGCACCAAACAGGGCGTTTTTGTGCACGAGGCAGGGAAGAACGAGACGCCGTGCACCAAACAGGGTGTTTTTGTGCACGAGGCAGGAAAGAACGAGGCAGGGAAGAACGAGGCAGGGAATAACGAGGCAGGAAGAAAAACGAGGCATGGAAAACGAGGTGCCAAAAATGATACAAACAAAATGAAGAATTATCTTTTCACATCCGAGTCTGTCAGTGAAGGTCATCCGGACAAGGTGGCCGATCAGATCAGCGACGCCATTTTGGACCAGTTCCTGATGCAGGATCCCGAGGCCAAGGTGGCCTGCGAGAGCTTTTGTTCCACCGGCATGGTGGTCGTCATGGGTGAAGTTAAGGCCGAAGCCTATGTCGATATCCAGAATACGGTCCGCGAGACCATCCGCAGAATCGGTTATACCAAGGCCGAATACATGTTCGATGCCAACGGCTGCGGTGTGCTCAGCGCCATCCATGAGCAGAGCGCCGACATCAACCGGGGCGTAGAGCGGGCCCGGGAGGAAGAGCAGGGCGCCGGCGACCAGGGCATGATGTTCGGCTATGCCTGCCGTGATACGGAGGACTACATGCCCCTTCCGCTGTACCTGAGCCACAAACTCCTGGAAATCCTGGCCGATATCCGCCATAACCAGTTGCACCTGATGCCCTACCTTCGGCCCGATGCCAAAAGCCAGTTCACCATCGAATATGACGGGCAGACGCACCAGCCGGTGAAAGTGCATACCATTGTCCTGAGCACCCAGCACGACGAGTTCGTCCCTGAGAGCCTCGGGCACATGAGTTATGCCGATGCCGTGGCCCAATACGGCCAGGCCAAAGTGGACCAGGCCATGCAGAGCAAGATTCGTTACGATGTGGAGACCATCCTCCTCCCGCGTCTGAAGGAATCCCTGAACCCTGAGACCGCCCAGCTCATCCACAGTTTCATCCTCCACGTGAATCCCACAGGCAAGTTCGTGATTGGCGGCCCCCACGGGGATACCGGCCTCACGGGCCGAAAAATCATCGTGGACACCTACGGCGGAAAGGGAGCCCACGGCGGTGGCGCCTTCTCCGGCAAGGATCCTTCCAAGGTGGACCGCAGCGCCGCCTATGCAGCCCGCTACATCGCCAAGAACCTGGTGGCCGCCGGTGTGGCCGATGAGTGCCTGGTGCAACTGGCATACGCCATCGGCGTAGCCCAGCCGGTGAGTGTGTTCGTGGATACTTACGGATCGGCCCATGGCGGCCTCTCCGACGGGGAGATTGCGGAAAAAATCAAGACCCTTTTCGACCTCACGCCTGCCGGCATCATCCGCAAGTTCGGTCTCAAGAACCCCATCTACGCTCCTACGGCAGCCTACGGGCACATGGGCCGCAAGCCCTATACCAAGGCGGTGACGGTTCAGGGGAAACGCAAGATTGTCCAGTTCTTCGGCTGGGAACTGCTGGACAGCGTTCCTGCGGTGAAGAAGGCTTTCGGCCTGTAATCCGGCGAACGTCTATTCGTATTCCAATACGACCTTGATGAGTTTGTATTTGCTCACCATGCCGTCGTGGCTTTGGTCGTGAGACGCAGTCCGGGTGTTGTAGGCCAGGTACCTTTCTCCATCTATGATAATGAAGCCGGGCGCGGCCAGGGCCCACTCTTCATCGTCTTCAATCCACCCGTTGAGTTCACACGGGAGTTCTCGCATGAAAGGTCCGTCGGCCAGATAGCAGCGGAAAAAAAAGGTATCCGCGGTGCCTCCGTGCGTATTGTAATAGGTGGGGAACAACAGGTCATACCTTCCGTCCACCTTGCAGGCGGCATTGTTATACAGGAAATCCCCGGAGAGGACCTCGGAGCTGCTCAAGGGCTCTCCGTCCAGGGTGAATTCCGTCAGGGTGATCCTGCGATTCCGATAGTGTTCCTGCGTCAGGCGGGAATAGAGTTTCATTTTCCTGCCGCGCGGCACCAGGACATTCTGGGTGTCGTGCTTGAAATCGAACAGTTGCTTTCGGTCGGTAAAAGTGGTTCCGTCCCGGGATTTCCAAAGGAACATACAGTGCTTTCCGTCTTCTATCCGGTTGCCCACCAGGCGGTAAGGCCATTCTTTGTCCTCCACCAGGCATACGGACGATTCGATGAGGGAATCCATAATTTTGCCCTTCGGCCGATAGTGTAGCCCGTCGGCCGATTCGGCCAGATACAGATTCTGGCTCCATTCGTCTTCGGCCACGCCGCTTTTCTCGTTGCCGGAAAAATACATCCGGTACGACCCGTCCGGCAACTGTGTGATATTGAAATAGTTGATGAGTCCCATACCAAAATCGGCATTGGAGGCTATCACGACAGGCGGCTCCGGGAAACGGACACCGACGAGCGTTTTCTTTCCGCAGGCACAGAGTGCCACGAACAACAAGATTAGCAGCAGGTTCCTTTTCATCTTCCAGGTGTTTATCAAGCAAAGATAGAAAAAACCTTTTTTTTGTTCCCAAAAAGATTTACCTTTGCGTCCGGTTATTTAGTAGGATCCCCCCAAGACGGTTCCTTTTTTGTAAAAATGAAAAGAAATTGCTATCTTTGGAGCCTGATTTTGCAAGAACAAAACCGTATCAATATTTATTCGTTTAATCCCTATGAGAAAAGCTTTTAAAAGCCTTCTGCTCGCTTTCACTACGTTGATTGCGGGCACTGTCGCCTATGCCCAGGTGACCACATCCTCCCTGTCCGGTCGTGTGGTTGACCAGGCCGGCGAGCCTGTCATCGGTGCTGCCGTCGTGGCAACGCACGAACCTTCCGGCACCGTTTACGGTGCTGTCACCAACGCCGATGGCCGCTACACCATCCAGGGTATGCGTACCGGCGGTCCCTACAAGGTAGATTTCTCCTGCCTCGGTTATCAGGAAGCCACCTATACCGGTGTTTCCCTGCAACTCGCAGAAACCTTCGCCCTGGACGCCAAGATTGCCGAAAGCAATGAAATGCTGGAAGGCACCATCGTCATCGCTTCCCCTACCTCCAAGTTCAACGCCCAGGAGCGCACGGGTGCCGTGACCAACATCGCCAGCGACCAGATTACGGCCATGCCCACTGTGAACCGTAGCATCACCGACGTTACCCGCCTTTCCCCTTACGGCGGCAACGGCATGAGTTTCGCCGGTTCCGACGGCCGTACCGCCAACTTCACCGTTGACGGCGCCAACTTCAACAACAACTTCGGTCTGTCCTCCAACCTGCCCGGCGGCGGCAACCCCATCTCCATCGACGCCATCGAGGAACTCCAGGTGGTCATCAGCCCTTATGATGTCCGTCAGACCAACTTCATCGGCGGTGGCGTGAACGCCATCACCAAGTCCGGTACCAATACCTTCAAGGGTACCGCCTACGTCTATCACAAGAATGAGAACATGCAGGGTGACGCCGTGGACGGTGTACAGATCAACGGCGCCCGCGACAAGAACCGCAGCACCACCTACGGTCTCACCTTCGGCGGCCCCATCATCAAGAACAAGTTGTTCTTCTTCATCAACGCCGAGTATTCCCAGGTTCCTTCCATCGTGAACCGCTGGAAAGGCTCCGCCAACGGTGTGGCAGACCCCAACAATTACATCTCCCGCACCACCAACAGCGACCTTGAGCGCGTATCCAACTTCGTTTCCCAGAAGTATGGTTACGACACCGGCTCCTGGACGGATTTCCCCGCGAATGAGAGCAATGCCAAGATTCTGGCCCGCCTGGACTGGAACATCACCAACAAGCATCACCTGGCTCTCCGTTACAACTACACCTTGAACAACGTCTGGAACAGCCCCAACGCTTCTTCCATGGACGGTGGCACCCGTATGGTGGACGGCCGTATGTCCAAGTCCTCCATGTCCTTCGCCAACTCCATGTATTCCATGAAGAACATTGTGAGCACCTGGTCCCTGGATCTGAACAGCCGTCTCACCGACAACCTGTCCAACCAGTTCCTCGCCACCTTCTCCAAACTGGACGATATCCGCGGCACCAACTCCGCCGAGTTCCCGTTCATCGACATCAAGGACGGTGACCTCATGGAAGACGGTATCGGCACCAACAACTACATGGCCCTCGGTTACGAACTCTTTACCTGGAACAACGCCGTGCACAACACCGTTGCCAACGTGAAGGACGACCTCACCTGGTACCTTGGCAATCACAAAATTACCGGAGGCATCAACTTCGAGTATCAGATGGCCGACAACCAGTACATGCGTAACGGTTCCGGTTACTATCGTTATGAATCCGTGAGCGACTTCCTGAACGGCGCCACTCCGGAAGTAGTCTGCCTCACCTACGGCTATGACGGTGAAAAGACCCCTGCCGCCCGTGTGCAGTTCTACAAGGCCGGTATCTATGCCCAGGACGAATGGAACGCCACCGACCGCTTCAAACTCACCTACGGCCTCCGTCTGGACGGTCTGTTCTTCAACAACAAGGACCTGATGACCAACAAGGCCATCTACGACCTCAGCTACTATCCCAAGGCCAAGGATTATGCCGAGACCCACATCGACACCGGCAAGTGGCCTTCCTCCAAGATTACCGTTTCCCCTCGCGTAGGCTTCACCTGGGATGTCCTCGGTGACAAGAGCCTGAAGGTCCGCGGCGGAACGGGTCTGTTCAGCGGCCGTCTGCCGCTGGTGTTCTTCACCAACATGCCTACCAACGGCGGTCTGGTCCAGTATCAGGCCCAAATCAATGCCGCCAATGCTGAGAAGATGGGCTTCTCCATGGACACCTTCGCCGGCGGTCTCGTGACCGACAACAACGGCAAGGCTACCATCGACGCCCTCCTCAACAAACTCCAGAGCCTGGGTTATCCTACCACCGTGAAGCCGGAAGACGGTACCGTTCCTTCCTCCATCTCCGCCGTGGATCCCAAGTTCAAGATGCCGCAGGTTTGGAAGACCTCCCTCGCCATCGATTACAGCTTCCCGACCTCCTTCCCGTTCAGCATCACGGCTGAAGGTATCTTCAACAAGACCGTCAACGCCGTTTCCATCTCCGACTGGAGCATGATTAACGTGGGTGGCTTCGCCCGCTTCAACGGTGCTGACAACCGTCCGATCTATCCTGCCGGTAACTTCCGTGTTAACAACGTGGTGAACGGCAAGGACAAGCAGGTTTCCGCTTTCGTTCTGGAGAACACCAGCAAGGGTTATGGCTGGAGCGCCAATGTGACCCTGAACATGCAGCCCACCGAGTGGATCAGCCTCATGGCTGCCTACACCCACACCGTGAACAAGGAAATCACCGGTATGCCGGGTTCCGCCGCCGAGTCTGCCTTTACCTATGTCCCTACCGTGGAAGGCCCCAACTACATCAAGCTGCACAACTCCCAGTATGTGACTCCGGACCGTGTGGTCGCTTCCGCTACGGCTCATGACAAGAGCGGCAACCACTATTCCCTCATCTATGAGGCCTGGAAGGGCGGTTACAACTACTCTTACATGATGGCCAACGATATGAACGGTGACGGTTACAACTACGACGCCCTCTACATCCCTACGGATGAGCAGGTGGCCAACAAGGAGTTCCGTTTCGTCTCCCAGGACGATGCCAACCGCTTCATGGACTACGTCCATAAGGACAGCTATCTGAGCAAGCATCAGGGTGAATATGCCGAAGGTTACAGCGTTTACAGCCCTTGGGTCCACCGCATCGACCTCAGTTACAAGCACGACTTCACCGTGAAGATCGGCCAGACCAAGAACACCCTGCAGCTCAGCTTCGACCTCAAGAACCTGATGAACCTGTTCAACAGCAGCTGGGGTGTGGCCAAGTACCTGAATCCTGAAATCGGCACCGATGCCCGTATCCTCAAGTACGAAGGCGTTGACGCCCAGGGTTATGCCACTTTCTCCACTCCTTCCGCCATCAGCGGCAGCACCCAGACCTGGACTTCCAACCACACCCTGTCCCAGTGCTGGTATGCCTCCATCGGTATCAAATATCTGTTCAACTAATTTAATATCGGCATAACAATATGAAACTCAAATATATCATTGCATCTCTCCTTGCAGGCGCCGCTCTTTTGACCGCTTGCCAGAAAGAAGCCGATCACTATCTGGACGAGGTAAAGGTTTCCACCTCCTACGTTTCCCTGAACACGGCCGGTGGTTCCACTACCGTGGATATTCAGACTACTGACAGTTGGAGCATCTCCAACGTTCCCGACTGGCTCACCGTTTCTCCCGCATCGGGAAGCGCCGGCCAGGGCACCCTCAACTTCTCTGCCGATGCAGGTGAAGGCCGTACCGCTGAAATCCGGATTTCCTGCGGCGGAAAAACCCAGTTCATCAATGTCATCCAGGGCTTGGCTACCGTATCCAACGCCACTTGCGCCGAGGTCATTGCCGGCCCCGATGCCAAGACGTTCCGCGTAACCGGTATCTGCACCGGTATCTACAACACCACCTATGGCAACTGGTACCTCACCGACGACACCGGCACCATCACCATTTATGGTACGCTGGACGCCAAGGGAAACACCAAGAACTTCCTCAGCTGGGGTCTCGAGGTGGGTGACGAAATCACCGTGGAAGGTCCCAAGACCACCTATGGCACCACCGTCGAACTGGTGGACGTCACTGTCATCAAGATCAACAAGTCCCTCATCAAGGTCGAATCCACGGATCCCGAGGATGCGGTCCTTCCCAAGGAAGGCGGTGATATGACCGTCGTTCTGACAAACAAGGGCAACAACCTGGGCTTCGTCGTTCCCGAGGATGCCAAGTCCTGGCTGGGCGCTACCGTGGTTGACGACAATGTGGTCATCCTTACCGCCGCTCCCAATGAGGGCGGAGACCGTGAGACCACCGTTATCTTCAATACTACCGACGGCAAGAAGGAATACACCGCCGAACTGAAGGTCTCCCAGAAGGGTGCCATCATCGACGCTTCCGTGGCCGAATTCCTGGCCGCTCCCGTGAGCAGCACCATCTACCGCGTCACCGGTGTCATCACCAAGGTGGCCAATCCTACCTACGGCAACGTGTACATCAAGGACTTCAGCGGCGAAGCCTATATCTATGGCATCGGCGCCAAGGGAGACTTCCAGGCCGAAGGCATCCTCGAAGGTGACATCATCACCCTCCTCGGAAACCGCGGCGAATACAAGGGCAGCGCCCAGATGACCGGCGGTCAGCTGGAAAGCATCACCCCTGTCACCGAGGCCGACATTCCCACCGTCCTCTCTGCCGCTGACGGCGGTTACTACCGTGTTTCCGGCACCGTGAAGGAAATCGCAAATGATTCGTATGGCAACATCTACATCACCGACGGCACCAACGAGCTCTATATCTATGGCTGCTATCCGGGCGTAGGCGCCAGCGGAGATGCCCGCAAGGGCGTCGTGGCCGCCGAAGGCATCGAAGTGGGTGACATCCTTACCGTCTTCGGTCCCAAGTCCACCTACAAGGGAACGCCTCAGATTAACGGCGGTTTCTTCTGGAGCCTGGAGAAAGGCGGAAACGTGGACCCCGATCCCGAGGATCCGGACGAGCCTGCCGGGGAACTGGGCGAGTTTTCCACCAATGTAGCCTACACGCTGGGTTCCAGTTGCTATGATGACGGCCTGTTGAATGTCACTCTTGGCGAAAACACGTACAACGAGGTTTTCACCCTCAAGTTCGGCACCAGCAAGAAATATGGTGATGCCACCATCACCCTCCCTGCCGGCACCAAGAAAGTGAGTTACTATGCTGTAGCATGGAAAGGCGCTCCCGCCACCCTCAAGTTCAGCGTAGGTGACAATGTGGTCAGCACCCAGGATATCGCCGCCAATGACGGTGCGACCGGTAATTCTCCTTATACCGCCACGGTTACGGCCAGCGACAAGTACGAAATCGCTTTCGAATCGGCCCTTGCTGCCGATACGACCGTGAAGGTGGAGACCTGCGAAGGAACCAACACCGGTTTCCGTGCCCTCATCTTCGGTATTCAGGCTGCCAAATAAAGCCGATACCTGCCCGTTACAACCCGGGACTTCCGTTATGGAGGCCCCGGGTTCTTTTTATCCAAAATCTTTCTTATCTTTGTGAATTAACAAAATCTGACGCGATATGAAACTCAGCAAGGTCCTCCTTATCCCTGCGGTTATTCTGGCCCTGGCAGCCTGCGGAAAACCGGACGCCCCTACAACCCCTTCCATCAGTATCAAGGGTTCCAACACATTGTCCATTCCGGCCGATGCCTATACGGGCACGCTGCTCCTGACGGCCAGCCTTTCCTGGACGGCGTCCTCGGACGTGGACTGGATTAAGGTGAGCCCCTCCGTGGGAAAGGGCGATAGCGACATTCCCATCGAAATCAAGGTGGATGAGAATTTCCAACTGGAAAGAAAGGGCGTTGTCACCTTTGCCATCTCCGGTACGTCCACATCGGTGACCTATACCGTGACGCAGGCGGCTTCGGAATCGGCCCTGGCCGATGACCCGCCCATCATTACCGGGGATACGGTCCTGAATATGGACTTTACCAAAGGGATGGGAGAGTTCATCGTTGAGGACAAGGACAAAGGAGATTTTCCCGGAGATATCTGGTCTGTCAATGCGGCCCATCCGGAGTATGGCGTAGTGGCGCAAGCTTATGTGAGCTCTACGGGAAAACGCTATAAGACAGAGAGCTGGCTGGTTTCTCCCCGCATCAACCTCAAAGGGCACAACCAACTGTACCTCCGTTTCGACCATGCCCTCAATTACACCAACGACGAAAAAGACCTGAGCAAGTTCATCGGCCTGAAAATTTCTGCCGACAAAGGAGAAACCTGGGAGAACGTGGCCATCCCCAACATGACCTCCGGCAAGTCCTTCGAGTTCCAGTCTTCCGGCGACATCGACCTTAAGAAATTCAAGGACAAAATCATCCAGGTGGCTTTTACCTATAAGAGCACTTCGGAAACCACTCCCACCTGGGAAATCAAGAAACTCCTCATCACGGAGAACAAGGAAGTCATTGTGAAGGACGATTTCGGCGACGAGTACAAGTCCGTACCCGTCTGGATGGAACTGCCCGAGGTGAAGGACGCTTCCAACTACCATATCCACACCGCCCCCATCGGTGACAAGAATTACCGCAACTATTCTTTCTTGTACGACAGCAGCAACATGGTGGCCCTGTGGGTGGCCTATCCGCTCAATGACCTCTATACCAAGAAGACGGTCCAGCGCACGGACAAGTGGGCCTTTGACCCGTTTGTGGCGGAAGATGCCCAACCGGCCTACTTCAAGGCGGGAAACATCTACGATGACGGAAAGGGAGGTGCCAAGTACAACCGCGGCCATCAGCTTCCTTCGGCCGACCGCCTGGCCTCCACCAAGATGAACGAGCAGACGTTCTATTTCACCAACATCGCCCCTCAACTGGCCGACAAAGCTTTCAATGCCGGCCCTTGGGAAGACCTGGAATCGGCTGTCCGCACCTGGAGTGCCTCTTCCAACAGTACGGATACCCTGTATGTGGTCACCGGCTGCATGGTGGACAAACCCATCGAATACCGTACCGACAACAATGGCAAGAAGGTTTCCATCCCTAATGCCTTCTTCAAGGCCTTGCTTCGCCTGAGCGGCGGCTCCTATATCGGGTCTGCCTTCTATTTTGACCACAAGAACTATCAGGGGCAGCCTACTACACTGAAGGATTTTGCCCTGTCTATCAAGGACTTGGAAGAAAAGACCGGATTTAAGTTCTTTGCGAATCTTCCGGCCGAAACGGCTGCCAAGGTAAAGGCCGAGAATCCCAAGGACAACAATTTCTGGAACCTGAAGTAAATGAGAAAGTGTTTTCTGATTCTTGCGGCTGCCCTCATGCTTATGCCCGGGCAGGCCTGCGCCAAGAAGAAGGGCGGTAAGCAGGTCATCGGGTTCTACAATGTTGAGAATCTGTTCAATACCACCCACGACCAGGGCAAAAACGACTATGAATACCTGCCCGACGGCGCCAACGAATGGACTTCGGACAAGTATCGGAAGAAATTGTCCAACCTGGCCCGGGTGATTGCCGACATGCGGGAGGAGAACGGTGTCTGGCACACCGTGCTGGGCCTGGCCGAGGTGGAGAACCGCGAGGTGCTGGAGGACCTGGTCAAGGAGCCGGCCATCGCCAAGGCCAATTACAAGATCGTCCACTACGAAAGCCCGGACCGACGCGGCGTCGATGTGGCCCTTCTGTACAATCCGGCCCGCATGAAAGTGCTGGACAGCGAGTGCCTACCTTTCGACTTTAACTCCTCCATCCATTTTACCACCTACAACAAGAAGGAACAGGCCGATTTCCGCACCCGTGACGTCCTGATGGTCCACGGCCTCATTGACGGCGAGCATTTTGCCTTCTATGTATGCCATTTCCCTTCCCGCAGGGGAGACAAGGGGCTGGACCTCCGTGCCCGTGCCGCCGAGATTGTCTATGAACATTCCCAAGAGATGGCCCGGAAGTACCCCGGCATCAAGTGCATCGCCATGGGAGACATGAACGACAACCCGCAGGATGCCTCCCTCTCGGAGTATCTTCACGGCCGCAGGACGGTGGGGGAAGTGAAGGACGGAGACTTCTTCAACCCCT
This sequence comes from uncultured Bacteroidales bacterium, assembly GCA_900320795.1. Taxonomy (GTDB): domain Bacteria; phylum Bacteroidota; class Bacteroidia; order Bacteroidales; family UBA932; genus Cryptobacteroides. The sequence continues at coordinate 64,121 of ONTQ01000003.1, forward strand.
TCTGGGAAATGCTGGACGACGGAATCGGTTCCCTCTTTTACAGGGGAGATCCCAATATCTTTGACTGTATCCTGGTGAATGATGCGCTGGTGAACGCGCCCAAGGGCAGTTTCCACATCATTAAACAGGGGAAGAAATACTATGGCCGGGTGTTTGAAAAATCGTATATGACCCAGCAGAGCGGCCAGTATAAGGGAACGCCTTTCCGCACCTTCTCCAACGGGCGTTTCATCGGCGGCTTTTCCGATCACTATCCTACCTACATCTATATTCAGAAATAGATGCTCAAATCCCTTCTGGCACTGCTCGTTGCCATCATGATGGCTGCTCCGTCAGAGGCTCCCTCCGGCGGTGTCAAAGGAAGGGTGTTTTCCCGCCTGGACAAGCAGGCCATCGAGCATGCCACCGTGGTGGTGCTGCAGAAGGCCCGCACGGTGGCAACGGTGAAGACCAACGAGAAGGGAAGTTTCATGGTTCCCGGCCTGGCGGACGGCCAGTATGTGCTGGAGGTCAGCGCCCCCGGCCTTCTGGAAACCCGCCTCAAGGTGACGGTGTCCGACGGTCGTGTCAAGAATGTTTTCAATGTGCTCCTGCAGGAGGTTCCCCACGTGGCCGACGACCACCCGGAAGCCCTGTTCGGCTCGACGGATATCGTGAGCAACCTCTCCCGCTACTACTTCCCGTATCTCAGGAACGCTTCCCGGGGCGTGGAGGGGAAGGATTATTATCTGGCCGGCGTACACCTGGACGGAAGCACATTGCTGGGCTCCGCCCTGTCGGAGTCTTTTCGCCGGAGCACCCTTTCAGAAGGGGCGGAAGCAGGGACTGCATTGACGGAACGGCTTCGGCTTTCCGCTCCGGTTTCCGGGCCAGCCTATACAGCAACAACGCCTTCTGGTACGGCCGGGCGCAGGCCGCTTATTCCACCGGCGTCATGCAGGACGGCTGGGTGGTTTCGGCCGATCTCGGAGCCCATACGCCGTCCCTGTCGGCCTATGCCGGCGAGCAGTGGGGATCGGCCTATCTGGGGGCCGACAAGATTGTCAGTGCCAAAAGTCGCTTCAGCGCGGCGCTCCTGTATGCCAACTCGCCGCTGTCCTTCCTCCGCTATACCTATACGCCGTCGGAGCGCACCACCGCTTATCTGACCGCATTGGCTCAGTTCTCGCCCGGCAGCCAAAAACTGCATCTGGCCGGCGGAATCAACAGCCGTCTTACGTCCCACTGGCGGGTAATGGGCGGCGCCGATGTCCGGATTTCCCTCCAGGATCTTGACGACCGTCGGATGGAGGCCTGGGCGGGGGCTGCCTATCAGGTGTCCCGATGGGTGTTCAACGTGGCGGCGCTTGCCAGTTCGCTCCGGCAGATGGGGGATGCATTCGTCTCCTGGCAGGGAAAGGCCGGCATACAGTACATGGCCGGGAATTCGCGTTTCTGGGCCAGTGCGGGCGGCTTTCAGTTCCATGACGAGGAAGCCCTCCGCTGGTCGGGAGACCTCAACTGGAGTTACAATGCCAACGGTTTCAACGTGCGCACCACCGCCTATATGCTCACCCGGACGGATGGCCTGGGCTATGGCGCCGAAATCGGTTTCCGCCTGCCGCTGCTGATTATCCCCAACCTGTCCATCCAAGGCCTGGGTTGTGTAGGAAAGACCCGTCATTTCTCCGGTGGACTGTCCTGGGGCAAGGACGCCGGCTATGTATCGGCCGACCTTCTGGACGATGACTCCCTTTTCTCCCTCAATCTGCAGGGCGGAAAGTTATGGGTGATGGGACGTCACCGGCTGGGCGTATCGGCCTCCCTGCGGACGCTTCTTACGGAAACGCCCCTTCCGCTGCCCAGGGTCAATTATTTGCTAAACCTATATTATAAGATATGAAACGCAGTCTTATCCTTTTTGCTGCTTTTGCCATGCTGACAGCTTGTAACCAACAGACAGAAAACATCTTCCTTCAGGAATGGGACACCCCGTACGGGACCGCTCCCTTCTCAAAAATCACTACGGACCAGTACCTTCCCGCTTTCCGGGCCGGTATCGCCGAGGAGAAGGCCAACATCCAGGCCATCATCGCCAATCCCGATGCTCCCACCTTTGAAAATACCATCCTGGCCTATGAGAACGCCAGCCCCATCCTGGACAAAGTGCAGGGAGTGTTTTTCAATCTGTCCGAGAGTGAGTCCACTCCCGAAATGCAGGCTATCGAGGAAGAAATCCTTCCCGAACTCACCGAGGCGGAGAATGAAATTCTCATGAACGAAGCCCTGTTTGCCCGTGTAAAGGCCGTTTATGATGCATCTGCAAGCCTGACCCGCGAGCAGCAGATGGTCGTGAAGAAGCTTTATCAGGCTTTTGAGCGTAACGGCGTGGGCCTGGACCAGGCCGGCAAGAAGCGTTTTGCCGAGATTTCCACCCGCCTGAGTACCCTTTCCCAGAAATTCGGCCAGAACCTCTTGGCCGAGAACAACGCCTTCAAGGACGCGACGGGTCTCACCGTGAGCGAATACTACGATTTCATGTCTTCCTGTGACGACCGTGCCAAGCGCGAAGAGGTGTTCAAGGCCTATGCCGCCCGCGGCAACAACGCCAACGCGGAGGACAACAACGCCATCGTACTGGAAATCCTGAAACTCCGTGCAGAGATGGCCGAGCTGCTGGGCTATCCCAACTTCGCTGCCTTCCAGCTCTCCGACAAGATGGCCGGCGATCCCGCTACGGTGGACAACTTCCTGCAGCCCATCATGGACGCCGCCATGCGCAAGGCCCGTGAGGAAAAGGCCGATATGGAAAAACTCGCCGGCCACAAGATTGAAGCCTGGGACTGGAGCTACTATGCCGAAAAAGTCCGCGCGCAGAAATATGCCCTGGACGAGTCCCAGACCAAGCCTTATTTCCAGGCCGACAGCGTCCTGAAAGGCGTTTTCACCGCAGCAGAGCGCATCTATGGCATCCGCATCGAACCCGCTCCCGAAGTGGAAGTGTACAATCCGGTGGTGAGCGCCTACAAACTCTCCGAACCGGACGGCCGCCTCATCGGCATTTTCTATCGTGACTACTATGTGCGTCCCACCAAGCGGGGCGGTGCCTGGATGAACAATTTCCGCGACCAGTATGTGGATAACGGCAAGGATGTGCGTCCTGTCATTGTGAACGTGTGCAATTTCCCCTCTCCCGGGGCCGATCCCACGGATGCCGTTCCCAGCCTCCTGACCATCGACAATGTGCAGACGGCTTTCCACGAGTTTGGCCATGCCCTGCACGGTTTCCTCACCAAGTGCCACTACAAGAGCGTTTCCGGCACTTCCGTGGCCCGTGACTTCGTGGAAATGTTCTCCCAGTTCAACGAGAACTTCGCCTTCGTGCCCGAGATCTTGTCGGCCTATGCCAACGACTACCGGACCGGCGAGCCTATTCCGGCCGAACTGGTGGACAAGATTCGGAAGGCGCTCAAGTTCAACCAGGGCTTCATGACGGGCGAACTCTGCGCCGCCTCCATTCTGGACATGCGCTGGCACGAACTGTCATCGGCCCAGTTGGCCGCTTTCAACGGCCCTGAAGATATCCGCGCCTTCGAGCAGAAGGTCTGCGCCGAAATGGGCCTTATTGACGAGATTATCCCGCGTTACCGCACCACTTACTTCAACCACATCTTCAACAGCGGTTACAGCGCCGGCTACTACAGCTATCTATGGAGCGAGGTACTGGCCGTGGATGCCTGGGAGAAGTTCAAGGCCGACGGTATCTTCAACAAGGAAACGGCTTCCTCTTTCCGCTCTACCTTCCTGGAGAAAGGCGGCTCAGAGGAGCCCATGGTCCTTTACCGGCAGTTCCGAGGCACCAATCCCGACCCTTCCGCTCTCATGCGTGCCCGCGGACTGGAGTAAAACATTACCGGGGAAGTAATTAAAAATGCCTCCTGCGTGCTTGCAGAAGGCATTTTTGCGGAGAGACCGAGATTCGAACTCGGGATACCCTTTTGGAGTATACACGCTTTCCAGGCGTGCCTCTTAAGCCACTCGAGCATCTCAGTCCCGCAAAAACGGGACTGCAAATATAGGAACTTTTTTTGTGTTTGCAAAAAAAAAAGATTCTTCGCTTCGCTCAGAATGACAAGGCGCTTTGCCCAGAATGATCGTCAGGCCAGACAACTGTCCATCAGTTTCTCCAAGGCAGGCTTGTCCAGGTGCTGGCCGATGAATACGATTTTCTGCATGCGGTCTCCGTACTCCGGGTCCCAGTCGGCGCGGAGTTTGCGGTCGCGGTTCATCATTTCCTGCAACTCCTCAGGCTCCATCGTGGCAAACCAGAGACCGGCGTCGCGGACGCTCTTCTGCTTTCCGGCCTGCTCGAAGAGATAGCATTTGTCAATGTCGTCGGAGAAGTAGCAAAGTCCCTTGGCGCGGATGATATTGGAAGGCCATTTGGTGGCCACCATGTGGTCGAACTTATTCAGGTCCAGGGCCGGACGACGGGTATAGACATAGGTGTCGATGCCGTATTCCAGGGCTTCGCCTTCGGCCTCTCCGTCCTCGTCCTCCTCGCCTTCGATGGCAGCAATCCAGGCGGCCGATGTGGCCACTTCGTCAAAATTGAACATACCGGTGTAGATGAGTTCGTCCAAGTCCACGTCTCCGTAGTTGCATTCCAGCACCTTGGCGCCGGGGTTGATGCTCTTGACGATGCCCTTGAGTTTCCCAAGGTCCTCGGGCGCAACCTCGGCGGCCTTGTTCAGCAGCACGATGTTGCAGAACTCGATTTGCTCGATGACCAGGCGCTCCAGGTCATCGTCGCCGATGTCCTCCTTTTCCAGCGCGGAGCCGCTTTCAAACTCGTCCTTCATGCGCAGGGCATCCACCACCGTGGTGATGCAGTCCACATACGGAAGGGCGCCCTGGGAGTACTGCGGCGCCAGGGCCGGCATGGTGCTGATCGTCTGGGCGATGGGCGCGGGCTCGCAGATCCCGCTGGCCTCGATGACGATGTAATCGAACTTCCGGGCCGATGTCAAATCGGCCAGTTGGGCCACCAGGTCCATCTTCAGGGTGCAGCAGATGCAGCCGTTCTGGAGGGCGACCAGCGAGTCGTCCGTGCCGCCGACGATGCCGCCCTTCTCGATGAGGCTGGCATCGATGTTCACTTCGCCGATGTCGTTCACGATGACGGCAAACTTGATTCCTTTCTTGTTGCTGAGGATGCGGTTCAGCAGGGTTGTCTTGCCGCTTCCGAGATAGCCGGTGAGAAGAAGCACCGGAACTTCCTGTCTTTTCAATTTGATTTCCATAAATATCCGGGTGGTTTTTCAATCAGAACGGTCCGTGCTTCCCAGCAAGGACCGTCCTTCATTCTAACCTAAAAACTTAACCTATTAAAAAAACTATTCGCTTTTTTCTTCTGCGAAATCCGTGCCAAACTCTTTATTTTTCTCCATTTCGTTGAGTTCTTTGTTGGGGCGGATGGAGAGGATGCGTACGTCGGTCTTGGGACGGTCCAACCGGTCGGTATCGACGGCGGCGATTTTGTCAATGACGTTGAGGCCGGCCACCGTTTCTCCGAAGACGCTGTATTCGCCGTCCAGGTGAATGCAGTGGTCGGGATCCTGGACCAGGTAGAACTGCGAGCCAGAAGAAGCCTTGAACGGATTGGCCAGGTCTCCGACCCGCGCTGCTGCCAGGGCTCCTTTCTTGTGCCGATGCAGGGGGTTCCCTTCGCTGTCCCGCATTTCGGCCGGAATGGTATAGGCCGGGCCGCCTTCTCCATAATGTGCCACTTTGGCAGTGTCTTTGGTGAAGGGGTCTCCGCCCTGGATCATGAAACCGTTGATGACGCGGTGGAAAAGGGTGCTGTCGTAATAGCCGGAAAGGGCCAGTTTTTCAAAGTTGTCACGATGTTTGGGCGTATCCTTGTACAGTTTCACGCGGATGGTGCCCATGTTGGTAACAATATCGAAGACCGGCTCGGCGGGAAGGGTCTGGGCCTCCTTGACGGCGGTGACGGTATCGGCCGGTTCCACGGTCATGTCTTCTTCCTGTACGACGGCCTCTTCCTGGGGCTGGGCGTTCTTGACCCGGTTTTTGCAGCCCGCGACGAGAGCCAGTCCGATGGCGAAATAAAGGAACTTCTTTGTCATAATAACTGAACTTTTCTGCAAAAATAGTTATTTTTGTAGTGATATGGCAAAAAATCCGCTCAAACAACTGGCAGGCGAGACCGCAATCTATGGATTCAGCTCCATCCTTGCCCGCGTCCTGAATTTCCTCTTCGTGCCCATCTATACGCGCATGCTCACGCAGGTGCAGTATGGCGTAGTCACCGAGTTCATGGCCTACATCGCCATCCTTCAGGTGGTGTTGGTGCTGGGCTTGGAGACGGGCTGCTTCCGTTTCGCCAACAAGGAAGGGGAGGATCCCCGCAAAGTGTATTCGGGTGCGCTGCTCACTGTCTTTGGACTCAACCTGGCCTTCCTGGCCTGTATGGTGGCGTTTTCAGAGCCCATATCGGCCGCGCTGGGTTATGAAGGATATAAACGTTTGATTATCTATGTGGCGGGCATCCTGTTCTGCGACAGCATCACGGCCATCTTGTTCGCGAAGCTGCGGCAGGAGCACAAGGCCGTGAAGTTTGCCATTCTCAAGACGGTGAAGATCCTTACCGAGACGGGCGCCAATCTGGTCCTCTTCTTCGTTTACCCCGCCCGGCCGGATTTCACGTATCCGGTGTTTGCCATCTTCATCAGTTGCGTGCTGTGCCTGGTGCTGTTTATTCCGGACATTATCCGGCTCAAGCTGGTGTGGGACCGCGGCGTTGTGAAACGCATGCTGGTGTATTCCATCCCCCTGATGGTGGCCGCTCTTCCGGGGGTTGCCAACGATTTCCTGGACCGGGTCCTGTTCCGTTTCTTCGACACTTCCTCCGAGCAGTGGCTGGCCTCCCTGGGCGTGTATCAGGCGGCCGTGAAACTGGCGGTCATCATGAATCTCTTTATCCAGATGTTCCGCTATGCGGCCGAACCTTTCTTCTTCCAGCGGGCCCGGGACAAGAACTCCAAGGAACTGTATGCTGTGGTGATGGAATACTTCACCGCCTTCTGCGGGCTGGTTTTTCTGGGCGTTATCGGCTATATCGACATCATCTCCCTCCTGCTGGGCCGGGATTTCCGCGTGGGAATCGGCGTCGTACCCGTCATGCTGCTGAGTTACATGCTGCTGGGCATGCTCTTCAACGTTTCCATGTGGTACAAACTGTCCGGTAAAACCAACATGGCCATCTGGATTACCCTGGCCGGCCTGGCGGTGACGGCCGTGGTGAACATCGTCTTTATGCCGCGTTACTCCTACTGGGCATCGGCCTTCGGACATCTGGCCAGTTACCTCACCATGTTCATCATCAGTGCAGCCCTGGGGGCCAGGTACTATCCCATCCCGTACAGTTGGAAGCGCATCGGCGGCATTTTCATCCTGATGGGCCTGGCCTATCTGGGCATCCTGCTCTTCAGTACGCCGAATCTTATCCCCGGTCTCTCCCTCCCGATGGCCGTGCGGCTGGTGGTGAACACCCTGTGGATTCTCCTCTACTGCGGCCTGGCCTGGGCTCTCCTGCGCCGCCACCCCATTCCCGTGGAATAATTCAATCCTTATAACAACATGAAACGCATCTCTCTGTTTTTGACCGCGGCCGTTCTGGTGGCCGCCTGTGCCAAGCCTCAGCCGCAGGCTTTCCACGTGATTCCCATGCCGGCCGATGTCACCGTATCGGAAGGCTCTTACGCGATAGCCGGCAAATCCTTCTTCCTGGACCCTCGCATGGATGATGCTTCTTCCGCTGCTGTCTGGCGCTTCAAAAATGCCCTTGAGAAGGCCAGCGGCAAGGTTAGTCCGCTGGGGAAAGACGAAATCCAGTTCCTGGTGAACCCGAACCTGGCTGCAGAGCAGTATTCCATCAACGTTACCGAACAGGGCGCCACGGTGGAAGCATCGGCTCTGAACGGGTTTGTCTATGCTTGCGAAACCCTCAAGCAGATGCTGCCGGCCGCCATCTACGGCGACAAGCCGGTGAAGGCCCACTGGGCCCTTCCCTGCGTGGAAATCCTGGACCAGCCCCGCTTTGACTACCGCGGCATGCACTTGGACGTATCCCGTCACTTCTGGACCGTGGACGAGGTGAAGCGCTACCTGGACGTGATGAGCGTTTACAAACTCAACCGCCTGCACTGGCATCTCACCGACGACCAGGGCTGGCGCGTGGAAATCAAGGCCTATCCCAAACTCACGGAAATCAGCGCCTGGCGTAACGGAACGGTCATCAAGAAAGACTGGGGCTCCAACGACGGCATCCGCTACGGCGGCTAAGTGGTGGCCTACGCCGCCGAGCGCGGCATCACCGTGATTCCGGAGATTGACCTCCCCGGCCACATGGTGGCCGCCCTCGCCGCCTATCCCGAACTGGGCTGCACCGGCGGCCCCTATGAGGTGTGGACCCGCTGGGGCGTGGCCAAGGACATCCTCTGCGCCGGCAACGAACAAGTGTTCACCTTCCTGGAAACCGTCCTCACCGAACTCATGGACATCTTCCCTTCGGAATACATCCATGTGGGTGGTGACGAATGCTTCGGCGGAGATGCGGAGCCCAATCGGCCCGACCCCTGGGACGTGTGCCCCAAGTGCGCCGCGCGCATGAAGGCCCTGGGCATCAGGAAAGGCCCTGCCGCCAAGCACTATCTTCAGAACTATGTCACCGCACGGGTGCAGACCTTCCTCAACGGGCATGGCCGCAAGATTATCGGCTGGGATGAAATCCTGCAGGGAGACCTGGCCAAGGGTGCCACGGTCATGTCCTGGCGCGGCGTCCAGGGCGGCATCGAGGCCGCTTCCAAGGGCTTCGACGCCATCATGACCCCCAACGGCTTCTGCTACTTCGACTTCTACCAGACCCAGGAGCGCGACAAGGAACCCTTCGGCATCGGAGGCGACCTCCCGCTGGAGAAGGTCTATTCCTACGAACCTTTCGAGGGGATCGCCCCGGAGGCCGAAGACCACATCCTGGGCGTGCAGGCCAACCTCTGGACGGAATACATCGCCACGCCGGAGCATCTGGAATATATGCTGCTGCCCCGTATGTGCGCCCTTTCGGAAGTGCAGTGGTGCGCGGCCGACAAGAAGGACTATGCCCGTTTCAACGCCTCCCTGGACCACACCTTCGAGATACTGGACGCCATGGGCATGAACTATTCGCTGGACTGCCGCGGACTCATCGGCCTGGACCGCCAGAGCGCCCGCACTCCGGAAGAAATGGAGGAATACCTGTCCAAGAAAGACTGGGGCTGGTAGGCCCTCCTTTGCAAAAGGTCGGTTTTTAAGCCTCACACCTTTTGCACCAGAACCCCATTCCAGGGGCCTCAGAGGCAATTTTCATGCAAAAGGTCTGTAAGAAAAAAGCAGACCTTTTGCAATTTAGTAAAGAAGAAGCCCCAGCACGGCACCGGCCAGGATGATGTAGATGGGGTTCACTTTGCCCCAGTAGCCGGCTACGAAGGCGCCGCCCAGCAGCACCCAGCTCTTCCAGTCGGGAAAGTTTTCCGCAACCACCCGGACCTGGGGAACGCCACCCGTCCATGTGGTTTTGATGATGAGGATGACGGCCGCGGCGCCGATGAGCCCCACCACCGCCGGTTTGAGCCAGGCCATGGTGCCGGCGTACAGGCGGCTGGTACGGAACTTCATGTAAAAGCGCACGATGAGGAGCATGATTACGAAGGACGGCAGCATGAGGGACAGGGTGGCGGTAAGGGAACCGCAGACGCCCAGCAGATGGCTTCCGGTGGCTGCGTAGAGCACATCGTAGCCCACATAGGTGGCGCTGTTGATGCCGATCGGCCCGGGGGTCATCTGTGAAATGGCCACGATGTCCGTGAACGTGCTTTCCGAAATCCAGGCATGTTCCACCACCACTTGGTTCTGGATGAGCGAAAGCATCGCATAGCCGCCGCCGATGGTGAAAGCCCCTATGATAAAGAAAGTCCAGGCCAGTTGGCCGATAAGTATCAATGTTTCCATGCAGTTCCTTCGTCTCTTCGCTCCTCAGGATGACACCTTGTCATTCTGAGTGCAGCGAAGAATCTTTCTTCATTCTATAATAGGTGAAACTGAATCCCAGCACCAGTACGCAGAGGATGATGTAGATGGGAGAGACATTGAGAAAGGCCACCAGCCCCAGCGAGACAATGGCCAGCAGCCACGTCCACACGTTCTTGCAGGATTTCCGGGCCATGTTGATCATCGGCACGGCGATAAGGGAAATCACCACCGGGCGGATGCCCTTGAAGGCCCGTTCCACGTAGGGGTTGTCCTTGAAAGCGGTGAAGAACATGGCGATGGCCAGGATAATCAGGAAGGAAGGCGTGATGCTGCCCAGGGTGGCGGCGATGCTGCCTTTCACCCCACGCAGCCGGTGCCCGGCAAAAATGGAAATGTTCACCGCCATTACGCCGGGAGCGCTTTGGGAGAGGGCGACGATGTCCGGCAGGTCATCGTCCGAAATCCAGCCCCGGCGGGACATTTCGGCCTGGATGATGGGAATCATCGCATATCCGCCGCCGATGGTGAAAGCGCCGATTTTGGCGAAAACGGTGAAAATCTGCCAAAGAGATACTTTCTTTTCCATAATCGGCACAAAGATACAAAAAACTTCGTCATCTCATTCCCGGCTTGACCGGGATGCTCTTTTTATTTATATTTGCGTACTAATTCAACATGCTATGAAAAAAGCAATCGCCGTAACACTGGCACTGATAACCTTGACCTCCGTCTATGCCGCCCGCAAAGTGGAGCCCTGGCAGGACCCTGAAGTCTATGAGGAAAACCGCCTCCCCATGCATACCACTTTCGTGACGGATCAGCAGCAGACCCTTTCCCTGAATGGCCGCTGGCGCTTCCATTGGAGCGAGACGGTGGAGTCCCGCCTGAAAGGCTTTGAGGCCATCAACTACAATGATGCCGGATGGGACGAGATGCCTGTTCCCGGTCTGTGGGAACTCAACGGCTACGGCGACCCCGTTTATGTGAATATCGGCTATGCATGGAGGGGGCAGTACAAGAACAATCCACCTATCGTTCCGCAGAAAGGAAACCATGTGGGGCAGTACCGCCGCGTGTTCGACATCCCCGCGGAATGGGAGAAGAAGCCGGTGTATCTTTGCATCGGCAGCGCCACTTCCAACGTGCGCGTCTGGGTAAACGGAAAGATGGTGGGCTATAGCGAAGACAGCAAACTGGAAGCCCGCTTCGACCTTACCAAATACGTTCGTCCGGGGCAGAATGTGATTGCCCTGGAGATTTTCCGCTGGTGTGACGGTTCCTACCTGGAAGACCAGGATTTCTGGCGCCTGAGCGGCCTATCCCGCGGTGTCTATGTCTATACGCGTGAAAAGCAGCGCCTGGAGGACGTCCACATCATCGCCAAGGCCGACGGAGCCCTTGAGGTCCAGGCCGATGTCACCTCCGGCATCAAGTCGGTATCGGCCACCCTTACGGATGCGGAAGGCCGCACCATGGCCGTCCTCCCGGCCGCTTCGGTGTCCAGGGGGAAGGCTGCCCTTTCGGCCCAAGTGCAGGGCGTGCAGCCCTGGAGTGCGGAGATTCCCACCCTGTACCGTCTGGAGGTAGCGGCCCGCGACGCCCGTGGCGCGGTGGTGGAGAGCGCCGCTTTCCAGATGGGTTTCCGCACGGTGGAAATCCGGAATGCGCATCTTCTGGTGAACGGACAGCCCGTTCTAATCAAAGGAGCCGACCGGCATGAGATGCATCCGACCAAGGGTTACATCGTTTCTGAAGAAGACATGATTCGGGATATCCGCATCATGAAGGAACTGAATATCAATGCGGTGCGCACCTGTCACTATCCCGACGATCCCCGCTGGCTGGCCCTCTGTGACCGGTACGGCCTGTATGTAGTGGACGAAGGAAACATCGAATCCCATGGCATGGGCTATGCCGACGGTGTTACCCTGGCACAGGACGCCTCCTTCCGCGCCGCCCACCTTATCCGCGACCAGCGCATGGTCCAGCGCGACTTCAACCATCCTTCGGTGATTGTGTGGAGCCTCGGGAACGAGGCCGGTCCCGGCCCCAACTTCGTGGACTGCCGGGACTGGATCAAGTCCTACGATTCCACCCGCCCCGTGCAGTATGAGAACGCCCTTTTCACCAAATATGACTGTTCGGACATCGTCTGCCCCATGTACATGAGTCCCGAAGCGAGCGAAGCGTATGTATCGGCCAAGCCGGACCGCCCGCTCATCCAGTGCGAATATGCCCACGCCATGGGCAATTCCATGGGGAACTTCAGCGACTACTGGGACCTTGTGCGCAAGTATCCGGCTTATCAAGGCGGCTTCATCTGGGATTTCCAGGACCAGGCCCTCTGGAACGGAAAGTACTTTGCCTTCGGCGGAGACTATAATCCGGCCGATCCTTCCGACGGTTCCTTCAACTGCAACGGCGTCATCGCCGCCGACCGCACCCTGCACCCGCATGCCTATGAGGTGCGCTACCAGTACCGTGACATCCTTACGTCCGGCACTCCGGAAGCCCTTTCCATCCACAATGAGTTCTTCTTCAAGGATTTGGCCGATGTACGCCTGGTCTGGACCCTGGAGGCCGACGGCGTGGCCGTTCGGACGGGCGTCGTGGAAGAGTTGGACGTGAAGCCGCAGGAAACAGTAGTGAAGGACCTGGGTATCGGCCCGTTGGACGCTTATTCCGGTACGCTGACGCTCAATGCCCGTTATGTGCTGAAACGGGCGTGGCCGCTGCTGGCCGCCGGGACGGAGATTGCTTACGACCAGTTGCTCCTGCGTGACAGCCGTCCGCTCCTGATGGAGTGTGAAGGCGGTCATGTGGGCCTGTACGACAGCGCCCGCACACTGGTTCTCAGCGGCACGCTGGATGCGCCCGGCACGGCAGGGGAGCGAAAGGCCGTATGGACGGTGAGTTTCGACAAGGCCTCCGGAGCCCTCACCTCCTATACTCTGGAGCGCAAGGAACTCCTCAGTGCTCCGCTCATGCCTTGTTTCAACCGCGCCGTGGTGGAGAACGATTTGGGTGCCGGCCTGCAATACCGCCAGGCCTTGTGGCGCAATCCGGCTTTCGAGGTGGCCTCTTTCAACCTTGCGCCGCAGGATGGAGCCTGCCTGGTGGAGGTGGAATACAAGCCGCTGGACGGCAAGGCCGCCGTATCGGTGTTCTATCGTGTCGCTTCCGACGGTAGTCTGAGCGTCGTGGAAAGGATGGCCGATGCCGGTTCCCTCTCCGAGGCTCCGGACCTCTTCCGCTTCGGAATGGTCTTCGCCATGCCCGCCTCCTTTGACCGGATCGATTTCTTCGGCCTGGGGCCCTGGGAGAATTATATCGACCGCCGCAGTGCCGCCCTGTTGGGTCGATATCGGCAGATGGTGGCCGACCAGTACCATTATGGCTATGTGCGCACACAGGAGTCCGGCACCCACACGGGCCTTCGTTTCTTCCGCGTCCTGGACGAGGGCGGAAACGGCCTGGAGGTGCTTTCTCCGGTGGATTTCTCGGCCTCGGCCCTGCCTTTCTCCATCGAGGACCTGGATGTAGCCAAAGCCGAAGGGGACACGTCCGTGAAGAACCATAACGGGCAGTACGGTGTTCCGCGCCATTCGCTGGAACTCAAACCCTCCGGACAGACGCACGTACACATCGACGCCGTGCAGATGGGTGTGGGCGGCATCAACTCCTGGGGAGCACTTCCCATGGAGAAGTATCGCTTGCCCGCCCGCGAGCGGGAATTCCGCTTTGTGCTCCGTCCTGTGGCAAATCTTTAAATTTTTTGCAAAAAAACGCGAAAAAATTTGTGGGTTCAAAAAAAGTTACTACCTTTGCAGTCCCGTTTGAAACGAACGGGATTTTTTACGGCTCATTGACAATATTGAAAGACTAAAAGTACAAGCAAGTACCGGAAAAGTTGTAACACTTTTCTAATTTAAACGAGCGTCAGTTTCTTAGGAAACAGAAAAGTCAAGGACAAGCTAAGCATTA
>ONTQ01000063.1 GCA_900320795.1 uncultured Bacteroidales bacterium
GTTCGGCCATTCCCAGAACAGCCAGGACAGCGGCAGCCGACAGGCCGATTCCCGTCCGCAGGCCGGGTTTGCTCTTCTTCAGCCTTAAACAGAAGAGCGAGGTAAGCAGGCCCCCCATCGACATAATCACGCTATGCCCGTTGCCAATCTGCAGTGCTCCGGCAAAATCGGCCAGGAAATTGGCAGGTACTAGGGTGCCGCCTTCGCGGAGCGGAGCCGTCCCGATATTCAGAAGGCATAGGGCTGCCCAGAGGATTCCCAGAGCCCATTTGCAGTTCCTACATAGCAGATAGGCGGTAGCGGTGAAAAGATACATCCAGCCAATCTGGCCCAGAATGCCCCACCAACTGGCCCGGAAGAGGCCTCCTTCGGCCGACCGGTATGTGGTGGCGAGTATGCACAGCATGACGATACCGGCCAGGCGTAGCCAGCGGGCCGGTTTGAAGTCTTTCGGATAGTGGTTCCAGACCAGAAAGAATCCCGCTACCATCACCAGCCAATAGACTCCTTTGTTGCCGGCCATCGGCACTTCGGAATTGACGATGAAAGCGCCCATCAGAAGAAGGGCCATCGTACGGCCCAGGATATGGCGGAAGCAATCCCATGTTCCGGCGCCCCGTGAAAGACGGTTTTCCAAAGCATACGGAACGCTCATTCCCATGGCAAAGAGGAACATGGGATAGACGAAGTCCGAAAGGCCCATGCCGTCTTCCCAGGTGCCATAATGCTCCAGAAAGTGGGGAACCTCCAGAACTGTCCAGAAGTCGTTGACAAAGACCATCAGCGCCATCGTGAGGGCGCGGAAAATGTCCAGGGAAAGGTTTCTATTGTTCATCTTGAGGAAGATTTACCCAGGTTTCGTTGGCCCAGCCTACGGTACGGCCGATGCCTTTCACTTCGCCGCGGACACCCTTTTCCTGCAGTTCCCGGAAGCCGGGGTCGGAAGGCTTGAGATCCAGGAAGGGGAGAAGGTAGCAGCCGTGGTCCAGCAGGACGGACTGCACCTGCGGGACAGGGACGTCGGACGGTCGGCAGCCGGTTTTCACGGCGATGGCCGCCAGAGCCCCGGCAGCCTGCCCCAATCCCATCACTACGGGCTGCAGGCGCGTGCTTCCGTTCATTTCCCACGAGGTGGAGATGGCCTTGTCGGCCACCAGGAAGTTCTCGGTCCGGATGGGAATCAAAACACCCAGCGGAACGCTGAAGGAGGGTATTTTGCCGAACCACAGATGGCTCAGTTCTTCCCGGCGGGGATTCTGGATGTGATGATGGTCCACCGGATAGTCTCCTACAGCCACGGCGCGGGTGTAGAGGTCAAAATCGTACGGCCTTTTGGCGGCATCCACCGTCATGGTGTCACGGCCTGCAATGCGACGGGCTTCCCGCCAGTAGGGGAAGAAGGGGAGTCCGTCCGGGGTGGGATAAACATCGTCGGCAATTCCCAAATTCCTGTATCCCAGTTCATTCTGCAAGAAATAAATGTATCCCAGGGTGCGGAGTTTGGCTTTCCGGACCACTTCTTTCCGCTCGTCGGGCGTCATGTCCAGATATTCGGCAAAATAGTCGTTGGCAAAGATGGGCCAGTTGAGCATGATGTGCCCGTCCGGCAGCCGTCCGTAGGAGAGCATCATCTCCGGGCTCCAGAGTTGCTGTCCATAGGGATTGACGCCTCCCCGGTTATCGGCCAGGGGATTGTCGCAGCAACTGCGGTAGTTGTCGATGTCGTAGCCTTCCGGCTTTTCCATGGGAACCTCGTGGTCGTAAAACTTCACGATGGCCACATAGGTAAAGTCCTGGGCCGATACCCGGTCTTTCAGTTCCTCGCAGCCGACGGCTTCCGCCACATCTCCCAGTTCGGTTCCGTCAATGAGGATGCGGGTTTTCACCTGCCGCCCGTCAGACAGCGACAGGGTCCAGTTTCCCTTGATTTCCCGGACCGAGGTGTTCAGCCGCACTTCTACACCGGCTTCCCGGGCCATATTCTGGAGCACCTCGTTTCCTATGGCCGGATTGAACAGGATGTTGGATACCCAACCGGACTTGAGGGCTTCGTATCCGCCGTAGCGGGCCGACAAGGAATCGGTGAATTCGTCGAACAAACCGCCCCGAAGCCGGTAATTGCCGTCGATGGCACTTACGCCGGCGCTGGTTAGCATCCCGCCCAGCCAGGGCGTTTCTTCGATAATGAGCACGCGGGCACCGTCCCTTGCCGCCTCGATGGCCGCCGTGGTGCCGCCGGCCCCGCCACCCACCACGACGACATCGTAGGTGAGAGGCTTGCAAGAAAGGGCTGTGGCAAAAACCAACAGCCCCGTGAGGAAATGCTTATTCATCTTTCTTGGGTTCTTCTTCCGTGGGTTTCTCCGGCTCGTCGCCGTGGGAATTCTTGTATTTGAAGCGGCGGATTTTCTGGGTGGCCGTCTTTTCGAACGGCTCCTTCATGGCATCCACCTCCCCAATCTTGGAGTTCTTGCCCACGGTCTTGTTCACCCATTCCAGAACGGCTTTCTTGCGTGCTTCCAGTTCCTCGAAGAACTTGTCTTCATAGGCCTGGTCCCAGTCCAGCGCATTGTCCTGGAACTTCACCAGGGCCACCAACTTGCCGTCGCGTTCCATCACCAGCGATTCTTCCACGCCTTCGATGTTATTGATTACCTGCTCGATTTCCTCCGGATAGATGTTTTCTCCGGAAGGACCCAGAATGGTGTTGTTGAGGCGGCCCTTGATGTAATAGAGACCGTTTTCATCCACGGTGGCGACATCGTTGGTATGGAACCAGCCTTCGTCGTCCAGTACCTGTAGGGTGCGCTCAGGGTCTTTGTAGTATCCCAGCATCACATTGTCTCCGCGGACTACAATCTCTCCTTCTCCGTTGGCGGGGTTGACATTGTCCAGCCGGATATCCACCTTGTAAGAAGCCGGGCCGATGGAACCCAGGTGCTTTTTCTTGTTCACCATGACATTGCACACAAGCGGAGAGGTTTCCGTGAGGCCGTAGCCCACGGCATAGGGGAAGTGACAGTCTATGAGGAACTGCTCGATGGCCGGGTCCAACTTGGCGCCTCCGATTCCAAAGAAGGTGAGTTTTCCGCCAAAGGTCTTGATAATGCGTTGGCCGATGAACCAGTGCAACAGTTTGGGCAGGTGTTTGTCGGCCCAGGAGAGAACGCGGCTCTTTTGGATGGTGGGCCATACGCTGTTCTTGATTACCTTCTCGATGATGAGCGGGACGGAGCAGATGATGGTGGGCTTCACCTTTTTCATGGCCGGGAGCAGGATGGCCGGAGCGGCCGGCTTCTGAAGCGTATAGCAAGTGGCCCCGACATAGAAAGAGTATATGGTGGAAACCCCCATTTCATAAGCGTGCGCGGCCGGAAGAATGCTCAGGAAGCGGTCTTTCTTGAAGGCGGGTTTTGCCTTGAAGGAAGCCGCCAGGTTGGCGCAGATGTTGCGGTGGCTCAGCATGACGCCCTTTGCATTTCCGGTGGTGCCGGAAGTGTAGATGATGCAGGCAAGGTCGTCGGGCAGAGGGTCTTTCACCCAGCCGTTGCACTTGAAGTCCTGGTCGTCCTTCTTGATGAACTCAAAGGTCTCAATGTCAATGACCAGGGTGAGTTTCTTCCGGCATTCTTCGCTCAGTTTTCCCATCATGCGCTGGGAGATGAACAGCACCTTGGATTCCGAATGGGTGAGGATGTTGGTGACCTCGTGCTCGGAGACATCGGCCAGCATGGGGACGGCGATGCGTCCGTAGGCCGTGGCGGCGAAGAAGGCCACCACCCAGTTGGGCATGTTCTGTGACAGGATGGCCACCCGGTCTCCGTGCGCGATGCCGAAACGGGTCAACCGCTGGGAAAGGCGTTCCACCTTGGTGCGGAACTCCGCATAGGTATATTTCTGGCCACCATCGACATATTGATAGGCGACCCTTTTTGAGTAATTGTTTGTGGCGTAGTCAAAGACCTTGTGCAGGGTGGTGCAGGTGTTTTCCCGGTTACGGTACTTGCGCCAGGCCTTGTAGGGGCTCTTGATTCGTTTAGCCATATAGTTTAGGGTTTAGGGTACGATGAATTTATCTTTGTGTTTGCCCTGGAGGCCGAGCGGGCGGTAATGGTCGTAAATCCGT
The DNA here is from genome assembly GCA_900320795.1 of uncultured Bacteroidales bacterium. Classification (GTDB taxonomy): domain Bacteria; phylum Bacteroidota; class Bacteroidia; order Bacteroidales; family UBA932; genus Cryptobacteroides. The sequence goes on from ONTQ01000063.1 coordinate 4,127, forward strand.
TTCATATCGGCCTTGGGGTCGTCGGTAAGTTGGAACGGTTCTCCAACGCTGATGCGCTTGCGCCCCCAGTCATAGTAGCCGAGATAGACCGTAGCGCCGGTTTCGCGGGCGATGAGGTGATAGCCGCTCTTCCAGTTGCGGGTGGGCCTCCGGGTGCCTTCCGGAGCGATGGCCAGATGGAATTCCGGCACTTCCTCCATGACATTGATGAGGCTCTTGACCATGGAAGCGGCCGATGACCGTTCTACGGGAACGGCGCCGCAGGCCTTCAGGATGGGGCCCAGGGGCCAGAAGAAGAATTCCTTCTTAATCATGATGTGGGCCACTTTCCCGAACTGCGTATAGAACAGGTAACATACCAGGAAATCCCAGACGGTGGTGTGCGGAACCCCCAGCACGATGGCCTTGGGCTCTTTCATGGGACCGCCTACGGATTCCCAACCCAACTTGCGCAGCATCCAGCCGCAGAATTTGGCCCAGCGGGGGCCCACTTCCGTTTTAATCTTTGCCATAGTTCAGATGTTTACGTCTTCCAGTTCTTTTTCGCTTCGAAGGTTGTCCATGACGAAGTGCTGACGTTCATAGGTGTTGATGCCCATGTAGAACTCCATGATGGTCTGGATGGACTCTTCGTCCGAGAGTTTGACCGTATCCAGGCGCATGTTGTCGCCGATGAAGTCCACGAATTCGTCCGAAGAGATTTCTCCGAGTCCTTTGAAACGGGTGATTTCCACCCCGTTCTTGAGTTCTTTCACGGCTTTGTCGCGCTCTTCCTGGGTGTAGCAGTATCGGCGGTCTTTTTTGTTATGCACGCGGAAAAGCGGCGTTTGCAGGATATAGACATGCCCGCGCCGGATGAGTTCCGGATAGTATTTCATGATAAAGGTAAGCACCAGCATGCGGATGTGCATGCCGTCATCATCGGCATCGGTGGCGACGATGATGTTGTTGTAGCGGAGGTTGTCCAGGTCTTCCTCTACGCCCAGGGCAGCGATGAGGAGGTTCAGTTCCTCGTTCTCGGCCACCCGTTTGCGACTTTCCTTGAAGCAGTTGATGGGCTTGCCGCGAAGGCTGAATACAGCCTGGTTGTTGGCATTGCGCACTTTGGTGATGGTACCGCTTGCGGAGTCGCCCTCTGTAATGAAGATGGAAGTGAGTTCCTTCTGGTCTTCCATGCCCTTGGGAAACTTGGTGTCTGAAAAATGGTAGCGGCAATCCCTCAGTTTCCGGTTGTAAACGGCCGTTTTCTTGGCTCTTTCACGGGTTTTTTTCTGAACGCCGGCAATCTCTTCGCGTTCGGCCTGGGAGGCCTTGATCTTGTCCTCGATAACCGGAACGATGTCCATGTGCATGTGGAGATAATCGTTGAGGTTCTTGGTGACAAAGTCGTTCACGAAGGTGCGGATGGTGGGACCACGGTCCACGGAAGTGGAACCGTCCTTGGCCTTCACCTGTTTTTCCCACATATAGGTGGACCCCAGTTTGGTTTTGGTCTGGCCTTCGAAAATGGGTTCCTGGATCTGGATGGAGATGGCACCCACGATGCCCTGGCGGATATCCTCGGGTTTATAGTCCTTCTTATAGAAATCCTTGAAAGTTTTGGCGATGGCCTCACGGTAGGCGGCCAGATGGGTGCCGCCGTCGCGGGTATTCTGGCCATTGACGAAAGTGGCGATGTTTTCTCCGTAACTATTGCCGTGGGTGAGAACAATCTCGATATCTTCCCCTTCCAGGTGCACCAGCGGATACAGGGGCGTTTCGCTCATGTTTTCGGTCACCAGGTCCAGCAGGCCGTTCTCGCTCTTGTACGGCGTGCCGTTCAGGTTGAGGGTGAGACCCTTCTTGAGGTAGGAGTAGTTCTTGACCATGCTCTCCACGAATTCCATGTGGAAGGAGAAGTCGTTGAACATTTCCTCATCGGGGGTGAAGCGGATGAACGTGCCGTTTTTCTCCGTGGTGGGGACGATGTCGCTCTCCAGCAAATTGCCTCTGGTGAAATGGGCATAGGAGCACTGGCCGTCCCGATAAGAGGCTACATAGAAATCCACTGACATAGCGTTCACGGCTTTGGTACCCACGCCGTTCATGCCCACGCTTTTTTTGAAGTTGGTGTCGTCGAACTTGCCGCCGGTGTTGAGCTTGGAGGTGGCATCCACCACCTTGTTCAGCGGAATGCCGCGGCCAAAGTCCCTCACCGTCACGGTCTTGTCTTCGATGACGATATCAATCTTTTTGCCGAATCCCATGGAAAACTCATCGATGGAATTGTCGATGATTTCCTTCAGGAGTACATAGATACCGTCTCCCTGGCGGTCTCCGTTTCCCAGACGGCCGATGTACATACCGGCTCTGCGGCGGATATGTTCATTCCATTCCAGGGTCTGGATTGCGTTGTCGTCGTATGTGTGGATACTGTTTTCTGCCATGTGTAGCCTTTAACTCTAGTTTACAAAAATAGTGAAAAATGAACATTTTTGCAATTCTTGCCGATTTGTCCCAGAATTGTTATCTTTGTGCCGTATATTAGTTGGAAAAGATAAATTCTACTGCAATGAAAAACTATTTCCTTGTCGCCCTTGCCGCACTTTTGCTGGCGGGTTGTCAGAAACCTGCCGACAACACCCGGAAACCTTCCCTTGCCTGGCAGGCCAACGATAATTTCTCTGAAATGGAAATCGCGAAGGACATGGACGCCAAAGTGTCCTTCAATGTCCCCGAATTTGTGTCTTCCTTCCGGATTACCCTTTCCATTCCCAGCACCCTGGTGGGAATCGCCAACAAGTTGATTGGCACTCCTTCCAACAAGGGAACGGCCACCAAGAGCCCTGTCCTGGATTTGGTAAACGACGCTACCGCCATCTCCAGTCTGACCAAAATCGGATTCCTGAGCGGTCCCCCCAAAAACAGCACGTCCTTTTCGCTCAATTTCACCAGGCTTCTGGAGGAACTGGCCAGCGATTCCATCCTGGACAACGCCAGCAAGTTCATTTTTGCCATTTCCCTTACGGACAAGGCAGGAAACACCCTCTCCAAGGACGTCCGCTTCAACTGGACTTCCGGCCCGGAGGTGGTCCTTGACCCCGATTGGCTGGTTGACCTTACGGACGATAATCCGTCACTTACCATGAATATCACGGCTCCCGGTAAACTCGCGAAGGTAACCCTCTCTTTCATCGGGCCCCTCGGTGGCTATCCGGACACCGGTATCATTGCCTATATCAAATCTTTCACCAAGGGTGATGCTGTGGTGGACCTGATTGAAAATGCTACCACCGCCAAGGCGCTGGGGCTCCCTTCCGGTTCAGAGGTGAAAGACAAGACCCAGATTAAAATCGACTTCTCTACCTTGTTATTGTCTCTGAGCATTCAGGCTTCTGACAAAGGCAGCCAGACTCTGATGACCGTTTATCTGGAGGATGCTCTAGGGAAAGAAACAATAACCGATGTGGTTTTGTCGAACTAACGGATTTCTCCGGCGACAAAGAGATTCACAAGCGGCCGCAGCGGGGAATTGGTGGTGAGACTCACCATGATTACATTTTCCCCTTTATCGAGCAAGGAAGTGTCCAGCGTAAAACGGACGCTTCCTTTTTTATTACCGTCGATATCCTCCGGCTGGGCGGCCAGGGAGAGGGCGGGAGATTCAGTATCGGCCTTGTAAATGTGGAAAGCATTGATGCCTTTGTTGGAGCAGTTGAAGGTGATCTCGACTTTCTCTCCTTTCCGGGCAAATCCGTAGTTGAAAGTGCTGGTCTCGAAATAGGGAATGGGACCGTTGTCCCGCTGCTCGGCCGTTATGGAACCGAAGTTTTCCTGGGTCCAGGTCGTGATTTCCAGGGGTGCATCGGCCTTTTTGCCATTCAGAACGGGCGTGCCGATGTAGATGTTTTTACCGTAGAGAGCGGGGTCGGCCTCTACCGTATAATGCAGCGTGGCGGTGCTGCCGGCTGGGATGGGATTGGGCTCCACCGTGAGACTTAGTTGCGGGGAAACGTCGACAAAGCTTATGGTAAGAGGCTTTTTGCCCAGGTTGGCTACACTGGCCGTTTCGCTTGTTCGCTGCCCCTGCTTGAGGTTCCCGGTTTTCAACTGGCGGGTCTTAAGGCCAAAAGCCCCGAGCTTTTGTGCTCCGTAGAGCTCGCTCAGGGACTTTTTCTTTTCGTGTACCACGCCGCGCAGCCGAAGAATCACGGGCCGTTTGACGCCGGAGAGGTAAACGGTAAGGGTTTTGTCAAACGGCATCGGCCCGTCTTCGTTTTTATACGTGGCCGATATGGTGCCGGTTTTGCCCGGCTGGACGGGCTCTTTGGTCCATTTGACGTCGGTGCAGCCGCAGGAGGAAACCACTTCGAAGATGGCAATGGGCTCGCTTCCCGTATTGGTAAGGGTGAAACTGCAGCTGAGGGGACCGTCTGTTACGGAGACATCTCCAAAGTCGTGCACGGTTTTGTCCCAGGTGATGACGGCGACGGGTTCCTCTACGGGTTCAGCCTCCATCGAGGCAGCCAGTTCCTGGACCGGAGCGGTGTATTCCGACGCTGGCCCGTTATTTGCTGAACGGCTCCCACAGGTAGCCAGTGCAAATGCACTTATAAAGGTTACAAAAGTCATTTTCATGGACACAAAGTTAGTTACACTTCTTTTCAAAATCAAATTTAATGCCTATCTTCGCACTTTGGAAAAAGAACACAACAACAATAAAAGCTTTTATTTACTATGCCTAGAATCATCAATCCTGACCTTTGTGTCTCCTGCGGCTCTTGCGCAGATGTTTGCCCGGTAGGTGCCATCACCGCCGGTGACGCTTCCTATGTCATCAATGCCGACGAGTGCATCGATTGCGGCGCTTGCGAAGGAACTTGCCCCAACGAAGCCATAAGTGAGGCCTAAGTCCTCCTTATGCTCCGCATAAAAAAGGCTGTGACCACTGACATGAACCCCGAAAGTTAGACAAAAAACTTTCGGGGTTTTGTTATGCGAAAAAAGCATTCTTACGAAGATCGCCTCAAGTATATGAAGATGCTTGA
>ONTQ01000114.1 GCA_900320795.1 uncultured Bacteroidales bacterium
CATCGTCCTCGTGGAAGATGCTGAAATTCTTCAGGAAGCCGTAGCCCTGGGTTACGGTGCCCAGACCAAGAAGAAGGACCTGAGTGCCTCCGTGGGTATTGTGAACAATGCCGATGAGCTGGCCGCCCGCCCGGTAACCTCTACCGAGGGCATGCTCCAGGGTCAGATTCCGGGCGTGCTGATTTCTTCCGAGGGCGGTGCCCCGGACAAGACGCCCAGCATCGTCATCCGTGGACAAGGCTCCCGCAAGGGAGACTCCGTGCTGTGGGTGGTTGACGGCGTTCCCGGCGCTCCCATCACGTCCATGAACGACATCGAGAGCATCGTGGTGCTGAAGGATGCCGCATCGGCCGCTATCTATGGTGCCTCCTCCGGTGCCGGCGGCGTTATCCTGGTAACCACCAAGAAAGCAGGCAAGGGCATCCATGTAGATTACGACATGGTGGTGGGTGCCCGCTCGGCCTACAATCTTCCCCAGCCCCTCAACGCCCAGGAAGAAATTCAGATGAGAACCCTCTCTTCGGCCAATGCCGGCGTTCCCCTGGACTCCGGTTGGGACACCACCAAGAACCCCTGGGTGGGCACCACCCGCACCGACTGGATGAAGGAAATCTTCCGGACGGCGGTTTACAACCGTCACAGCCTGTCCCTGAACTATGGCAGTGACAAATTCAAGAGCCGCCTTACCTTCAACTTCCAGGACGACCCAGGTGTGCTGATCGGGACCTACCGCAAGGATCTGGGTGTGCAGTTCAACGGTGAATACCAGGTGAACAAGTGGATCAAGATTACCCAGCGGCTCTCCTACGGAGACACCAGCAAGCGCGGCACCAACACGGATTCCGCCTACAGCGGTGCCATCCTGTCGGCCGTTTACATGCCCGCCAGCGCCGAGGCTTATGCCACGGCCGGTCCCAACAAGGGCTCCTTCGGCGGTACCACCACCGAGGATCCCGAATACATTGCCCGCTACGGACAGAACTTTTCCGGTATCTTCGGCGATGCCATCAACCCGCTCCGTCAACTGGTAGCCAATACTTCCTACGGTCACAATACCGACTTCTGGACCACCACCGGGCTGGAAATCGCCAACATTGTCAAAGGACTCAAGTTCAACTCTCTGTTCACCTATAATATCTGGCAGGACATGAACAAGAACTTCTATCCCAAGCGTTTGGAGGTTGGTAAGCCGGACTTCAACAACAGCCTGTACTGGGATTCTTCCCGTTACGACACCTGGCGTACGGAAAACACCCTCATGTATGACCGTACCTTCGGCAAGCACACGGTGGGCGGCCTGCTTTCCACTACCGCCGACCGCTACAACGGTCGCGGGTACTCCCTGAACGGCAGCGGTTTTGAGGACGAGAGCGAGGCTCTGCAATACATTGCCTTTGCCAATCAAAGCAATGTCAAGGGTTCCGACTTCTACAGCGGCGACGATGCCAATGTGGCGCTGGTGGCCCGTGCCTCCTACAGCTTTGACGACCGTTACTTCGTTACCGCCTCCTGGCGCCGTGACTATGCCGGCCGTCTCCCGAAGGGCCACAACTATGGCGACTTCCCGGCCGTAACCGGTGCCTGGAAGATTTCCAGCGAGCCTTTCTTCCCCAAGAACGACTATGTGACTCTCCTGAAACTGCGTGCTTCCTGGGGTCGTGTGGGTAACCTGGGCTCTATCGGCCGGAACTACAAGAGTGCCAACCTGACCAAGCAGACCTCTTCGGACTATGCCATGTATGACAGCCGCTATGATACCTTCTGGTATCCCAGCAAGGCTGTAAACCAGAACCTTACCTGGGAAACCTCCGAGCAGTTTGACGCCGGTCTGGACATTGACCTGTTCAGCGACCGCCTGTCCCTGAGTCTGGACTACTACAACAAGCGCACCTTCAACCTGATTCAGGAGCAGACCATGGGTTGGCCTGCCTCCATCGGCCTTGATCCGATGCTGGTGAACCAGGGCCAGATCCGCAACTCCGGCGTGGAGATTGTGGCCTCCTGGGCCGACAAGGTGGGAAAGGACTTCCAGTACCATGTGAACGGCAACTTCGCCTACAACAAGAATTCGGTTATCTCTACCGGTATCGTTGACGACGAGGGCGTGGCCGGCAAATGGACCGGTACCGGCGAATGGCGCACGATTCCCTGGATTTACCAGAGCGAGGCCGGACAGCCCCTGAATTCCTTCTATGTGATTAAGACCGACGGTATTTTCCAGAGCGATGCCGAGGCTGCCGCTTACGTCAAGGACGGCAAACGCATCCAGCCCAACGCCGTAGCCGGTGACCTCAAGTTCGTGGATTTCAACAACGACGGAGAAATCAACGACAAGGACCGCCAGTATGTGGGAAGCGCCATGCCCAAATTCACCTATGCCCTCAGCGCCGGCTTCAACTGGAAAGGCCTGAATTTCTCCATGATGTGGCAGGGAGTGGCCGGCAACAAGATCGCCTATGTGGGCAAGTCCATGACGCTGGCCGACAGCGAGGGCAACTTCAATCGTGACAGCCGTATCCTGGATGCCTGGAGCGCCACCAACACGGGTTCCACCCTCCCCCGTCTGTCCCGTACCGACCCCAACGGCAACTTCTCCAAACCTTCCGATTTTTTCATCGAGGACGGTTCCTACCTTCGTCTAAAGAATCTGACCATCGGCTATGACTTCAGCCGCCTGCTCAGAAAAGTTCCTCATTTTGCCGACCGCGGCAGTTCCCTGAACGTGTATTTCTCTGCGGAGAACCTCCTCACCATCACCAAGTACTCCGGAATGGATCCCGAGGTGGGCGTTACCGGCGACACGCCCGGTTTCGACACCATCAAGTACCCTGTGTCGCGAGTGTTCGCCTTCGGTATCAAACTTTCTTATTAATCGGATTGCCCTATGAAAAAATATCTTAGCATCTGTTTTGCCGCCCTGGCACTGGGCACCGTGGTATCCTGCGAAAAGTTTCTGGATGTTCAGTCTCAGGGATACCCCACGCAAGACCAGTATTTCCAGAATGACCAGCAGGCCATTGACGCCGTAGACGCCTGCTACTATGAGTTTACGGCCGGTGACGAGATGTATGGCCGTGAACTCTTCTATGAGCAGATTTGCGCCAACGTGGTTGTGCCCGGCCGTGGCCGCAATGACATGACCGCCATTGCCACCCTGAACAATATTACCGGCGACGAGCGTATGCGCCGCGTCTTCAAAAGCATTTACCAGGGCGGCTTGAGCCGCTGCAACTGGGTTGTACAGCAGCTTCTCCTGAAGCAGGAGACGACCGAGCTCACCCCCATCGAAAGCCGCAGCCTGGGCGAGGCCTACTTTGCCCGCGCCCTGTGGCATTTCCTGTCGGCCTACCGCTATGGAACCAAAGATCTGGGTGTTCCGTTTGTGGCTTACGAGAAAGTGGAAGGCGGATACAACAATGAGATTCCCGAGCAGCAGGAAACGGTGATGAAGAACTACGAGTTCATCATTGCCGACCTGGTGGAGGCCGAGAAGCTCCTGCCCAAGTATGAGGAGTATGCCGCTGCGGACCGCGGCCGTGTGCACAAGGCTTCCGCCGCCGCCCTTATGGCCAAGGTATATGCCTACTGGGCCACCTGGGACAAGAGCCAGTGGGCCAATGTGATTCCCTGCGTGAACCGCCTGGAGACCGACTACGGCCGTGACTTGGTCCCTCATCTGGAAGACCTGTACAAGCCCGGGAGAGAAAACTTCTGGCATGTGGAAGACTGCTTTAGCTTCCCCGGCAACGGCGGCGACAACCCCGGCGGCAGTGAGTTTACCGGCGTGAGCCTTCAGAACGGCGGATGGGACAAGTGGAATGGCTGGGGCCAGTTCAAACCCTCGCTGGACATCTATGAGGAAATGGCCAAGGACAACGTGGGTGGCGTCAAGAACCACCGCCTGGCCGTCTCCATCCTGGAGTATAACGATGAATTCCAGTATTTTGGTGAAACCAAGCGCTTTTTTGATGGCCGTGACTTCGTGACTGGCTTCTTGATTGGAAAATGGATTCAGGCCTTTGCTCCGGCCGACCCTGTTGCCGCAGGCTGGGCCAGCTCCAACGGTGACTATCCCACCACGTCCGTCAACTTCCCGGTCATCCGTTTTGCCGACTGCCTGCTGCTTCGCGCCGAGGCTTACCTTGCATCCGGACAGGCGGACAAGGCGGCGATAGACATCAACCGCATCCGTACGCGCTCCGGCCTTACCCCCATCGGCAGTACAGCCACCTGGAAAGACCTGTACCATGAGCGCGTTTGCGAACTGGCCTTCGAACTGGGCAGCGACCACGGCTACGACTGCCGGCGTTGGGCCTATTCCGGCGATCCGGAAATCAAGGCCCTGGCCATTGCCGAGCTGGAGGCGCACCCGCGCGTACGTGTCTATGAGGACCCGGACGATCCCGAGTCGGACTATACGGTAGGTCCTTATGACGACTTCAAGTCTCCCGCCAAGGTTTGGAACGACAAATACATTTCCTGGCCTTATCCGTCCGAGCAGATCAACAAGTCTGCCGGCAAGCTTAAGAACCCTCCGACTTGGAACTAATCCAATACTAATCTATGAAACTTTATTCCAGGGCGAAGCCTCGCGGCTCCGCCCTGGTTTTTTATTCCTCGGCTGGATTCCACTCCCAGTTGCGGGCGGTGTAGAGGACTTGCATTCGTTTCACGCGGGGAAGGAAAGAGGAGTAGTCTCGGCTTGCCGGTGCGTTCCACTGGAGTTCGGATACGGCGCTCATGCGCGGGAGCATACGCCAGAGGAGACTGTCGGGCTCCGAAACGCGCTCTGTCCACAGGCAGGCTTCCACGCCCAGGATATCCTCCGGAACAGGGGCGTCGAAGACACGGCGGAAATAGGCTTCGCCTTTGAGCCGGTTGCCGTCGGCTGCACTTAAATAGAGATGGCCTACCGGGCAGAAAATGGCGTCATAGCCCTCCCGGACGGCGATTTCCGTAGAGACAGGCCGCATCCAGCCGGCTATAACAGTATTCTTGGAAGGAGCGCCCACCACGTCGTTGCTCCAATCCACCAGTACGTCGTTCCAGACTATGCTGCGGCGGCCGCGAGCCTCCACGAATGCGCTGGCCTGGTCCATAAACCAGCTCTGCAGAAGCTCTTCGGCTGTTTTTTTGCCATCGGCCTTAAGACCTAGTTCCTTGATTTTG
>ONTQ01000032.1 GCA_900320795.1 uncultured Bacteroidales bacterium
AAGTTGGCAAAACCAAGAAGGCAATTCTTGTCAATGAAACCGGCTTTCAGACAAGCCTCCACCAGCTGCCCGGTAGTGAGTTCCATCAGCTGGTCCATGGTCTCACAGCCCGTTACGCTAAGGAAGTTCTGCGTGACGTGGATGCCGTGCTCCATGGTGTCGCAGTAGGCGATGTTGGCGCTCTGGGCGATGACCCTGCGGAAAAGCCCCTCGCTTCCTTCAATGAGCGGAAGGAACGTGACGCTGGCCGATCCGGCCGATTCGCCGAAGATGGTTACGTTATCCGGATCTCCGCCGAACCCGGCGATGTTCTTCTGCACCCACCGAAGGGCCTCCAGCTGGTCCAGAAGGCCCAGGTTACCGGCCTCCTTGAAGTTCTCTCCGCCGGGAACCCGCTCGAAATTCATGAATCCCAGAAAGCCGAGCCGATAGTCGATGGAAACGAACAGGATGTCGGGGTACTGTTTGGAGATGTTGGTGAGGTCGTACAGGGGCGATGCCTGGGACTCGGCACAGAACCCGCCGCCGTGAATCCACACCATGACCGGCTTCTTGCTGTCAGTGCAACCGGTATGGCAATAAATGTTCAGCACGAGGCAGTCCTCGCCGAATTCCGCCGTCCCCATCGAGTCGTTCACGGGGCCGATGGGAACGTGGCCGGGCTTTGTCGCGTCATACACGCCGTCATCGTCTGCGGCGGGAAGGGCCTTTTTCCAACGAAGCTTCCCAAGCGGCTGCGTTGCGTAAGGGATCCCTTTCCAGACAATCAGCTCGTCTGTCTTTTTGCCCACGAAGGTGCCGTTATTGCATTTGATCTTAGTATTCATCCTATTCCAATCCAATATCAGTTCACTTTCTTACCGCCGAAATACACCTCGTCGGGGAGGTTGTGGCTGAAGCCTTCTTTTTCGGCCGACATGAGGTCCTTGTCGAACACCAGGAAATCGGCATCCTTTCCGGCCGTGATGGAGCCCTTGGTGTCCTCTACGCCCAACTGCTTGGCACCGTTGATGGTATAGCCCAGAATCATTTCCTCGATGCCCATCTTCTCGTTTTCAGGCGGGAACACCGCAGCGCTTCTGCAGAATTCATAGATATTGGTCTTTTCGGTGATGTGGCGCGTCATCCCCACTTCCATGCCCAGGAAAGGATTCCAACTCGGGAAGTCATAGACCACGTTGTCGCTGGACCAGGTCACGAGAGCGCCGCTGTCCCACATCGTCTTGCAGCGGAACATCCGGGCGCGTTCGTAGCCCAGCAGCGGGGTCAGGATTTGCGGGTCGCCGGAATGCCACCAGGGCGTATAGTTGGCAATGACGCCCAGTTTGGCAAAGCGGCCCATATCGGCATCATCCTGCACCTCCAGGTGGGCGCAGGTGACCTTCATGGTAAACTTGTCGCCAAGTTCCTTTCTGGCCAGTTCCACAGCGTCCAGCGCCACACGGGAGGCTGCGGAACCTACGGTGTGCATGTGAAGGTCCAGGCCTTCCTCGTTGAGTTTGACCATCAGGGCGGCGAGGTCCTCCTTATTGAAAGCGGTAGCGCCCGACTCGTGGGTATCCACATAAGGCGTAACCATGGCGGCGGTATGGATTTTCTGGGTGCCGTCCATGAATATCTTCATGGTGTGGACCTTGAGGTGCTCCGTGTTGTATTCCTTCCGGAAACGCTTGAGTTCCTTGAGGCCCTGCTCGGCCTGCCAGTTGGCGGCAATCACATAGCAGTTGTCCACATAAACGGGCAGTTTTCCCTGCTTGTCCAGGGCACAGAGGCGTTGGATAATGCGCTCATGGAGTTCGGGGAAGCCGGGGATGCCGGCATCAAACACTGCTGTCACACCGTGTTTTACGGAAAAGTCAATCCAGGACTGGAGGGCGGTGTCAATCTGCTCGTCGCTGAGGTCCAGGGCCCCGTCCAGAATGATTCGCACCTCGGCAGAGCCTTCGATGATATAACCGGTCACATGTCCGTCCTTGCGCTCATACACGCTGAGTCCGGGAACGGGGTCCGGTGTGTCGTCGGTAATGCCGTGGCGCTTCAGCACGCGGGAGTTCACCCATACGCTGTGGAATTCCGCCTCCTGAATCTGCAGGTCCGCATCCGGGCAGATGGCATCCAGGTCCTCCTTGGTGAGTATTTCACCCAAGAGGTCTTTTTTCTCCAGGATGAAGCGATAGCACTTCTGGCCGGGATGCTTGCCGATATAGTCGGCAATAAAGTCCAGGGCTTCCCGCTTGCCGTTGCAGGCAAAGCGTTCACCGGCCTCCGAATAGGCAAAGCCAACGGGCAGGGTCACGTGTACGTGGCTGTCAAAAATGCCCGGCATAATGAATTTGCCGCCCAAATCCACAACCTCGCCTTCATAGGCCGAAAGGCCGGCCTCGTCACCCACATAAACAAATTTTCCGTCCTTCACCACCAGGGCCGTAGCCTTGGGATTATTGCTGTCCGAGGTGAAGATTTTCGCATTCCTGATAATTTTATCCGCTTTCATGGTCTTGTACTATAATTATGTTAAACTTTTTCGTTACTTTTCGGAACAGTCACCACCGTCGCCCGACATTATTGCGTAAGTCGATAGATTTCGCTGACATGGATGAACCCGCGTTTTTCGAAGAAACGGTGGGCATTGTGGTTGTCCTTTCCGGATTCCAGATAAATATCCCTGATTCCCTTGGAACGCAACCAGGTGATGGCCGTCTGGAGAAGGGTATTGCCCAAGCCGATGCCCCGGCACTGGGGATTTACCAGGACATCGCCCACCATGCCGAAGGAACAGTCCTCACTTCCTTCGATATCGGCCACGCAGAATCCCATAATGGCCCCCTTGTCATCGACGGCCTTCCAAACGTGCGCGATGGCGTCGTTACTCATCTCGGACAGAATATATTTCATCCACCTTTCCCGGGCGTCCGGGGCCGGGCAGGCAACGAAACGGTCTCCCTGGATGGTTCCCATGCCCACCCCCATCTGGATTTCCCCGTGGGAGATGTACTCGGGATGTGCGGTAATGTGGCCGATGAACAGGTCGGCAAGGGCCTGGGCGTCAGCGGCAGACGCCGAAGTTATTTGTGTAATCATTGTCTATTTCGATTGACTTGCCTGATAAATTCCTTGGTAATCTGAGGAATCTTGCACCAGTTGGCCTCCTGGGAATAGTCTATCGGGTTCTATATACTTCCTCGCCGTCCACGATGGTGGCTATAATATTTGCCGCAGCCACCTTGTCCAGGCTGTCATGCAGGAAGTCGCAGTCGTACACCGTCATGTTGGCAAGTTTGCCAAACTCTATGGAGCCCACGCGGTGTTCCTGATGCCAGGTTCTGGCGATGTTGATGGTCATGGCCTGCAGCGCCTGCTCCCGCGTAATGGATTCTGAGGGATTCAGGGGCATGGTTTCCAGACCCGGGAACAATTCTTTGGGGACATTGCGGGCCTCGGCCATATAGAAACTTAATTTGACATTCATCATAGGTGAGACCGGATAGTCCGAATGGAAGACCACATTGGCGCCCGCGTCAAAGAACGACTTGATAGGATAGGCCTTGTTGGCCAGTTCTTCACCCACATAAGAGGACTCCATCGCGAAGGCGGCCGGAATCTTGGTCGCCCAAAGCGGAGCCACAGCGGGAACGGAACCGCTTTCGCCCATCCGGCGGATATCCTCCTGAGTCACAAAGTGCAGGTGCGCCAGCACGTTCATCTGCTTCTTGTCTCCGGTAATCTTCTCAGCGTCCTCTATGCAGTCCAGCATAAAATGAGTTGCGCCACCGCCTTCGGAGTGACAGTGGACCGCCAGCCCTTCCTTGTCCGCCTCTACTATAAGTTGCACCATTTTTTCGTGGTTGTTGAAACGCTCCACGCCGTGATAGCCGGGCTGATCCAAATAATCCTGGTTCTGCCAGCCTGTATGCGCCTCCGTGACACCGTCCAGGAAGCACTTTATGCCTACGATGTGCAAATAGTCGCTGTCATATTGGGCCCGTAACTGAGCCACACGCGCAACTTCCGCCTTGGGGTCTTCTACATTGTCAGGAGACAATGCGTAAGCATACGTGCGCAGTTTCAGCCTGCCTTCTTCCTCCAGTTCGTGGAATGCCTGGGCACATTCAGGGTAGAAAAGTTCCATACCGGCGTCTGCCACACCGGTAAAGCCGCTGCTCAGGGCAAAATCCTGCCAGGCGAGGAGGAATTTTTTCGCATCCTCCATACACTTGGGAAGATTATTAATCACCTGAAGTACCGGCGTTTCGCAGATGTAGCCGTCCGGCTGGCCATTCTTGTCCACGTGAACCTGGGCGTAGCCCACTTTCCTGGCATATTCCGCATCGATGCCGGCCCATTCCAGCGCCTTTGAATTAAGCAGCATAGAATGTCCGCCGCCGGTTTGCATAATAAGAATCTTGTCGGAGCAGATTTCGTCCAGAAACGCTTTGCTCACATATTCCTCTGTTTCATTCCATCCCGAAGCCACGTAATAGGAGCGGTCAGGATTACTGGCGATGAAGTCCTTGATAATCTGGCGGTATTTAGCGTAATCGGCCAATCCTACGTCTGCCAGGTGGGCCTGCCCCACAAGACGGTCACCGGCAAAATACGGGTGGCAGTGGGATTCCAGGAAACCGGGATAGATAAAGTTATTTCCATAATCCAGCACTTTAGCGTCCGGGCCGGCTATCTTTTTGGCCTCCTCTGCGCTGCCGATATAGGAAAATTCGCCGTTCTTTACTACTGCGGCCTTGGCAAAGGGCCTTTTTTCATCCACCGTAATGATGTTACCTAGAATAAGGGTCTGTTTCATAGTTCTTTTTATATAACAATTATTAATCTTCCCTGACGGCTTCGTTTACATAGCAGGCCACCAGCCCGTAGGTGATGGTGGGCCGAATCCAGATTTCAATCATCAGATAGGAGGAGTATTCACTGAAGGGCTCAATGAAAATGTCGATGTTGTAAAGCGTGGCGATGATGAGGTCAATGATGAAAATCGACCACAGGTTGCGCTTGGAGTAGGTTTTCCAGTCCTTGCGCGCATAGAAGTAGGTGAGCATCAGGAGCAGCGTCACCGAAAGGGTCAGGCACACCAGGTGGAGCGGGTAATTGGCCAGCGGCGGCGCAAAGAGGACATCACGCAGAAGCACCGTAACACCCACATTCAGGGTGCACCAGTAGTTGAACTGTTTGGTTGTAATACCCCATTTGAAGAAATACATCAACATCATCAGCACGCAGATGATGTAGAAAAAGTTGAGCACCAGTTCGGGCCATGTCTCCTTCAGGCCCAGATGCAACACGCCATAAATCATCATCACCACGGAAAAAACCGCAGCCATAAAAGTGACCACAACATTGAAGATAGTCCCTTTGTCTTTAAAACGCAATTCCATATTTTCAGTTATTTATCTTCGTCTTTAATCATGTGCACATCACACTGCGGGAACGGGATGGTGATGCCGCCTTCGTTCAGGATTTTGTAAACGAGTTCCTTGCAGCGGTCCACATAGCCGATACGCTCCGGCACCAGCACATACTGCTTCACCTCAACCTCCACGGCACTGTCCCCGAAATCACCGAAACGGATGTAGATGCCATAGGAGGGATCCACCACGTCACGGCCAAAGGCATCCTTGGTCTTCAGGGGTTCCAGTCCCTTTTCCAGCAGTTCCCTCACCCGCTGGAAGTCTGTGCCGTATGCCACGCCCACGGTAATCTTGGTTAACTCATAAGCGTTGTTGCGGGTGAGGTTGGTAAAGTTCATGCCAAACAGGGAAGAATTCAGGAAGGCCACCTGCGTGGCTTCCACAGTCTCCACCAGCGTAGTCTGGTAATTGATGTCCATCACCTTGCCCCGCACGCCGTCGCACTCAATCCAGTCTCCAACACGCAGACGCCCGCCCATGAGTTGGATTCCGTAGATGAAGTTATTGAGGATATCCTTCAGCGCCAGACCGATACCGGCCGACAAACCGCCGGCGATGAGCCCCAGGGAATCGGTAGGGATATTCAGCGTAACGATGAAAAGGTCTATATAGACAAACCAGACAAACACGGTGATGAGGCTGTTCCCCAGCGAGAGATTGATTTCGTTGCTGCGCACGGTCTTCCGATTGTGCTTGCGCATGAAGCGGTGGTATTCGAAGTTTTGCCAGATGGTGTGGATGGCCTTGTTCATGTAACGGAATATGGCAAACATCCCCACCAGGAACAGGAGGTTGTACAGGGAAACGCGAATATCTCCCTGACGGAAGAAGGGTTCCTCGAATATGGTATGATACAAGTCATTGAATTCGAAGATATCCAGCGCCCAGTAAATGCATGCGGGAATGGAGACAAGCGCCATCAGCGGAATTAGCACCTTCTTAATCAAGTCATAGAACCACGTGGCCGAAAACAGCAGGGACTCCTTGGCCGGGCCGCTCACATAGGTAATCTTTGCCCTCTGGGCCGATACCATCTTGTCCAAACGCTTCTCCTTATACAGAACCAGCAAGGCCCAGACGGATGCGATTGTCAGGATAAGTGCCAACTGGAAGTACCACCATACCAGAATAATCAAGGAAAGGAAAACATAACCTGCCCAGGCGCAAACGGCGGCGATGGCCGTAACACCGAAGGAAATCCAGCCGATTATGGTGTCCGTCCGGTCCGCTTTCAAGCCCCTTCGCAAATTGGTAACCAGTTGCCACAGCACCATCACAAACAGCAGCGGCGGAAGGAAGAAGTTCAAAAATGCGTTGGGAACAAACAGTACCCGGCATGTAATCACGAACAGGGCCGTGCAAATGGTCGGCAGGTATATCCGCATACTGTTTTTGAGTTTCTCCGGCTCCAGGCGGATGACAAGGGCCGTAGTGATGGCCATCAGCAGCCAGAAGAAACTGTGCATGATGCTGATTCCTTTGCGAACTATATCATCATCGGAACTTTCATAACTCAGGGCGACAAACAGGACACAGGCCAGCAGAAGGGCCAGATAACGCCTCTGCTCCTTGGCCACCCGCTGTCCAATCGGCTTCACAAAACGGCAGGCCAGCATCATCAGGAGGGCGGAAAGCCCCCAGAGTACGAAGAAAGCCAGAAGATAAATCACCAGCCAATAAATCTTGCTGGAATTGACCAGTTGGTTGTCATTGGCAATCTCTTCCTGCGTATAGTCAAACTCTTTGTCCGAAAATACATGCCGCAAAAAAGAAAAACTGAATTTCTCGCCCATCGCCATCCGCGCCTCATTCCAGTACTCGCCGGGACGGGCAAGGACGGCCCGCCAGGGAGTCTGACCCTCCACAAACACTTTCTTTTCAAGAAGACTATAGTAATCCCTGGCGTAAGAGTACGACTCTTCCATACGCAGGCGGGCTTCCCGGTAATGCGTGCTGTCGGCCATCACCTGCTCCCGCGTCTGGGCATACATCTTCAGCAATTCGGAGGCATAGAGGATACAGGAATCGCGGTCTGCCTGGCCCGCTTCACTCAGGATAAACGGCGGGACGGTTCCTTTTTCCTTTACGGCCAAAGTATCCACAGGCTTCGCGATTTCCACTTTCTCCACTTTCTGCGGAAGCGGCTCCGGTATCCCGATGGAATCATTCAGGGCCAGAACGGCCTCCACCTGCTCCTGCAGTTCTTGAATCAGGAGGCTCTCGTTCTGCATCAGGTGGGCGTCCAGAGTATCGTTGTGATAGGCCAGGCTGTCGGGAACCACTTCAACGTCAGTCAGTTCCGGAGGAAGGCGGCGCAAAGACTCAATCAGGCGCGCATAACGGTCAATCTCCACATCCAGGCTGGCTACAATGCGGTCGTACGGGGTGCGGGTTTCGTTGAAATCCTGGAACTCCTGACTCACTTTCTCCAAGGCATAGGAAATGTCGAAGGTATAATCCTGTTTCTGGGAATACAGCATCAAAGACAAGTCGTTGCACTTTTTGACAATGTCCACCATGCGCTGGTGCTGCAAGGCATTCTTTACCTGAAGCCGCTTCTGGGTAGTGGCTATCTGCCGATAATCATGGAACAGTTCCCGCCTCAGGTTGGACAGCGTCGCATCCAAATCCATGCCCGTAAATACAGCCATGGCCGGAACCGCCACGACAAGCATCGCCACAATAACGCTTAAGAACTTACGCTTTTTCATAGGGAAAGTCTTTACTTATTTTGAACACCGGCAACAGGTGAGCCGATGGAACTCTTCCTGCGCCCTGGCCATATCCTGCCGGAACTCCAGGGACGTCTGAAGACGGGAATAGCCGATACCGGCCACGGGGCGGCTGGCATCCACGTCGCTCTGCCAGTGGCAGCCGGAGATGACGCGGCTTTCGCCGGAAAGCCAGGCCCGATGGAAGACGGCTTCGGCCGAAAGCGGATTAATCTGTGCCATCAGAAGCGCACAGGCCCACGCACGGATGGTATGCCCGGAAGGATACGACCCTTCACCGGACAGCCATTCATCGTCCTGCGGGAAGATGGACGGCTCCTGGAAATAGGCGAACGGCCGGATGCGGAAATAATGCGCCTTGGGCTTGAAACGGATTACCTCGATGGTGGTGACGCCCCGGGTGAGCACCTCATAAATGGCCGGCGTCTTTTCCCTGGATATTTCCAGGCCGAAGGGCTCTCCCAGGATGACCAGCGTAGTGTCCAGGCTCCAGACGGCATCCCGCACGGCCATTTCCAGACGGGCAGGGTCTTTGCGCTGCTGCTTGCCCCACATGTAGCGAAGGATATCATGGTCGAAGTCCGGACTGGGATCCGCGGGCGGGGCAGGGACAATCTGCACCACGTCCGGCATTTCTTCTTCGGGAATATAGGGTACGATGGTCTGCGCCTGAACGGTCGCCGCACAGAGCAGTCCTGCAAAAAATGTCAAAATATTCTTCATCTTTATTTGCGTTATCTTCTGCAAATCTAACAAAATCTTTCGTGATTTGACAGAATCTGGACGGACATCCGGAAGATTTGCTATCTTTGTACGGTAATCACTTTATCGCCATGATGAAAGTTCGTATTCCCGGCCTGCTGGCTGCCATTCTGGTCTTTACCTCCTGCTCCGTTATGTGTATCAAACAACCCGTCCTCAAAAACACGGTCTGGACCGCCGAAGGCCGCATGTTCGTGGCCGATGTCGGAACCGAAACCACCACTTATACCCTCACCTTCCTTTCCGGCAAGGATTACAGCCTGGTCACAAAACGGGTCCTTCCGCCCCATCCGGCCATGTACATGAACAGTGACGGCAGCGTAGATACGTTGCCCGGCCGCTCTTCGGAAAGTACGGAAACCGGCACCTATTCTTTCAAGAAAGGGATTCTCACCCTCTCTTCCCCGGAAGGCGGCGCAAAGGAACTCCTTTACACAAACGGGGCCTTCGCAGGGAACTGGATTTTCAGTGACCAGCCGGCCACATTCGTAAAGGTAGAGCCTTAGATACCCCATTCTTTACCGGTAGAGACTCAATACTTCATACAGGCCGTCTTCACTGAGGACACCGCGCTTCATATCCCCGGGAAGCTGCCCCTGCTCGTCCGCTTCGAAATCCTTCTGCCACTGTCCGGAGCGCATATACCAGTCCAGCGCCTCGTAATCGGCCTTCATATCCTCATAACGGATTCCTTTTTTCAAGGCGGCGGAAAGACGGTCGAAGCGCTGTTCCATCTCCTGCACCCGTGCAATCGTGTCATCGGCAAGGGCCTTCTCCCGCCAGGGCTCAAAGAAATTCTCAATGAAATGGTAGGCCGACAGGGCCTCCTGCTTGACACCGTGCCCATACCAGAAGGCATTCACTTTTTCCCCCGAACTGTATTCCATGTAAATCCGGTAGGAATGACCGCCGGTAATGGGCTCTTCCAGACGGTATCCGGCCAGTTTATAAACCTTCCTGGCTTCCAGTTCCCGGCAGAGGCTGTCCACCAGCTCCTGTGTCACAGAATATTCACCGCGGATGACGGGATCCTCGAAACGGTTCCCCTCTCCCAGGACAACGATTACCTTGGGAACGGAATCTGCATCGGCAATGAGTTCACAATAGTCTTTGCCCAGACCGGCCGCACCCGTACAGGCATAACTGCAGTAAACCAGCCTGCCTTTGGGGGCAGGTTTCATGGAAGCGCATCCCAGCAGAGCAGAAAGCATAATCAAGAGTATTATTCGTATTTTCATACGCCTGACAACTAAAGACTGCCCGAGTTCACCACCGGCTGGGCAGGCTCGTCACCACAGAGAACCACCAGAAGATTGCTTACCATGGCAGCCTTGCGTTCTTCGTCCAAGTTCACGACACCCTGGGCCTTCAGTTTGTCCAAGGCCATTTTCACCATGCTCACGGCACCGTCCACAATCTTCTCGCGGGCGGCAATGATGGCATCGGCCTGCTGGCGACGGAGCATGACGGCAGCAATTTCCGGAGCATAAGCCAGATAATTGATGCGGGCTTCCGTCACATGGATGCCGGCCATGGCCAGACGGTCGTTGAGCGTTGTGACCAGGCGCTCGTTGATTTCTTCGGCATTGGAGCGGAGGGTGAGCTCATCGGCCGAATCGGCATTGTCATAGGCATAGCAGCCGGCCACTTGCCGCAAGGCGGCGTCACTCTGCACGCGTACAAAGTTCTCGAAGGCATTGGAAAGGGAACGGACCGCCATCGAGCGGGAGCCGTTGGCGGAACTGGGAGCCAGCGACTGGCTGTCAATCTCGAAGAGGGCCTTGTACGTGTTTTCCAGTTTCCACACCAGCACCATACCGATGAGGACCGGGTTGCCGGCCTTGTCGTTGACCTTGATAGGCTCCGGATTCAGGTTGCGGGCCCGCAGGCTCACGCTCTTTTTGCTCAAGAGGGGATTCATCCAGTAGAAGCCGGTACACGAGAAAGTGCCGCTGTACTTTCCGAAGAAAACCAGCACCTTGGCCTCATTGGGTTCCAGTTTGACAAAACCGTTCATGCATACGCAAAGAAGCAAAAAGAGGAGGCCGCCGATGATGGCAAACTCGACAGACTTGTCGGCAAGGACAAAACAATAGATGGTAACTGCAAACAGCACCAGCGCCAGAAAGATGGCCAGAAAGCCATTCATCACAAAGCCTTTGTAGGAGAATTCTTTGTTTTCCATATCAATGATTGTTCAGCTCTTACAAATTTAGATAAAATCTGGTAATAATTAATCTGTTTGCCTATCTTTGTATATTATTAAGTAAATTTCTATGAAACTGAACATTATTCCCATGGCCATTCTCATCGGCCTGTCCCTCATAGTCTGTCCACTGCTGTATGTCTATGTTGGACCCGCACTGGATGCCGCTCAGATCGGTGTCCTCAAAACGCTGGGAATCATCTGCGGATGCAGCGCACTGTATTGCTTTGTGGTGGGAGAACTCACCGGCAATAACTCCCAGATGGACAAACTGTGGAGCCTTCTGCCCATCGTCTATATCTGGGTCATCGCCTGTCATGGCGGCTTCCAGGCACGGCTGGTCATCATGGCTGTCCTGGTGACGCTCTGGGGTGCCCGTCTCACCTTCAACTTCGCCCGGAAGGGAGCCTATAAGCTTAAATTCTGGGAAGGGGAAGAAGACTACCGCTGGGCCGTGGTCCGCGGCAAGAAGGAATTCCAGCCGCACTGGAAATGGATTCTCTTCAACCTACTGTTTATCAGCACCTACCAGAATGCCCTGGTGCTCCTGCTCACCTTCCCGGCGCTGGTGCTCATGGGCACCGACGCTCCGCTGGGCTGGGTCGATATCCTGGCAGCCGTCCTCACCCTGGGATTCATTATCTATGAAACCGTGGCCGATGAGCAGCAGTGGGCTTTCCAAAGCCGGAAATGGGCCCTCATCAAGGCCGGGCAAAAACTGGAAAGCCTGCCGGAACCTTACTGCAAAGGATTCAATACCACCGGGTTATGGAACATGAGCCGCCACCCCAACTACTTTGCCGAGCAGGGTATCTGGATTAGCCTGTACCTCTTCTCGGTAGCGGGCGGCATAGGCCTGGTGAACTGGAGCATGGCCGGCGCGCTGCTGCTGGTGGTGCTGTTCATGGGGAGCAGCGCCCTCGGCGAAGAAATCAGCGCCTCCAAGTATCCCCTGTACCAGGATTACTGCAAGAAAGTATCCCGCTTTTTCCCGATAAGCAAATACAACGGATAATCCTATTCGTTGAAACTGATTACCTGACCGGCACCTTCATACAAGGTGGCGGGGCCGTCCAGTTCGATGGCCAGCACCGTCATATGGGGATCCAGCACCTGCGCCGGCACATTGATATAATAGACACCGGGCGTAGCGCTCCAGTCGATGTCATTATAACGCTTCCAGGACAGTTCCTCGCCGGTCCCTACCACGCGGACCCGCTTGATGACGGACTTTAAGCCCTTGATTTCCAGGGACTCGTTGGGGGCGTACGGAAGATAGGCATAGAGGATGTCTCCGGCGTGGTTCAGCGTTGTGTAGGCCTGCACGTGGCCGGCCGGGATGCCGGCGCGCGTGGGATAGACCGCCTCGGCATGCCTGGAGGTCCAGCGGCCCAGTTCCTTCAGGACGGCGACTTCCTCTTCGGGGATGGTTCCGTCGGCCCGGGGGCCGATGTCCAGCAGGAGGTTGCCGCCCATGGACATGCAGTCCACGAGCATGCGGAGGATGGTATCGACGGATTTGAAGTCGGTGTCCCGCTTGCGGAAGCCCCAGGAATCGCCGATGGTCATGCAGGTTTCCCACCAGCGGCTGTCCGGGCGGGTGACGGGAACGCCCAACTCGGGGGTGTCATAGTCTCCGTAGCCGGCGATGCGGGAATTCACGATTACATCGGGATTATGGGCGCGGAGGGCGGCCACGATGCCGGGGGCGTCCCACTCTTCGGCCTTGAACTCCCAGTCTCCGTCGAACCAGAAGAGGTCCGGGTTGTAGGCATCCTGTAGTTCCTTGAGTTGGGCCGAATTGAACGCCAGGAAATGCTGCCAGCGTTCCGGCTCCTTGTGAATGTCGTACCGGGCGGGACCGGCCCGGAAGACATTGGGATAATCTTCGCGCGGCCAGTCGATAAGTGAAAAATACAGGCCCAGGCGTAGGCCCCCCTGCCGGCGCACTTCCTCCACGAAAGGCGTGAGCACGTCCCTTCCGGCGGCCGATGACTTGACGGCGCTCACATCGCCGGCCTCGGTGTCCCAGAGGGCGAAGCCGTCGTGGTGCTTGGACGTAATCACCGTGTAACGGGCCCCGCTTTCGCGGATGAGCTGAACCCAGGCGGCCGGATCATAGCAAGCGGCCGTAAAGTCCTTTTCCTGCGCAAAATAGTCTTCCATGCTCACTGTCCCGTTGTGGAAGGCCCAACTCTCGGACCAGTCTCCGCGGGAATAGATGCCCCAGTGGATGAAAATGCCCAGTTTGGCCTGGGAGAACCACTCCATGCGGGCGGCTTTGGCATCGGCCGGTTCGGGAGCGGCCGCAGGAGTGGTTTTGCAGCCCGCCAGAAGCAGGATGAACAGGCTGGAAAGAAGGATACGTTTCATAAGGCTAAAAATCGGCTATGGGGAATAACACGGTCGGTATCAGAAGGAAAAGGCCGATGACCAGGAGAACCAGAACCCCCTTCCATACCCATTTCACCCAACGGGTATAAGGGATGCGGGCCATGGCCAGGGCAGCGATGAGAACGCCCGAAGTGGGTGTAATCATATTGGTAAAGCCGTCTCCGAACTGGAAGGCCAGAACCATTGCCTGGCGGGATACGCCCACCAAGTCGGCAAAGGGAGCCATGATGGGAATCGTAATCGCGGCTTTGGCCGTAGCGCTGGGAATCACGAAATTGATCAGTGCCTGGATGCCATACATGGCCGATACGGATGCCACGGCACCGGTATCGCTGAGCCCCTCCTGGAGGCCGTGAAGCAGGCTGTCGATGACTTTCCCGTCCTGCAGGATGACGATGATGCCGGAGGCGAATCCCACCACCAGGGCGGCCGGCAGGATATCCTTGGCGCCGGAAAGCAGTTCCTCGGCAATACGGTTGGCGTCAAACCCTGCGATGATTCCGCAGACGATTCCCATCACAAGGAACAGGCCGGTCATTTCAGGCATGTACCAATCCCACACGGTAACCCCGGCGATAAGGGTCGCCACCGTGAGGCCCAGCACGGCCAGGATCCACCCCTGGCGCGTGCTCAGCGGCGCTTCTTCCGGGGAAACGACCTCCTCATGCGCTTTCCGGGTACGCCGGGCGTACAGCAGCACAAAGACCACCAGGGCCAGCGTCAGCAGTGTCCAGCAGAAGACCCGGTATCCCATACCGGAGAAGAGCGGCAGTCCGGCCATCCCCTGGGCGATTCCTACCGTGAAAGGATTCAGGAAGGCACCGGAAAAGCCAACATTGGCCGCCACGTACACCACCAGCATGCCCATGAAGGCGTCATACCCCATGGAGACCGCAAGAGGCACGACAATGCCCACGAAGGGAATGGTTTCCTCGCTCATTCCGAAGACAGCGCCGGCCAGGGAGAACAGGACGGTCAAGGCCGCCAGCACCAGCCGGTCCCGCTTCCCCACCAGGCCGATGAAGCGGCGGATGCCCGCCGTCACCGCCCCCGTGGCATTCAGGAGCCAGAAAGCGCCCCCCACAACCAAGATGAAGACAATGATGCCCGCCTGCTTCACAAAGCCGTGATAGACAGCGGAAAACACCTGCCAGGTCTGGGGCACGGAATCCACGGCCTGGTACGTGAGCGAACCGTCATCGGCCGTCACATATTGCCCGCCGGGGACAAACCAGGTAACCACCGCGCACACCACCAGGATGAACGCGATGATAACATAAGTATTCGGTATCCTTACTTGCAAAGCATAATGTCCAGGATCATCCGGTCCGTGACTTTCATGCCCGCCGACCCGATGGTTCCGATATTCCGAATGGTTTTTTCCACATCGTCCTCAATGATGCCGTCCGTAGCGGGAATGCAGGTTCCCCTCAGGGCCAGGACGGCCGACTGGACGGCACAGGAAACGCCGGAGGCCACTTTCATGGCACAGCCCACCTTGGCCCCGTCACATACCATGCCGGTGATGTTTCCGGCCATGTTCTTGATAGCCGCACACACCTGCCCATAGGTGCCGCCCTGCAGGTACACGATGCCGCAGGCGCTTCCGGTAGAAGCCACCACGCAGCCGCAGAGGGCGCTCAACTTTCCCAGATAATGCTTGATATGGATGGCGACCAGATTGCTCAGGATGAGGGCCCGGGAGAGTTTTTCATCGTCCACCCCATACTTGAGAGCGTAGGCGACGACCGGCATACTCACGGTGATGCCCTGGTTGCCGCTGCCGCTGTTGGACATAGCGGGCAGGGTGCAGCCGGCCATGCGGGCATCCGAGGCCGCCGCTGTCATCCCCATGGCGAAACTCATGAAATCGTCCCCAAAAACCTCCTTCTGGTTTTCCCGGATGGCCTTTCCCACCCGGAGACCGTAATCTCCGCGGAGGCCTTCCTCGGCCAGGGCCAGGTTCAGGTCCCGGTCTCCGAGGATGAAGGAAATGTCCCCGAA
This sequence comes from uncultured Bacteroidales bacterium, assembly GCA_900320795.1. Taxonomy (GTDB): domain Bacteria; phylum Bacteroidota; class Bacteroidia; order Bacteroidales; family UBA932; genus Cryptobacteroides. The sequence continues at coordinate 15,519 of ONTQ01000032.1, forward strand.
CGGAGCCTGCAGGGCAAAATCCCAGATATCCTTCACACGGAGGTCATATTCCGCTTCATCCCGGTCCTTGACGGCCGCGGCCGATTCGGAACTCATCAGGATGCGGTCGGCAAAACTGGTTTCCACGATGCGGTCATGATCGTCTTCAATGACCGCATAGGCATGGGGGTCCACCTCGGCGCTGGCCATGGTTTCATCGTCCACCCGGACGGTGGCCTTTACATACAGGAGGTGCTCCGTGTCTGCCACGGTGATGCGGACCTTGCCCTGGGAGACCAGTTGTCTGGCCCGTTCCACCGCCTCCGGAGTGAGACCGGCAAGCACTTCCAGCCCCTTGGAGGAGTCTCCGCAAACGGCCCCCAGGGCGGCTGCGACGGGAATGCCCACCATGCCGGTACCCGGAATCCCTACGCCCATGCCGTTCTTGAGGATGTTGCCGCTCACGGCGATGTCCAGCGAGAAATCGGCCTTCAGGCGCCAATGGGCGCTGCAGGGACAATTCTCCCGAATGATTTCCGCCGCCTTGGCAGCAGCCAGAGCGACGGCAATCGGTTCTGTACAGCCCAGTGCGGGTTTCACTTCCCGTTTAATTAGGGCTATGACTTGCTCGTTTGTCATAAATCGAGGAACTTCACGAAAGCATCTGTATCCAGATTATAGCCGCGGGGACCCGCCAGCGTGTTTCCGTCTCCGTCCAGGAGGAAGTAATTGGGCTGGGAGTTAACCCCGAAGCGATTCAGCACCAGGTGGGAATTCACCCGGCCCACATCCTTCAGCACTTTGCCACTTTCGGTGGTAACCCACTGTTCCTCGGGCAGCTTGGTCTTGTCATCCACATAGAGGGACACAATCACATAATCGTTTTGCAGGCGCTGGAGGACGCGGGGGTCGCTCCATACGCGGGCTTCCATTTCGCGGCAATTCACGCAGCCGTGGCCGGTGATATCCACGAAGACTTTCCTGCCGGAGGCCTTCGCGGCGGCGAGGCCGTCTTCCAACTTGCTGTAGCCCGTGAGGCCGTGCGGCAGGGACACCTCGGAGCCGTAGAGCGGAAGAGATGGCCGGTCGTTACCGTCCATGACATAGGCTCCTTCATGCCCGGCTTGACCGGGCATCCTGGCGCCCAGCACGAAGTCCTGCGTCTCCAGGGGCGGCAAGTAGCCGCTGAGGGCCTTGAGAGGAGCGCCCCAGAGACCGGGCAGCAGATAGAGGACAAAGGTGAAATCGGCAATCACGAGAGCCAGCCGGCCCACCGACAGGTATTCCAGCGGAGAATCGTTCTTGAAACGGATCTTTCCCAGTAGATACAGGCCCAGAAGGGCAAAGCAGACAATCCAGATGGCGAGGTAAATCTCACGGTCCAGCAGGTGCCAGTGATACGTCTGGTCGGCGGTGGAGAGGAATTTGAGGCCGAGGGCGATCTCAACGAAGCCCAGTACCACCTTCACGCTGTTGAGCCAGCCGCCGCTCTTGGGCAGTTTCTTCAGGACCGAGGGGAAGAAGGCCAGCAGGGCGAAAGGAAGGGCAAAGGCCACCGAGAAGGCAAGCATCGTCACCATCGGCGTCCAGAACTCTCCCTGGGTGCTCTTGATGAGGACCGTTCCCACGATAGGGCCGGTGCAGGAGAAACTCACCAGCACCAGCGTCAGGGCCAGGAAAAACACGCCCAGGAGGCCGCCTTTGCTGCTTCCGGAATCGGCCTTGGTGGTCCAGCTGGACGGGAGGACAATCTCGAATGCACCGAAGAAAGAAGCCGCGAAGGCCATGAAAATGAGGAAAAAGAGAATGTTCGGCAGCCAGTGGGTGCTGAGCCAGTTGAAGATATCGGCCGTTACCGTCTCACCGCCTACAAGCCACGTAAGGCCGATGATGATGCTGATGGGCACCGTGTACAGAAGGATGATGAAAACCCCGTACATCAGCGCCTTGAAACGGCCGCCACTCTCCTGCTTGATGAAGAAGGAGACGGTCATGGGCACCATGGGGAAAACGCAGGGCGTAAGGAGCATCAGGAAGCCCCAGAGGATGGCCTCCAGGATAAGACCCCAGAGATTGCCGGCCTTGGTTGCACCGTCATGCCCGGCCTCACCGGGCAACGCCACCGGCACGGAGAATTCATAGTCCTCCGGCATGCCACAGAAATCGCCGCTGCAGGCGCTCCAGGTGACGGTTCCCTCCACGGCGGCCTTCCCGGTTCCATTGATCTGAATGTCCTGCCGGAGCACATATCGGCCCGTCACAACCTCCTCTCCCTTGTAATCCGAGGGGGTGTATTCCTCCACAGGCTGCCCGGCCAGGAACACCTGGTCGGTGGTATTCACTTCCAGAAGGGTTCCCACGTTGGGGTCTGACATGGGGTGGACATAATAGTCCTTGGCGATTTCTCCGCTGACCACCAGCTGGTAGCGGTCTCCTTCCGTATGGTTGACCGCTGCTTTCCAAATGACGCTGGGCGAAAGCTGCAGGACCAGCGCAAGCAGCGTTGTCAGGATATGGGCGATCATGGCTTAGAGCTCAGATACGAATTCTTCCTTGGATTTGCGTTTGTCGTGGTTGGCGCTGGTATCGACGGCGGCAACGCCCACGGGGAACAGGCAGACAATCTCATAGCCTTCGGTCTCGGGGAAATCGGCCTTGATTTTGGCGGGGTCGAAAGAGCCTACCCAGACATTCCCCAAGCCCAGGGCCGATGCTTCCAGCATGATGTGCGTGCCCACGATGGCGGCGTCAATCTCTGCGCCGTTCTTTCCGTCATACTTGCGGACCCAGGCCGCCTCCGGCTTGGCGCCCACCATGAACACCACCGGTGCGCCGTAGGTATAGTCCGTCGCGCCCTTCAGCTTTTCCAGGGCTTCCGGGGACTTGACCACCCACACATGCACCGGCTGCTTGTTGGCGGCGGTAGGTGCCAGTCTGGCGGCCTCCAGGATGTGATTAATCTGAATTTCAGTGAGGGGCGTATCCTTGAACTTCCGGCAGGAATACCGCTCTTTGGCCAGCGTCTGAAACACACTCTCCTTGGCCGGAAGACGATCCGGAAGATCCGAGAAAGCGGCCCGCTTGTGGATGTTGGTGATGTCGCTGATCTTTTGCAAAAACTTATTCTTCATGGTCCATTCGTTTTATGATTGAGTTTGCAAGATACAATAAATCCGCTTTTTTTACAAATCCTTGCGGACAGGTTCCTTCTGTGTCAGATAGATACCCACCATGCCGATGGCCAGGCCCAGCCACTGCAGCGGCACGGCCGTTTCTTCTCCCACCAGAAAAGCCAGGACAGCAGTCACCAGCGGCACTACGGCCAGAAAGACACTGGTTCTGGCAACCCCCAGTACCTTGATGGCATAGGCCCAGGAAGTGAAGGCCGTGGCCGAGCAGAACAGCGCCAGGGAAAGGGTGGGATACAGCACGTCCCAGGACAGATAGAGGCTGGCGTCGAAGTCACGGATTCCCTTCGTGAACAGCAGGGGAGCGAAATAAACGGCGCCCATCAGGAACTGGTACATCACGATGACAGAAGGGGCATAGGCGGCCGACAGCGACTTCGTGAAGGCAATCTGGCTCACCTCCGAGATGACGGCGACAAACAGGATGCCGATGCCCAGCCAGAACATCGGCCCGGTCTCAGAACGGGAGAAGGTGACCAGCCAGAGACCCGCCAGGGTGATGAAAACGCCCAGAATATTGAGCGGGCCGAACTTTTCCTTGAAGATGAACATGCCGGCCATCATCGCAAAGATGGGATTGGTAGCGATGACCAGCGAGGTAATGGTGGGAGACTCCGTGAACTGCAGACCGTAAGTTTCGGCCACGAAATAAACGAAAGGCATGCACAGGGCCAGGAGAACGAATTTGAGCAAATCCCTCCGGCTCCGGATGCGCATGGACTGGCCAGTCACCTTGTTCAGGATCCAAAGCAGCGCACCGGCCAGAAGAGTCCTCACCGGAACAAAGAATTCGACGGGGATTCCGCTGTGAAGCAGGCGGTCAGCCCAGATATAGGACATGGCCCACAGGCACACTGTGAGCATCGCGGCAAGATATGCACGAATCTTAAGTTTTTCCATAGCAAGGCAAAGATACGAAAAAAGCCCCTAAGGGACAATATCCCTCCACTCTTCATGCTCCCCTGTGACTCAGTGACTCAGTTCCCCGAGCCTCTGCGCCTCTGCTCCCTTATACCCCGTGCCTTTGCGCCACTGCTCCTCTGCACCTCTGCACCTCTGCACATTTCCGCCAAGGTCCAGCCAGTGGACCTTCGAGAAACTTTTTCGGCCGATTCCTTCCGCCAAGGTCCAGCCAGTGGACCTTCCAGCAACTTTTCGGGCCGATTCTTTCCGTCAAGGTCCAGCCGATGGACCTTCCAGCAACTTTCCAGGCCGATTCTTTCCGCCAAGGTCCAGCCGATGGACCTTCGGGAAACTTTTCGGCCTTTGATTAGGCGAGGCATGGCAGATAACCATCTGGCAATCAGCAACTTGCTGATATTCCTCGTCGCAAAAAAAAGAAACGAAAAAAACACACAGCCAACTGCAAATCAAACACTTACCAATCACAATTCAGTGGCGGGCAGGAGGGGGGGAAGACAACGGGCCACAAAAAAAGGCAGCTTCGGCTGCCTTTTTTGTGGCCCCAGCAGGATTTGAACCTGCGACCCACGGATTATGAGTCCGCTGCTCTAACCGCTGAGCTATGGGGCCGGCTGAAAACTAATTCAGGACTGCAAAGGTAACAAACTTTCACCAATTATTCAAAAATACTATCTTTGCATACAATCATGAAAGCAATCGTAATTGGCGCCGGAATCTCCGGACTTACATCTTCCGTCTATCTGCAGCGGTCTGGAATCCAGACCCTGATTCTGGAAAAAGCCACCGCTCCGGGCGGTATCTCCACCAGTTGGAAACGAAACGGATACACCTTTGAGGGCGGCATCCACTGGCTTATCGGCGCCAAGGAAGATATTCCCCTGCATCAAATTTGGAAAGAGACCGGCGCCCTTCAGGATAACAACCCGGTTTTTTTCAAGGATCCCATCTACACCCTCGTGGATAATGAAGGCTTCCTGCCCCTGTACCGGGACCTTCACGGCCTTCCCGTCACAGGCATCCGGGACCGCCTGGCCCTGTTTTCCGTCCGCTGCCACCTGGCCGCCTTCCACAATTTTCACCAGCCCATCACGGACATTCCCGGCGTAAAGTCACGCCATCCCAAGCCTTTCTCCTTATGGGAATACATCCGCATGGGGCCGGCCGCCCTGCTCTCCCCCTTCCTGATGATGCAATCGGCCCGGAGTTATGCCCGCCGTTTCAGGAATCCCCGCATCCGGGCACTTCTGGGAGCCATCGTCGATCCCGGCATCAACGCACTGTCTTTCGTTTATACCCTCAGCACCTTTGCAATTGGTGACAGCGGCTATCCTAAGGGCGGCTCGCTGCAGATGGCGCGCAACATGGCCGATACTTTCTGCCGTCTCGGCGGCGAGATTCGCTACCGTACCCCGGCCCTCGAAGTTTTCCGGAACGGTGCGGGCTGGGCCGTCCGGACAGAGGACGGGACCCTGAAGGCCGATGCCGTCGTCATCTCCATGGATGCCCGAAGTGCCATCGACCGTCTGTTCCGGCCCCGCCTGGAAGATGACTGGGCACGCAAGATGCGGAAAGGGCTCAGAACCACCCAGTGCATGTTCCTGGGCATCGGCCTGAAAGACACCCTGGAAGCCTGGCCGCGTTCCATGCAAATCGTGCTCCCGAGGCCACTGGAGGCCGCCGGAAGGCAGTATGCCACCCTGGTGGTGAACAAGTATCCATCGGCCGAAGGCTATGCCCCGGAGGGTGGCTGTGTCCTGACCTGCCTGCTTCACGGCCCCACCTATGCCTATTGGAAGGAGCAGCGGGAAAACGGGACATACAAGGCCGTGAAAGAAGAGGTGATGCAGCGCTTCCTGGAAGTCCTCGGGGAAATCATTCCCGACATCCGGGGCAAGGTGGCTGTCACCGACATGGCAACGCCTCTCACGTACGAACGCTACTGCGACACCGTCGAAGGCAGTTACATGAGCGACTGGCCGCCTTTCCATCCTCTTTACCACGCCCCGTACCGATACCGCAAAGGGCTTTATTTCACCGGACAGCGCACCGCCTATTCCGGGGGCCTGCCCCCGGCCGCGCAAAGCGGCCTCATCACTGCCCAGACCGTGTGCAAAGACCTGGAAGTGGAGTTCGTATCGCACTAAAAAAAGCAGCCCGAAAGGACTGCTTTTTTAGGGATGTGGGGTTAACCTCACACTTTGATTTCGACCTCGACACCGGAGGGAAGCTCGAGCTTCATGAGGGCGTCAACGGTCTTGGCGTTGGACTCGTCGATGTCGATAAGACGGACATAGGAGTCCAGCTCGAACTGCTCGCGGCTCTTCTTGTTCACGAAGGTGGAGCGGTTCACAGTGAAGATCTTCTTGTTGGTGGGAAGCGGAATGGGACCAACTACCTTTGCACCCGTTGCCTTCACTGTATCAACGATCTTGGCGGCAGATTTGTCCACCAGCATGTGATCGAAAGATTTCAGTTTGATTCTGATTTTCTGGCTCATATCAATTACTTTTTAACATTGCTAAATTTTACTCGTCGTCAGTCACCCGATAACCGCTCTTTTCGATGATCTCCTTGGCCAGGTTGGCAGGGACCTCGGCGTAATGGTCGAACGTCATGGTGCTGGTGGCGCGTCCGGAAGACAGCGTACGCAGCACGGTCACGTAACCAAACTGCTCGGAGAGCGGGACAAAAGCTTTGACGATGCGTGCTCCATTGGCGGTAGAGTCCATCGCTACAATCTGGCCGCGGCGGCGGTTGAGATCGCCGACGATGTCACCCATGTAGTCTTCGGGGGTAACCACCTCCAGACTCATGATGGGTTCCAGCAGAACCGGATGACACTTGGGGCAGGCATGGCGGAAGGCCATACGGGCAGCAAGCTCGAAGGAGAGCTGGTCGGAATCGACCGGATGGTAGCTGCCGTCGATGACTTCCACCTTCAGGGAAGGCACCTCGTAACCGGCCAGGACACCGTTGAGCATAGCGCTCTGGAAACCCTTTTCGATGGACGGGATGAATTCCTTGGGGATGTTGCCACCCTTGACCGAATTGATGAACTGAAGACCCTGTACGCCTTCATCGGCAGGAGAGATATTGACGATAATGTCTGCGAACTTACCGCGGCCGCCGGTCTGCTTCTTGAAGACTTCACGAAGCTGGTGGCTTCCGGTGATGGATTCCTTGTAGTTCACCTGAGGAGCACCCTGGTTGATGTCCACGCCGAATTCGCGGCGGAGACGGTCCACGATGATATCCAAGTGAAGCTCACCCATACCGCTGATGACCGTCTGGCCGGTCTCGTGGTCGCTCTTCACCGTGAAGGTGGGATCTTCCTCGGCCAGTTTGGCCAGGGCGATGCCCAGCTTGTCAAGATCCTTCTGGGTCTTGGGCTCTACGGCGATACCGATCACAGGATCCGGGAATTCCATGGTTTCCAGAGTGATGGGCTTCTCCTCCAGACACACGGTGTCACCGGTACGGAGGTCTTTGAAACCGACAGCGGCGCAGATGTCACCCGCCTCCACGAATTCGATGGGATTCTGGTGGTTGGAGTGCATCTGGTACAGACGGGCTACGCGCTCTTTCTTTCCGGTGCGGGTATTGTACACGTAGGAACCTGCGTCCAAGCGGCCGGAATAGGCGCGGAGGAAGGCAAGACGGCCCACGAACGGATCCGTGGCAATCTTGAATACCAGCGCGCAGAACGGCTCCTCGGCGGAGGGCTTGCGGGTGATTTCCTCACCGGTATGGGGATGGGTTCCTTTCACGGCTCCCTTGTCCAGCGGAGAAGGCAGATACCGCATCACGGCATCCAGGAGGAACTGCACACCCTTGTTCTTGAAGGAAGAACCGCAGCAGGCAGAACCGCAGCAGGCAGGGACAATCTGCATGGAGATGGTGCCCTTGCGGATCGCGGCAATGATTTCATCCTTGGTGAGGGAGTCGGGATCCTCGAAATACTTCTCCATCAGGGTCTCATCGCACTCGGCGCAGGCTTCCAGGAGGATATCCCTCCAGCGGGCGGCTTCGCCCTTGAGGTCTGCGGGAATCTCGCCTTCCTTGTAGTTGACGAGTTCCTCGGAATTGCCGTCGTAATAGATGGCCTTCATGTCGATGAGGTCCACGATACCTTCGAACTTGTCTTCGGCACCGATCGGGAGGCAGATGGGAACGGCCGTGGCGCCCAGCTTGGTCTTGATTTCCTCCACACAGGCAAGGAAATCGGCGCCGACGCGGTCCATCTTGTTCACATACGCGATCTTAGGCACGCCATACTTGTCTGCCTGGCGCCAGACAGTCTCGCTCTGAGGCTGTACGCGGCCGACCGCGCAGAAAGTAGCCACCGTACCATCCAGTACACGCAGGCTGCGTTCTACTTCCACGGTAAAATCCACGTGTCCGGGAGTGTCGATCAAGTTAATCTGGTAGGTATCACCATTGTAGTGCCAGAAGGCGGTGGTGGCAGCAGAAGTAATGGTAATGCCCCGCTCCTGCTCCTGGACCATCCAGTCCATCGTGGCGGCACCTTCGTGAACCTCACCGATCTTGTGCGTCTTGCCGGTGTAGTACAGAATGCGTTCAGATGTGGTGGTCTTACCGGCATCGATGTGGGCCATGATGCCGATGTTGCGTGTGTATTTAAGATCTCTCTTTGCCATTTAGCATGCAGTTTAGAAACGGAAGTGTGCAAAGGCCTTGTTGGCCTCAGCCATTCTATGCATATCCTCTTTACGCTTGAAGGCGCCGCCTTCGTTGTTGAATGCAGCGACGATTTCCGCGCAAAGTTTTTCTGCCATCGAGTGACCGGAACGCTTGCGGGCGAACTGAATCATGTTCTTCATGGCCACGGAGACTTTCCGTTCCGGACGCAACTCGGTCGGCACCTGGAAGTTGGCACCACCGATACGACGGGACTTCACCTCGATCTGAGGGGTCACGTTCTCGAGTGCTTTCTTCCAAATATCGAGGGGAGCCTGGTCAGAATCTTTCATCTTCTCGCCTACCATGTCAATGGCATCATAAAAGATAGAATACGCGATACTCTTCTTTCCCTGCAGCATAAGATTG
>ONTQ01000236.1 GCA_900320795.1 uncultured Bacteroidales bacterium
AGGGTTCCGGACCAGGACTTCGCCCGCCTCGATTCGATTGTAAAACCAGTCCGAATAGAAGGCCGGGATATCCGTCCGGCTGCCGGTGTTGATGATCATGTAATTCCCGCTCCAGTTCCTCGACCGGGTGGTGGTGCTCATGAGCCCCTTCGGTCAGGACGTGAGTATGGTCATGACTGTGCTCGATCGTATGGCTATGGGTCGAACCGTCATGGGTATGGGTGAACGTATGCGCGTGCAGGTGCGAATGGTTTCGGATGAGCGTGTCACGTACCACCAGCACCGCACCGGCCAGCATGATGACGAGTGCCACGAGGTACATCGCCGTCAGGTGCTCGCGCAGGAAGACGAATGACAGGAATGCCCCGAGGAAAGGGTTGACCGCATAGTAAGCGCTCGTCTTAGCGGCGCCGAGGACACTCTGTGCCCGGACATACAGGAAGATGCTGAGGCCGTAGGCAACGAATCCGAGTGCCATAACGATGGCAATCGATCCGGCCGTCGGGAACGATTCCCGGAGGAGAAAGGCGATGATGAGCGCGCCGAGACCGGAGAAGAGGCCTTTCAGGATGACGATCTGGTAGGTACTCTTGTCGGAAATACTCCGGGTGCAGTTGTTTTCAAGGCCCCAGCAGAGTGTGGCTGCGATGACCAGAAGCGAACCGAGGGAGAAGCGGAAACTACCCACTCCCTCAAAGCTCAGGATGGCACTGGAAACGGTGATGAGCGCGATAGCACCCCAAAGTCGTTTGCTGACTTTTTCCCGGAACAGCAGAAGTGCGATCAGTGTAGTCGCGACGATCTCAAAATTCCCAAGAAGCGACGCGTTCGAAGACGTACCGTACTTCAGGCCGAACATCATGAAAATAGGGGCTGCGATATCGAGCACGATCATCCCGATAACATAGGGCAGGTCCCCTTTGGTCAGACGTTTTTCCTCTGCCCGTTCCGATTTCAGGAACAACGCGAGGATACCGACACCGACACCGGCTCCGAGGTACAGGAACGCCGCCATAAACGTTGGATCGACCTGCCGGAGAAGGACTTTCGACGCTGGAATATTGATGGCATACAGAATGGCTGCCAACAGTGCCAGCACAATGCCGCGGACATTGGATTCCATTGGTTTTTCGCTTTCTAGATACGATTCGTAACGGTTGGTTTACTCTAAGACGTCATAGGGCGTCAGGACGCCGAGGACCGGTTCCGCCGGGTCTCCATGTTTTGTGACGACCAGCATGGCCAGCCGACGGCCCTGTTTGTCCCGTTTCTTGAACCGTTCGATGGCTTCTTCGGTTTCCACCGTTTCGGCGATGAATTCAAATGAATCGCGAACGTGGTCACGGATGTCGAGATAGGCCCCGTAGTCCCTGACACAGTCCTGTTCGCTCAGGGCTTCCATCCCTTCTTTCGCGACCCGGGTAAAGATCGTGTTTTCACTGAAGATGCCGATCAGTCTCCCCTGGTCGTCCAAAACCGGGATATGGGAATAGGAGGTGTCGAGCATACGGCGCATGACGTCCTTGACCGGTGTATCCAGAGAAGCTGTCTCGAGGTCTCTCGTGCAGATGTTCCCTACCGTTTCCGGGTGTTTGACCAACTGGATGATCTCACGCAGGGCATCCATCAGGACCTCATCGACATAGATGGCTTCTTTGCCCTTCACTTCGACGTCCTTGTGCTGGATGAGGTTCCGCACTTCCCGGATGAGGTCCAGTTCCTTTGCATAAGGCTTGAACTCAGCCTTTTTAGAAAGGAAGACATAGGCACTCTCGCCATGGCTTGTACCGCCATAGCGTGCCTTGACTGACGATTCCAGTTCTTTGCAAAGGGCAATGAACTTCCCTGTCCCGGCCATGTCTTCCCTTCTTTCTCTCAAACTGACTTCTATTATATCAAATCATCAAATAACCTTCCATTCATTGTTGTCACTTGTTTTTATACTTGATTTGCTTATTGTTGAACGTTCCCTCCTGCTCATCAAACTGAAATTTGCTGGGGAGCCAAAAGACATATGGGACCCCCGTTTTTCGCCTTGACCATATGTCTTTTTCAAGCAGCTTTTTCTTCTCCTACTGTCAAATGACATATG
>ONTQ01000066.1 GCA_900320795.1 uncultured Bacteroidales bacterium
AGTTGCCTCCGATTTTAACGCGGCCCTGTTCTTGTCTCTCCCTAAATGTTTCAGGAGTCCACTGCCATCGTCCCTCACTACCATCTTTTCGAATCGGAAGAAGCGGATAGCAACCAGGACGCTCTTCCGCCTCTGATACACCTTCAGGGAGAGGATCTCCTACAAAACGGATCTCGTTAGTTTGAATATCTATATAGATTGGATAAAAACCACCTGGCGAATCACTACGGGCAGCGCTTGTCCCGGATCGCTTAAGTAAATCCCAGCGGACATTTCCAGTATGTGTTCTTCCTTTACTTGAGACCCATTCTCGGTCCAATTCTATTGGATGTGGTGCGGCGGCACCATTCATTACGAAAAATACGTATTCTCCACTTCTGCCAAAACCTCCAACACGCGCGACATTAGCGGGATTAATCATCGTGCTTATCATCTGAATCCTGGCTTCAGGGAAGAGTTCCTCAAGCAGGCATCCCAGTCGCAAATACTCTTTCTCGTCAATCGTGCAGATTAACACGGAGTCAGATGGATTCAACAAATCTTTCGCAAGAAGCAGGCGATTCTTCATCATCGATAGCCACTTGCTATGGCGGTAAACGTCTGTCCCATCCACGTAGTCATTATTGTACTTCCAATCCCTGGCACCGGTGTTATACGGCGGGTCGATATATATGCAATCCACCTTTCCCTTGTGCGTTTTCTGGAGAAGATATAGCGCTTGGAGATTGTCGCCTTCAATGATGAAATTCCAGGGCAGAGAAGCATCTTTGCAAAGCCGACGTTCCGGATCTGCTGTAAGAATCGGAATGTTCTCTTTCAAGAGGTCATCCACCTCTTCGGAATGCTCCTCCCAGACAAGGCCGTATTTCTTGTCGCGGATATGATTCTCTATCTCGTTGAAGGCCTGGATGGAGGCATCGTCGGAGTGGGACTCCTTGAGGCTCTCCAGGAAGGCAATCATCTGGTCTCGTTTTATTTTGGACAGGTTGGCCATAAGTACAACTCAATGTTGGGTTAGTTCTATTACTTACAAAGTTAAAGATTTTGCCCCAAATAACCATAAATAAGGTGTAAGAGAGAGAAAACGGAAGTAAAGTCGATGATTCCCTCCACGTGAAGAGCGACGATTGCCTTCTTCCCTTCCTCTGATTCCAGGAACTTGAGAGAGACCTCACAATCCATGAAACCGTTCTCGGTGAGCACGGCCGCACAGTACGTGTGCTTCAGGATGTAGAAGGGCTTCTCGAGGTCAGGATCACCGTCTGAATAATCCGTGCGAAGCCGGTGGCCGGGCAGATGCTTCTGGGCGGCTTTGTACAGGCAGGTGGCCAATTTGTCGCTCTCCGTGTGGCCCGGGAAGGTGAAAGCGCACCAGCCGGTGGCATTGTGCCACATTGCGCCACTGCCGGCTGCATTTACGTGGATACTCACCACGAAGGTGTCGTTTGGTTCGTGCCCGTGACGTATGGCAATGCGGTTGATGCGTCTGCAGCGTTCTTCCAGGGAGATATCCTCATCCTCCGGAACGACCAGAGAGGCGTCATACCCCCTGCACTGCAGGTGCTCCACGATGGCGCGGGCAATGAGGCGGTTGTAAGCATACTCCCGGAAGCGTCCGTCCGGAGAGCGTTTGCCAGGAGTCTCTACTCCGTGGCCATTGTCAATTAGAATCTTCATTTTGTTGAGGTATTAGTTGGATTGAAGTGATTTGAAGGTCAAGGTCTTCGATGAGAGCGGCGACTTCGGGTTGCGATAGTATCGCTTGTATCGGCTGTATCGGGTGTATCGGTATGTTTATCGGCTTGCCGGATAGACGATACGCGATGAGTCGGTCTGCGATATCGGCCCCTGAGGCGCGTTCTTCATCGGTTGCGGTGATCTGGAGATAGTCGGACACCATGATGGAGAGCCAGGGTCTCTCTTTGAGTTTGGCGGTCCAGGTGTCGAAGGCGTCGATGTCGGGGTAAGCAATGACACGTCGGCCGTAGAGGGCATCGAGCCGGTCTCCCAGCTGGCCTTTGCCGCCGGTGGCCAGCCAGAGGAATTCCGGAAGGAAGCCGGCACAGATGACAGCGGTCTTTTCGGCCTCAACCAGGCAGACGGTTGCATCCGGTCGCGTGCGCAGGAGATGTTGTCCGAAGAGGCACTGGGTGAGCTGCCAGGATTCCGGAAGGTGGCCACTCTTTTTGAGGCGGGTATGCACCCAGTCCACGGGGACGGAGGCATCCTTGATGCGGTGGCCAGTCTCAGGATTGTAGCGGATAATCTTGCCGGCGCGGCAGTGGCCGCTCTCGTCTATCTGGTAGAAGATGGAGGAGAGGTCTTTGGTGACGCCGATGCGGTACTCGCTTACCAGGCGGACGATGGTCTGTTCGTCGAAGAGCGTCTGGAGGAACTGCAGGAGGAAGCTGCGCGGATTCAGCCGTAGAGTCCTGCGGACGATGTCATCCGGAAGGTAGTTCGCGGGCTTGGCAGGAGCTGGGGCAATCTGGCGTTGCTTTGGCGTAGATTGCAGTTGAGGCGGCCGTTGCCAGCGCCAGTCAGGCTCCCTGAGTTCCGGATGCTCTTTGAAGTAGTCGGCCGGCGTCTTGTGATAGGCGCAGGAGGACTCGTGGTCGCAGCGGCCAACGGTGGGATCGAGGACGTTGCCGGCATCATCGACGTAGGGACTGAAGCAGTGTGGCCGGTTACAGTTGGGGCAGGTCAAACGGGACGCCTTGCCCTTGTAAGGTGCTAATCTGTAGGCGTATTCCATAATTCTTGCTGGACTGGTGAATCGGGTTCTTCTTCATTTTCGGTGTCCGATACGGCCGATACATCCGATACATTCGATACAGGCTTGTAGCCCATCTTCTCGGCCTTCTTGAGACGGCGCTGGACGAGGCCCAGGGAGACGTTCAGTTCCTCTGCGATAGCGCGAAGGGTCTTGCCTTTTGCGTGGAGGTCGGCAATCTGCTTGACGTCTTCCGGAACTTCCAGGGCGTCGCCGATGGTCTCACCAATCTGCTGGGCTTCGGTGCTGGGCTTGATGAAGTCGAAGAAGGTGCGGCCGTTTTCCTTGATGATTTCGTAGACCTGGACGTTAGAGGCGTCGTAGTGCTTCTCGCCTGCGCGGTATTTGACCTGCTTGACGTAGCGGTAGTTCTTGTTCTCGGCGGAGAGGCCAATGGCGATAGCGCTGTCAAAGAAATTGATGAGCTGGGCGCTGCCGGCAAGGCTGTACTGGGACATTACCTGGTAGCCGTGGACCTTGGGTGTGTGTGCCAGAACGATGATGGTGAGGCCGAGGGTCTTCTTGAGTTTCACCAGGCGCTTCATGAATTCGGAGGCGGCGGAGGCTTTCTCGGAGTCGCGGGCGATGAAGGTGATGTTGTCGATGAAGATCTTGCGGATGCCGAATTTGGCTGCCTCCTCAACGCTGGAGAGGATGGCTTTGTCCATGTCGGAGCCGTCGATGTCTTCCGGGTCGATCTCTGCCCTGAGGAAGTTTTCCGGAAAGACGTGGCGGATGCCGAGCTCGGTGTCGGTGTAGCGGAGCTGGAACTGTTTGTCGGAGAGCTCGCAGTCGATGTAGAGGACCGGTTCCTCGGCGGCGATTTCTTCGGCCAGCTGGGTGGCGAAGATGGATTTGCCGGCGTTGGACACGGCGAAGAGGACAATGTTCTCGTTCTCGACGATGAGGCCGTTGCAGAAGAAACGCGGGTCGGGCCTGGTTAGGGATTCCTCAACCCACTGATTGGCCCGCTTGACGGAAAGGGCGCCAATCTTGATGGGCAGGGCCTGAGCCTTCCGGCCTTCAGCTGCCAGAGCTTGGATGGGGTTGTCTTCCATTGCTGCGGGGTTTCATCGGGTTATGCCTGGGGCTGCTGGGGACGTTTCTGGCCGTAGAGTTTGAGGGCGTACTCGACGTCGGTCATGATCTTGCGGCCTTCCTGTTTGATGGCAGGCTTGAGCCAGCTCTTCTTCCATTCGCTGGCGGTCTTGTTGCAGACGTCGAACAGGTCGGCGATGCCTTTGATGCCGTAGACGAGCCGGCCGGTGAAGGTGGGGCCTTCTTTGGTCTCGGCTGCTGCTGCAGGTTGAGGCTGGGCCTGGACTTCCAGGGCGGGCAGGTTCTCTTTGAGAACTTCGATGAATTCCTCGACAGTGAGGTGGAGGATGTAGGATTTAGGGTCTGTTTTCATAACGTTTCCTTTGTTAATGATGTATCTGGCTGCAAAGGAAACGACTTGACTATCAATAAAATATGGATTACCGTGAGGCTTACGGTAACCCATTACGTGATGTCAGGTAATCGGGTGATTACGCCCGGAAGACGTCCATGATTGTCTGGATCTTGGGCGTGAGTTTCTGGTTCTTGCGGTTGTTGTATTCGCAGTAGGTCTTGGCGTAATTACGGTAGGGTTGCCACTGGTCGAAGGGTGACCAGCGGATCTCCTTGAAGAGGGCCGTGGAGAAGGTGGCGACGAAGACGGTAAGCTCCGTTTTGGTGCCGATGAAGTGGAAGTGGTTGTCCAGGAGCTGGGCGTCCTGAGCGCGGTGCCAGTAACGCATGGCCTCGGGACTGGAGAGCTCGGTCGGGATGTCGGCGGTAGCTGTCCTTACTGGGTCGGTGGCCGGCTGGTCGTCGATGGCCTCTTCGTCCCACTTCAGGGGCTTGGCTTTCTTGATGAGTTTGTCGGTGAAGGACTTGATCTTGCCGGTGAGCTTGAACATTTCCTCGCGGTCGTAGCTGGGATGGACCTGCTGCAGGAGTTCTTTGATGCAGTGGCCGTGGCGGAGATAGTAGTAGTCCAGGGCGGCGAGGGTGTGTTCTATGGCGCTGTAGATGGCGTCGGCGAAGGCGAGACGGGCGCCTTTTGTCATGCGGCCGAGACGGGAGGGAAATTCCTCGAGGGTACGGAGGGTGGCGAAGAGTTCGGCACCGTTCTCGGGCATCTTAGCCTTGGAGGCGAAACTGTCAATCCGGTCGATGAAATCGTCGAAAGTAAGCTGCTGTTCGCAGGGGCATCCGGCCATTTCGTAGAGGGACATCGCGCGTGCCTCGTGGGTGGTTTTCTGGTCGGCATTTTCGGTAATAGCGGAGGCTTCAGGTGTCAGGAAATTGCAGATCCAGGGGCAGGTTCCTTGCCTGCACTTGCTGCATTTGACGCATCTGTTCAAATAGTCCCGTATGACCTCGATTATGCTTCCCAGCGTATCCATTGGCACATTATGCTCCTATCCGTTTTGCTTACTCATTGATACTCAATTGGTTGGTTTTGGTTAATGGTGAAAAAAGGCCCTCCCGAGGCGGTGAGGTCTCGGGAGGGTGTCAGGCTCTGCCCCCTGGCGGGAGCTGTGGGCTATTTGACCTCCATGAGAATCCTCGTGGCTCCGTTGCGGGCGTCCGGCACGGCGGTGAGTCGCTGCGTCGCGCCCACCGGCTCGTTTCCAAAATTGGCCGTCGGAATTCTCATATTAGCTTTTGTGTTTGTTGGGGTCAAATACCGGTTACAAAATTAAAATTTTTGCCTCGTGTATGCAAGAGACTGTAATAGAATGTGGTGGAAAAGTTATCAACAATGGCCCTCCAGGGGTCTGGGGGGCCATTTCGTTGGAACTATGGTAACTCGAACTGTTATTCACCCTGTTCGGGCACCGGAATACCCTCTGCACGAAGATATCCTTCGATTGCGTAGAGCGGGAGATTCTCCATCCAGTCCTGGTCGATGTAGTTCTTCATCGAGACGCGGAGGCCTTTGAGAACTGGATGCTCGTCGATGTATGTCTTGAGCGATTTGCCCTTGACGTTTTCTTCAGCCTTGGCCTCTATAGGAATGACTCGTTTTTCTGTCTGGACAGAGAAATCTATCTCGCACTCAGACTCATTGGACGAATGGTAGAAGGTGGGGATCTGAATGCGTGCGAGCTGCTCGTTGACGTAGCACTCCGTGAAAGCACCTTTGAACTCCTTGAAGATGTTGTCGCCCACCAGCATCTGGGAGGCCGGCACATCTGTCATCGCGCACAGTAGACCCACATCCAGCGGGCAGATCTTGAACACATCGAAATCTTCGTAGAATTTGAGCGGGTACTCGATCTTGGAGACGCGGTGGATTTTGTAGATGAGACCGGCATCCTTGAGCCAGGTGAGGGCCACTTCAAAGTCTTTGGCCCTGCCACCTTTTCGAACGGCGCCGTAGATGAATTTCTTGTTTTCCTTGGCCAAATGCGATGGCAGGGAGTCCCAGACCATCTCGATGCGGGGAACCTCTTTCTTGGGTGCGTGTTTGGAGAAGTCCTTGCGGTATCCAGCAAGGATATCTTTCTGGATCATGCGAACGGCATTGAGGCCTTTCCCTTCGATATAGCCGGCTACGGCCTCGGGCATGCCACCAACGTAGTAGTATTGGCGCAGGAGGTCAATATACTTCTGGCTAAGGGTGTTTACGGCGGGCCAGTCACAGCTGAGGAGGAGCTGCGTGAGTTTCTCATTTCCGGTGGCGTTCAGGAACTCGTGCAGGGACATCGGGAACATTCGGACCAGTTCCACCATGCCGACCGGGAAAGACTGGTCTTCGTGGATGGAGATACCCAGCAGCGAACCGGCGACGGCGACGTCGTACTGCGGGAAGTCTTCCTTGAAGTATTTGAGACAGCCGAGGGCGGCGGCGCTTTCCTGAATTTCATCAATGATGATGAGGGTGTCCTTCGGCACAATGTCTACGCCGGTATGGGCGGATAGAGTGCGAAGAATGCGCGGTATGTCGTGGTCCGGCTCGAAGATGGACTTGGCCACGGCATCTTTGTCCAGGTTGACGTAGGAGAAGTTTTTGTACTCCTTGCTGCCAAACTCTTTGAGAATGTAGGTCTTGCCTACCTGACGGGCACCGTCAAGGACGAGGGGCTTATGGTCTCTACGAGACTTCCACTCAAGTAGTTTTTCGTATATTTCTCTCTTCATATTACAAAAATTCTGACGAATATGAGATTGTTTTTAACATAAATTCGGACGAATCACGGAGGCAAATATACATTTATTCCGACGAATACGGAAATGTTTTCAACAATAATTCCGACTATTTCTTCTTAAAAGCTTCCTCCATCTTCTTGATAGCATCTTTCTTGGCGGATTCAGTAATGTCGATGTAGGGGCGCATGGACTTGTAGTCGCAGTGGCCGGTGAACTTCATGACCACATCAGGAGCGATGCCATTGGAGAGAGCGAAGCAGATGAAGGTCTTGCGGCCGGTGTGGGTGCCAACCTGGGACCATTTGGGGAAGACGTCATCGTGCCGTACTCCGTTGCGGTAGAGGGTGATCTTGACGGGCGTATTGAATTCGCAGATCTCGCAGAGGTCTTTGAGGCAGCGGTTCATCTGCTGGTTGGTCATGTACGGGAGGGCGCGGTTGCCGGGGAATTCTTTGTCTTTGTACTTCTCCAGGATAGCCAGAGCGTTTTGGTGGAGGACGATGGGCAGGCGGTCGTGGGTCTTCTGGGTGGTGATGGTTAGGACGCCATCGTGGATGTCAGTTCGCCTGACCTCAACGACATCGGAGTAGCGGAGGCTGGTGAATGCGCAGAAGCAGAAGAGGTCGCGGGCGATGGACATGCCTTCGTGCTCGATGACTTTCTTTTCGTACTCCTTGCCGTTCATATCGTGGAGTTTGAGCTTGGTGCCGGTCTTGGGAATCTCGAGATTGAAGACTTTGTCCAATTCGTCCTGCGTGAGGAAGATGACGGGCTTTTTGACGGTCTTGAAGACGGGCTCGTAGGACTCTATATCGCGCACCTGCGTGTATTTCTTACGTATGGCCCAGCGGAGGAACCAGGCGAGGTTCTTGTAGACTTTTTCGGCTGAACTCTCCTCCAGGCCGGCAGTGGAGCGGAGGTAATTGATGAATTTGTCGATGCCGTTCTGGTCATAGAAGTCCAGGCCCACGTTTTTCTTGAACTTATTCAGGTGGTTCTTGAGGGACTTGACCATCTTGCGTGTCTCCATGCTCCACTCTTTGATGCGGCTCTCTTCGTTGATGAATTCGTCCATGTAGTCAACGGCCGGCTTTACCTTCACCTTAGGCTCCTTTTCCTCAGCAGCCGCTACCTTCTTTTCGATAACCTCCTCGCTGTCTTTGCTGCTGATGGCGGCGATCTTTGCTGCGTTTTTGTTCATGACCTTCTGAAACTCCTTCAGCATAGCCTCCGAAGTGGGCTTGTCATCCAGGGTGAGGTCGTACGTTGTGAAGTGGGTGCGGATGTCCGCGATGCGGGAATTGATGACGCGGTAGTCCTTGCCTTCTTTATTGATGGCGCCGTGCTTGACCTGCTCTTTGACGTCATCCCATTTGTCGGCGCTGCAGGTGTAGCCGATGAGCTTCTGCAGGCGGGTGCCGCGGATGTTTATGTCGGCCCTGATGGGGCACTCTCCCGACTTGTTGATGTCGTTCTTTTTGAGGTAGAATCTGATCTTCATACGCTTCCTTTTTGGCTTCCGGTGTAGTGTTCAGTATTACGTAGTAATACCAGGGGTTTTGGGTTGTCCGTCCCAGTTGGGAAATCGGCCTTGTAGCTACGTGAGAGGGCGATTTTGGGGTTAATCTGGGACGCTCCTGGGCTTCCGTCCCAGTCCGTCCCACTTCCGTCCCACTTTTTTACTACACGCAAAGTTAGCGTATTACTTTCTAATTCGCAAATATTTCTGCAAAATGTTGTGTTTTCGGAAGTTACGAGAATTTATTTGCGGTTGTTTACCGTCTGTTATTTTCAGTTCGATTCTTCCCAGCACCACCATAAGCCGCTGAAAATCAGTGGCTTATTTCTTTTTGTTACTGTTTTTTGGACAAAGTGGTGCCGGGAGCACCGAACCGGATGTTCCTGTTGGGGGCTGGGGCCACGTTAACAGTTGGAAGGCCTTGAAACGGTAATATGAACATCGGCCCCTCAGGGTGGTGAGAGGCCGATGTGAATGTTCCGCCAAAATTGCTCAAAAATTCAAAGTTTGGCGGAACATTCCGATGTTCTATTTTCTTATACTTAGCTGATTGTCAATGTGATGCTTTATCCATTCAGCGCTTTATCCATAGCGTCCATGGCGTCGGTCTTGGCCTTTTCGGCAATGTCGATGTAGGGCTTCATGGACTTGTATAGTCGAACGCGTCATAACTTCGTGCCTAGACGAGATTCACGGCAAATACATAACTCGCTAAATGAGCACAATCCAACGACCATCTTTGTCACTCCCCTCACGTCTGAGTACGTTTGCTTTTTTCAGGATTGTAATATCACGGTTTATTGTCGCAATGGACTCTTTGAAATGAGTCTTTATTTCTTTGGCAGTTACTTTATCATTCTCTTTGATAATGTATAATATAGCCTTCTGTCTATCAGTAAATTGAGTGATTTTTACTTTATCATTTACATTATCATTTTCTCTATCACCACTGAGCCTCGGCGTCAGAGGTTTGGCGAAATGGATCGTCAGATAAACATACCCGTTTGCCAACTCGAATTCCGGTTTGGGTAGGCCGCTCTCTTTGCAGAAGTCAAAGATGTCGGGGATGCCTCGGCCCCAGGCTTCCATCAGGCCGCTCTTGA
>ONTQ01000027.1 GCA_900320795.1 uncultured Bacteroidales bacterium
ACTTGTAGTTTACGCTTGCTGTCGTCTCTACATCCTTGATCCGGGAAGTATTGGCATTGACGCCAAACTGTGCTGCCGTAGAGAGTCCCTGGTTCATGTTGGTGCTTTCTCCGTTATCCTCGAACCAGACGATCACGGCATTCGAATCGTTGATGTTCTGCCCGTTGGCAATGACCGTAACCTGATCCTTTTCGGTGTAGGCCGAAACCAGCGCATTGCCGCTCCACAGCAGCCCGCGGCTGTCCCGGAGCGGATTGTCGTCGTTCTTTTTCCCCAGCGTGGTGCCGCCTTTCAGTCCCACATTGCCGAACCAACCCTTTTCATATTCCTTCTTGAGGGCCACGTCCAGCACTTTCTCCCTGTTGCCGTCCTGAATGCCGGAAGCGCGGGTTTCTTCGGATTCCCGGTCTATAACGCGGATCTTGTCCACCACTGCCGCTGGCAGATTGTTGAGGGCTGTGCTCTGGTCGTTGAAGAAGAAGGTTCGGCCCCCCACGGTGAGCTTGTCAATCTCCTGGCCGTTGAACTTTACCTTTCCGTCATCCGTGATTTCCATTCCCGGCATGCGTTGGAGCAGATCCTTCAGCATGGCATTGGCACCCACCCGGAACGACGAAGCATTGAATTCCACTGTGTCCTTTTTCACAACGATGGGATTGCCTACATCGGTCACCGTGGCCGCTTGCAGGAATTGTTCGTCCACCTGGAGGCGTATGGTGCCCATATCCACTCTCCGTTCCCGGAAATAGCGATCCTTAATGAACGGCTTATAGCCCATCATCTCCACGTGGAAGACATAACGGCCGTAGGGGACTTCGTCCAGTTTTGCCTCGCCCTTGGCATCCGTGAGCGTAAAATTGGTGATGGTGGTATCCTTGGCCGGCACCACGTACACTGAGGCAAAGCCTATGGGCTCACTCGTGAGCGAGTCCAACACCGTGGTCTTAATCTCGCTCAGCCGCCCGGTCATCACGTTGTCGTTGAGAATGACAACCTGGGCCCTGGAGGTGATGCCAAGGCACAGGAAGAGGGATATTGTAACAAAAAACGTTCTCATGGTCAGGGTTATCTCAGTTGGAATTCAATAGGAATGGTAAGGAACTGGGCCACAGCATGACCACTTGCCGTGGCCGGCTCCCACTTGGGTGATAGGGAAACGAGAAACAGCATGCTAGCATCCAGTTCTGGACAGACGCTTTCCAAAATCTTTACATCTTTTACCTCACCGTTCTCATCAACAACGAAACCTACTTTCATCTTCCCGGCATGATTGCATCCTTCGGGTACGGAAATCCGTTTATTGAGCCAGCGGGAGAATTCATTCATGTCTCCGCCCTGGAAAGTGGGCATGGTGTCTGGCTCCAGCAGATAGAACGGGACGGGCTCATCGCTTTTTTCTCCGTATCGGACAACAACTATTTCCTCCAGTTCCTGAGGCTTTTTGAGGGTAATGATAACTACACCGTGGGCCGCTTTATCACCATATTTTTCCTTTGCGGCCACGTCCTTTAAAATCTCCAGGGATTGAATCCGGCTAGGATGAATCTTCTCAAACTCTTCCCGGGTGATATATTCTTCTTCGCCAATCTGTGCGCCCCAGGCTTGACGCAAGACGAACAGCGGGTCGGCTCCATCCTTGGATACAATGCTGACTTTTCCGTCTTTTTTACTACCTTTGTCTTGCGGGACATAGACGGTCCTTGCCTGTAGGCCGATGCCCAGGCACACGAGCGGAAGTAGCCAGAGCACCTTCCATCCTCTGGAGAGCGGCGATTTAGCCTTTGACATCATGGAGATACGGCTTTTAAGGATACTGTGATTAAAGCTGTTGGCAACTGAGTAGCCGCTCTTGCTGACAGCTTTTCTTATTAATAGATACTGATAATCTTTGAGGTTTGCGCCGCCCCGGAGTACGGCATCATCGGCCTCAAATTCGTGCAATTCCTGAAGATCGGCCCGGAGCATCCAGATGGCAGGATTGAACCACTGGAAGGCAGACATAATGTCTACAAGCAAAAGATCCACGGAATGCCTATAGCCGATGTGCGCTTTCTCGTGGGCGAGGATGGGAGCATGATTGCCTTCCCAGTCTTTCCGGGAAAGGACAATGTACCGCATCCAACTGAACGGGTC
Organism: uncultured Bacteroidales bacterium; assembly: GCA_900320795.1. Classification (GTDB taxonomy): domain Bacteria; phylum Bacteroidota; class Bacteroidia; order Bacteroidales; family UBA932; genus Cryptobacteroides. The sequence continues at coordinate 2,134 of ONTQ01000027.1, forward strand.
TGTGTCGCGGTCGGTCACGATAATCTTGCAACCGTCTTCCTCCAGCACCTGCTCCCCCTGGCGGATAATTTTTACAATGGACAGAATAGACACAAGTACGCGCACAAGCACGAATGCCACACCGGCCCAGAAAAGAGCAATGAGCGCTATCTGCCACCAAGGTGTTCCTGCGCCAATTGTTGCTGCTTCCATCGGCATGGTTGCCGGAAATGCATCTTCACCCATTACCATTGGCATATCATTCCCGTCAAGCGTCATTTCCATCGGCTTATGAATAGTGATAACACAGAGCGGCAGCAGGAAACTGAGTACAGCAGTTCCCACCAGAATAATCCGGTTGAACCTGTGGAAAGTCTCTTTCTTCAGAAGGAAACGGTAGAACAGGTAGAAGACCAGCAGCGCAATCGCCACTTTGCCATCATAGATAAGGAAGTCCATCATTTTTCCTGCCCTTTTTCAACCATGTCTATCAGCTCCTTGAGCTCTTCTACGGTTATCTTTTCTTCCTTCACCAGTGCGGAAACGGCATTGATGTAGGAATTGTCGAAGTACTTGTCGATGAGGCCCACCAGCGAGCGCTGCTTGTACTCCTCCTTGGTCACCTTGGCAAAGTACTGATAGGTCGGGCCATAAGATTTATGGTCGATGAATCCTTCCTCCTGGAGCGTTCGCACCTGCGTGCTCAGCGTGCTGAAATGCGGTCTGGGTTCCGGGTATAGTTCGCGTAACTCCCTCACAAACAGCGGCCCCTTCTCCCAGAAGTGGTTCATGATGATTTCTTCTTTCTTGGTCAGGCGTTTCATAAGCGTAGCATTTTTCTGCAAATATAGCTAAAAAAATTAAATGCGCAATTATTTCTTATAATTTTTCGATTGTTTTATTTAGCCGTATCGAATATTTTATGTGGACAGTGTTGTGATTGCCACATATTGTTTCTATATTGCGCCGGAGGCAGGATGACCTCCTAACGCCCTCTTAACCAAAGACTTATGACTTATGACGCAGCTCCGCCCGCTGCATCCTTCTGGATACGAAAACCGGATACCGGAGTCAGTTTCTCCAGGTATCCGGCGTTGTGAGTCTGTGAAAAGGTTATTTCTTCACGTAGGCGGTGGATCTTCCACTGCCTATTTTGTCTATAAAGCCGGAGGCCATCAGTTCTGCCAGCGTTCGCTCGATAGTGGTCAGGCTGATATCCGGGCAGGCCTCGGCAATCTCTTTCTTGGTGATTTTTCCCGCAGTGCGCTCGATGATGGCCTTGATTCGTTCCGGTTTGGAGACCTTGCGGTAGCGCAGGTATTCCACCCGGTCCTCAAATTCATTGTAGGCTTTGACCACCACGCCCAGCATGTATTTCAAGAAAGGAAGATAGTTGTTCCCGTTCTCATGCCAGTCCTGGGAACTCTCCTGCAAAGCTTCGTAGTAGGAATCCTTGCTCTTTGCGATGAGCATCTCGATACTGATATACTTCCCGACGATGAATCCTGCACGGTACAGCAGAAGCAGCGTCAAGAGGCGGCTCATGCGGCCGTTGCCATCATTGAACGGGTGGATGCAGAGGAAATCCAAGATGAAGACAGGCATCAGGAGAAGCGGGTCATAGGTGCCGGACTCAATGGCTTCGTTATACCTGGTGCACAGGTTCTGCATGGCATCGGCCGTCTGGAAAGCCGGGACAGGACGGAAACGCACGGTCTCCGTGCCATCGGCATGCTTCTCGGCGATGATGTTGTCAGAGTTCTTATAGGCGCCTCCCACGGAACTGCCGCTGTAGGAGTAGAGGTCCCGATGCAGTTGCAGGATGTTATTTGGACGGGGCACTATGTATTCGTAGGACTCGTGAATTGTGGCCAGCACGTCGCGGTAGCCGGAGATTTCTTCCTCATTCCGGTTTCTGGGCCGTACCTTTTCCTGCACAATGGCCTTCAGGCGTTCGTCCGTCGTATAGATACCTTCGATACGGTTGGATGCGTCAGTACTCTGGATCTTTGCCACCTCCAGCAGGGCGGTGAGAACGTCCGGATCCGCTTCGATGAAAAGATCCTGCCGGCCGCGGCATTCATGGAGGCGGGTCAGGAGGGTTACCACCTCTGGAGTGAGGAGGTCTTTGGGACGGTTTATGAAGTCATATTCGTGCATAGCGCGAGTGTTTGATGATGCAAATATAGCGTTTTTCTGCCTCAAAACACAATTTTCTGCACCAAATTCGCAAAAATGATGCAGAAAAGTGTCTTTATGAGGTAGATTAACGGAAGTACTCGTACTTGTCGGTGAGTTTCTCCACCACTTCCAGGGAGTCGGCCTTGATGTATTTCTTGAGCATCTTCTGGACCAGATCTTTGTTTGCCTTGCGGAAGTTCTTCCTTTGAGTGTCGCCCTTCTTGGAATTGTTCCATGCCTCGATGTCAACGGTCAAGGGCGTGCAGAATTTTTGATTGATGTTTTGCTTCTTTGATTGAAGCCGGACGAACAAGGGTGCTTCACCCTTCTCCTTCGTCGTTCTCAGAAAAAATGATACAGCCATAATAACTATCTTTTAAACGCTAATACAAAGATAGCAAAGCCGTTTTGCATCATTACCACAATAAAAAAGGAAGATGTGTTGAACATCTTCCACTTGCGCATGAAACAGGGTACCGATGGGGTCCGTGGGCGGAATTACTCCACCGTAATCTGTTTGCGGGCTTTTTCGGCCTCAATCTTCTTGATCTTGGGCAGGTTCACGATGAGGACGCCGTTCTCTACTTTGGCGCCGATGGCTTCGCGGTCAGTGTCTTCCGGAAGAAGCATCGTCTGCTGGAACTTGGTGTAGGAGAACTCGCGGCGCACATAATGTCCTTTCTGCTTCTCGTTCTCGCTGCTCTTCTTCTCCATGTTGATTACCAGGTCTCCTTCTTCGTCCAGGTGGATGTCAAAATCGGCCTTGGTCATGCCGGGAGCGGCGAGTTCCAGCTGATAGGCATCCGGCGTTTCTAAAACGTTGATGGCCGGGGCGGTAGCCTTAGGGCGTTCCATCCAAGTGTTGTCAAAGAAATCGTTGAAGATGTCGGGAATCCAGTTCTGATTGTGTCTTGCAGGTACCATAGTATTAATCTCCTATTTTTAGTTTATTCTTTCTTGTTCTGACCGGTTGTCTAACTGGCGTTCGGCATAAGGTAAGACAAATCCGGGACCAATGTCTGAGGTTTGTCAAAAGGTTGATAAAATGTCGCAAAACCGTGCCAAAATGGCAGTAAAATATGTCAATTTGGCGTTATTTCCTCGCGCGCGTGGAGAAATCCAAGAAATAAATCGTACTTTTGTTACCCGATAAGCCCTCATGATGCTGCATTGGTACGCCCTAAAAATTTTTTTTAACAAGGTCTTCACCTGGGAAGGCCTTCTGGAAGACAAGGGCCTGGAGACCTATCTGGCCGTGCAGAAAGTGCAGTTGAAGGGGGAGGCGCATCTTACCGCCAGGAAAAAGCTGGCCGAGGAGGCCGGGCAGAAAGAAATGCGCTATATTGAAGACGGGCCGCTGATCTATGAGCGGAAGCCTCTCGTGTCCTCGCTTCTTTTTGTGAAGGCCGGCCAGGAAGATATCCTGGAGATTCAGGCACTTCTGAAGGAGAAGGATGCCTTTGGCCGCGTGAAAGGCTTTATTTACCGGAGTGCCGACAAGGAGAGTTTCGCTACCGTCTCGTCCAGGGAAATGGCGATTTTCAAGCTGGTGGTGGAGTCCGGGGCCGGCGGTCTGGAGTTTTTTGCCGATGACGATTTCACCCGCTTCAAAAAGGGAAGCAGAGTCCGCGTGAAGGAAGGCCCGCTCAAGGGGGCCGAGGGCTATATCAAGCGCATCCGGAAAGACCGTCGCCTGCTGGTATGCATCGAAGGCGTCATCGCCGTGGCTACGTCCTTTATTCCGTCGGAAAACCTGGAAATTATTGAGGAAGAGTAATGCCTGCTGAAGGAAATATCATTATCAGAAAAGCACGGGTCAACAACCTGAAGGACATTACCGTGGAGATTCCCCGGAACCGTCTGGTGGTGGTGACGGGCGTATCTGGTAGCGGAAAGAGTTCCCTTGCCTTCGATACACTCTTTGCCGAGGGACAGCGCCGCTTTGCGGAGAGCCTCTCCTCCTATGCCCGCCAGTTCCTGGGCCGCATGGTGAAGCCCGACGTGGATGTCATCGAAGGGATCCCGCCGGCCATCGCCATTGAGCAGAAGGTGAATATCCGTAATCCCCGTTCCACCGTGGCCACCACGACGGAGATCTATGATTACCTTCGCATCCTGTTTGCCCGGATCGGCCGCACCTATTCGCCCGTCAGCGGAGAAGAAGTGAAGGCGCATACGGTGAAGGACGTGCTGGATGCCATCGATGACGGGAAGCCTCACGCCGTCTATATTCTGGCCGACCTCCACTGGAAAGAGCGCACGGACCGCGTGGAACTGATGCTGGGCCTCAAGGAAGAGGGTTTCGGCCGGCTTTTCAATGAGGCCGACGGCAGTATCCTCCCGATCGAGGACGTGCTCCGGATGGACGGGAATGACCCCGGAAACCTGTGGCTCCTGGTGGATCGTGTCAAGACGGGCGGTACGATGGATGAAGACCTCCGCACCCGCCTGCACGCCTCCATCCAGACTGCTTTCGACAAAGGAAACGGCGATATGGCCCTTTATAACCTTGCATCGAAAGGATTGGGGGCTTGTGAGATGGAGCATTTCTGCTCGCGTTTTGAGAAAGACGGGATTGTTTTCCGGCAGCCGGACGAATATCTTTTCTCCTTCAACAGCCCGCTGGGCGCGTGTCCGGTATGCGGCGGCCTCGGAAAGATTGTGGGCGTGAGCGAGGACCTTGTCGTGCCCGACAAGACCAAGAGCATCTACGACGGAGCCATCGCCTGCTGGCGGGGAGAGAAGATGAGTTGGTTCAGGGACCTGGTCATCAAGAACTCGGAAAAATACGGCATTCCCATCTTCGAACCCTATTGCAAACTCACCGAAGCGCAGAAACGCACCCTCTGGGAGTCCCGCGCTACCATGGGCGATGAAAGCACCATCGTGGGCATCAACGAGTTCTTCGAGTGGGTGGAAGCCAATCGTTATAAAATCCAGTATAAATACATGCTCAGCCGCTATTCCGGCCGGACTACCTGCCATTCCTGCGGCGGCAGCCGGCTCCGGAAAGAGGCCCTGTATGTGAAAATCGGCGGAAAAACCATCCACGATCTCCTGTCCATGACCGTGGAGGAACTTCTCCGCTGGTTCCGGGAATTGTCCCTCACGGAGTATGAGACGGGTGTGGCAGGGAAGGCCGTTGAGGAGATTACCTACCGGCTCCAGTGCATTCAGGATGTGGGCTTGGGCTATCTGACGCTGAGCCGGACCATGAACACCCTCTCCGGCGGAGAGAGCCAGCGGGTGAACCTGGTGACGGCCCTCGGCAGTTCGTTGGTGGGGTCCATGTACATTCTGGACGAGCCTTCCATCGGCCTGCATCCCCGGGATACGGAGCGGCTCATCGCCGTGCTCCGGCGCCTCAGGGACATCGGCAATACCGTTGTGGTGGTGGAGCATGACCCCGAGATCATCCGGGCGGCCGACTGCCTCATCGACCTGGGCCCCAGGGCCGGCGTGAACGGCGGCGAGGTGGTCTTCCAGGGCGTGGTAGGGGAGGAAAGCGCGGCCCAGACGGAGCGTTCCCTCACACTCCAGTACCTCAAGGGCATCCGGAAGCCTTATCTGCGGGAGAAGAACCCCTGGCACTATTCCATCACGGTGCAGGGGGCCATGCAGAACAATCTCAAGGACATTGACGTCCAGTTCCCGTTGAACGTGTTCACCGTCGTGACGGGCGTTTCCGGCAGTGGAAAGAGCTCGCTGGTGGGAGACATCCTGTATCCGGCACTGAACCGCCGGATCAATGAGACGGGGGACCTTCCGGGCACCTTCAAGGGACTTGCCGGAGACCTCAGCCGCATCACCCGCGTGGAGTATGTGGACCAGAATCCCATCGGCAAGAGCAGCCGTTCCAATGCCGTTACCTACCTCAAGGTTTACGACGACATCCGCAAACTCCTCTCCGAGCAGCAGTATGCCAAAATCAACGGCTTTACGCCTTCCTACTTCTCCTTCAACCAGGACGGCGGGCGCTGCCCCGAGTGCCAGGGAGACGGATTCGTGAAGATCGGGATGCAGTTCATGGCCGATGTCACCATGGTGTGCGAATCCTGCGGCGGCAAGCGCTTCAAGCCGGAGATCCTGGAAGTGAAATACCGCGACAAGAATGTCGATGATATCCTGAACATGAGCGTGGAGGAGGCCATGGCCTTCTTCGGCGCGCAGAAGGAGGAGGCGGCCCGGACCATTGCCGCCAAGCTGCAGCCGCTGGCCGACGTAGGGCTGGGCTATATCAAGTTGGGACAGCCCTCCAGCACACTTTCCGGCGGTGAGAGCCAGCGCATCAAACTGGCGTATTTCCTTTCGCTGGCCGAAGGCGGCCGCGAAAAGATTCTCTTCATCTTCGACGAGCCCACCACCGGCCTGCATTTCTATGACGTGGAGAAGCTCCTGCGGGCGTTCGATGTCCTTATCGGCAAGGGACATACGGTCATCGTGGTGGAACACAACGTGGATGTGATCCGCAGTGCCGACTGGGTCATCGACCTGGGCCCCGATGCCGGCGACAAAGGCGGCGAGGTGGTATTCAGCGGCACGCCGGAAGACTTGGCCAAAAATGGGAAAACCTTCACCGCACAGTATCTGAAAGCATGAGAATAGCCGTCCTCACCATGGTCCGTAACGACGATTTCTACCTTCGCAAGTGGGTGGAGTATTATGGCCGTGAATTGGGACGGGAGAATCTTTATATCTTTTTCGACGGCAAGGATCAGGTGGTGCCTTCTTTCTGTGAGGGGGCCCGTTGCGAGGTGCTGGAGAAGATCGGTACGGATGTGGTGTCCAACGACAAGGGACGTGTAGCAGTAATGAGCGCCAAGGCCGCGGAACTCCTGGCCGCCGGCTATGACCGGGTGATCGGCACCGATGCCGACGAGTTCCTGGTGCCGGATCCGGCCCTTGGGAAAGGGTTGGCGGCGTTTCTGGAGGGCGTACCCGTGAAGGGCTGCCTGTCAGCCCTGGGGCTGGATGTGGGTCAGCGGCTGGGCGAGGAGACCGACATCCGGGAAGACGCCCCGTTCCTGTCACAGCGACACTACGCTCTTTTGGGCACGCGCTATACCAAGGCGTCCGTCCTTTCGGAACCCTTGGAGTGGGGAAGCGGCTTCCACCGCGTACGGGGACGGGATTTCCACATTGTCCCGGACTTGTATCTGTTTCATCTGGGCTATTTTGACAAGGCCCGCATCGAGGCGCGTTTTGCCGACCCTTCCCGCCGGGAGCAAGGCTGGAAGCGGCATCTGGAGAAGCGCACCCGCGTCATCCGGACGGTGAGCCGGAAAAAAGCCCGTCCGTTCGACGGCTGGACACGCTTTGCACGCATCTGCCAGACGCTGGTCCGTCCGCCCTATGCCTGGAACAAACCGGCCATGTTCGGCCTGAGAATTGTGGTTCGCATACCGGACCGATTCGGCAGTGTGCTCTGAATATGGAAAAACCGCTCATATCCGTTGTTGTCCCCATTTATGGCGTAGAAGCCTATATCGGGGATTGTGCGCGTTCCCTTATGTCACAACGGCCTGACGATGTGGAGTTTATCTTTGTGAATGACGGCACGCGGGACCGTTCCATGGACGTGCTTTCCCAGGTACTGGACGCTTTTCCCGGCCGCTCGGTGAAAATCATCAACCAGGCCAATGCCGGATTGCCGCAGGCCCGGATGGCTGGTATCCATGCGGCGGAAGGGGAGTACATCGTGCATCTGGATGCCGATGACTGGCTGGAAACCGGTGCCTTGGAACGCCTCTGTACCGAGGCCCGCACCTCGGGGGCGGACCTCATCTACTACGATTTCTGGAAAGAATACGCCACCCGGAGCAAACTGGATCGGGAGCGGGATTTTACCCCGGCCGACAAGACCGGCTGGATGCGCCGCCTGTACCGGGACGGGGCCTATGGCTATGTCTGGTGCAAAATGGCCCGTAAGAGCCTCTATGAAGGCATTTTCGCTCCCCGGTATACCATGCATGAGGATGTGGTTTTCTCCACACAGCTTATTTTCCGTGCCGACCGTATCGTCCATCTGCGGCAGCCGCTGGTGCATTACCGGCGCAACAATCCGTCTGCCTCTACGCGATCGGCCAAAAGGGTGCGCCGTGGACAGATGGCCCGGAATTATCTGGATATGTATGAGCATTACCGTGAATCGCTGACGGGCTCTCCGGTAGAGCCGGTCCTCGATGATTTGGTGTTACGCGCGGCCTATGTGGGCTTTTCGCTGGACCGCGACCTTTTCCGGGAACGTCCTTACCTGAAGGAAATGGCCCGCCACCTCCCCCTGATGCCTTTCCACCGGGTCCTTCTTGTGGAACAACTGGCCCTCAAACTGTGGCTCCTATGGTAAAAGTGTCGGTCATCGTCCCGGTGTATGGGGCGGAGGAATACATTGCGCAGTGCGCCCGTTCCGTCCTGGGTCAGACTTGGGAAAATACCGAGTTCATCTTTGTGAACGACGGCACGCCGGACCGCAGCGTGGATGTGCTACGGAGCGTTATGGAATCATATCCGGGGAGGAACGTGCTTATCCTTGAGAAAGAAAACGGCGGGGCTCCGCTGGCGCGGCAGAAAGGTCTGGAGGCCGCTTCGGGCGATTACATCCTCTATGCCGACGCCGATGATTTCCTGGAACCCACCATGGTGGAAAGATTGGCCCTGGCTGCTGCGGAGGCCGATGCCGATGTGGCTTATTGCGCCTTTTTCAAGGGGGCGCGCGTGTGCCGGGAGCGCCTGTACGCCTCGGGCGCCGACTATGCCCGCGAGATGCTGGCCTACCGGGCCTATGGCTATCTCTGGAACAAACTCCTCCGCCGCTCCCTGTTCGATGTGCGTTATCTCTGTCCGCGTTACGGCATGCACGATGACATGGTGCTCCTCTGTCAGATTCTGCCCGGAGCCCGGAAACTGGTCCGGGTGGATGAACCGCTCTATCACTACCGTTGCGACAATACCGCTTCGCTTTCCCACAGGGGGAAGGCGGAAAGGGATGCTGAGTCGGCCCGTAACTTCCTTACCCTGATTCGTTTCTGGAAAGGGGAGAAGGGGATTCCCTTTGCCGGATCCCTGCCGCTTCTTTATGTGCGAGCCGGCTGGGCGGCCTACCGGTATGACCGCTCGCTTCTGGCCGATTTCCCCGAACTACGGGCCAGCGTGCTGGCGCTTTCTTCGGCGCCGGAGCATCCGCTGCGGCTCTGGCGGGTGAAACGCTGGCTTCGTTTGGCGAAATAAGAGAATTATCATTATTTTTGCAGTATGAAAGGAATTGTACTGGCCGGCGGCTCCGGAACCCGCCTGTATCCCATCACGAAGGGAGTTTCAAAACAGCTGCTCCCCATTTACGACAAGCCTATGGTGTATTATCCTGTGAGTGTGCTCATGCAAGCCGGCATCCGGGACATTCTCATCATCTCCACGCCGCAGGACCTGCCTGCTTTCCGGCGACTGCTGGGAACGGGAGAGGATTTCGGCGTATGCTTTTCCTATGCGGAACAGCCCTCGCCGGACGGCCTGGCACAGGCTTTCATCATCGGCGCGGAGTTCATCGGCTCCGACAGCGCCTGCCTGGTGTTGGGTGACAATATCTTCCACGGAGCGGGCTTTGGCTCCATCCTCAGGGAGGCCGTCCGTACGGCCGATGAGGAGGGAAAGGCCACCGTCTTCGGGTACTGGGTGAGTGATCCGCAGCGCTACGGTGTGGCGGAATTCGACAAGGACGGCAACTGCCTCTCCATCGAGGAGAAGCCCCAGAAGCCCAAGAGCAACTATGCGGTGGTGGGCCTCTATTTCTACCCCAACAAGGTGGTGGACGTGGCGCGCAGCATCCGGCCGTCGGCCCGGGGAGAGCTGGAGATTACTTCCGTGAACCAGGCGTTCCTGGAAGCCGGAGAACTCAAGGTCCAGACACTGGGCCGCGGGTTCGCCTGGCTCGATACGGGTACGCATGATTCCCTGGCCGAGGCCTCTATCTATATCGAGACCATTGAGAAGCGGCAGGGCCTCAAGGTGGCCTGCCTGGAGGGCATCGGCTTGCAGAATGGATGGACCACACCGGAGAGAATCCGTGCCGTGGCGGCCCCCATGGCCAAAAACCAATATGGCCAGTATCTGCTGAAAATGGCTGACGATTTTGATAATAACGGTCCGCTGGACATCTATGATTAATATCATCGAAACAGAAATCCCCGGTGTTTTCATCCTCGAGCCCCGGGTTATCGGAGATGAAAGGGGATATTTTATGGAAAGTTGGAGTCAGCGGGATTTCGATGCCGCTGTGCGTCCCATCCGTTTTGTGCAGGACAACGAAAGCAAAAGCCGCTACGGCGTGCTCCGCGGTCTGCATTTCCAGCAAGGAAAGTACGCTCAGAGCAAGCTGGTACGTGTAGTTAGCGGCCGGGTGCTGGACATCGCGGTGGATATCCGCGTGGGGTCGCCTACCTTCGGCCGGCATGTGGCCTGCGAACTGTCGGGGGAGAACCACCGGCAATTCTTCGTTCCGCGCGGCTTTGCACACGGCTTTTCCGTCCTCAGCGCGGAGGCGGTCTTCCAGTACAAGTGCGACAACCCCTACATGCCTTCGGCGGAAGGAGCCATTGCCTGGAACGACCCTGCCCTGGGCATCGACTGGGGCCTCCCGGAGGCCGATATCATCTTGTCGGAGAAAGACCGCCATCATTTGCCCCTGTCCCGGGCAGAAGGCTTATTCGACTATCAAACAGACTATTACGCCCTATGAGAATCCTCGTTACCGGCGCCTGCGGGCAACTGGGCATGAGCCTCCGCTCCGTTCTTCCGGAAGGAACGGTCTATACTGATGTGACTCCGGAAGCTCCGCGTCATCTGGATATCACGGATTCCGATGCGGTCCGCTCCCTGGTGGCACAGGAGAAGGTGGACTGCATCGTCAATTGTGCAGCCTACACGAATGTGGAGGCGGCCGAGGAAAACTTTGAGCTGGCAGAAACGCTCAATGCCAAGGCGGTGGAGAACCTGGCGCTGGCCATGAAGGCCGTGGATGGACTCCTGGTACACATCTCCACGGACTATGTCTTCGGAACGGAGCCGTATAACCGTCCCTGCCGGGAAGACCAGAAGGGCACGCCCACGGGCGTGTACGGCCTTACCAAACTGCATGGGGAACAGTCGGTGCTTTCTTCCGGGGTACGCTATGTCATTATCCGGACCGGTTGGCTGTATAGCGAATACGGTAAGAATTTCGTGAAGACGATGCTTCGTCTTACGGCGGAGAGGCCCTCCCTGAAGGTGGTTTTCGACCAGGTGGGGACTCCGACGTATGCCGGAGACCTTGCTGCTGCCATCGGCATGCTCCTGGCCCGCTTCCCTGCGCGCAGTGAAGTCTATCACTTCAGCAACGAAGGCGTGTGTTCGTGGTACGACTTCGCCAAGGCCATCGCCGAATTTGCCGGTCATACGGGATGTGAAATACAGCCCTGTCACAGTGACGAATTCCCGTCCAAGGTACATCGGCCTGCTTACTCCGTGCTGGACAAGAGCAAGATCAAGGAACATCTTGGCCTGCAGATTCCTTATTGGACAGACTCCCTGAAGGTCTGCCTGCGGAACCTCCTGTCTCAGTAACCTGTTAGCTCCAGGGCACGCTGGTCCACACGCCAGCCGTTTTCTCCCAATCCATCTCCTTCCGGCTTTACCGTGATGCGGTAGAGGACGTTTCTCCGTATGCTGTAATTGCCGGGGCTCTCCTGCAGGAAGAAGCGGTAAATCAGATATTCTCCGGTTCTTGTCTGAAAGGAGTCTGAGCGGTATTCCATCTTGATCTCAATGAAAGAGCAGGTTGTCCGGGACGGCTCCGGCCGCTCTCCCTGGATGTTTTCCAGCAGATAGACGCCCAGAGTTCCCCCTTCGTTCAGGGCCCTTACCTGAGACCAGTCTTTCAGATAGCCGTTGGTGAAGAAATGCGTGGCTTTGCTCTCACCGCACAACTGGACAGAGGACGGGCAACACCCTACTTTCACTTGTCTTACAACCAGTTGCACGTCCTCATCCAGCGCCCGCCGGTCTACTGACAGAACCACTTTCGCCATCAGTCTTTCCAGCGGAATTTCCATCTTCTCCCCAACTTCCCGATGCTCCAGAAAAGCCGCCATGGGCATTCCGGGCGTGAACTCGTCCGGATAGGCCATGTGGTAGCGGACGACCTTAGTTTCTTCCAACGTCCGGCAAGGGAGTTCGTAGCCCAGGTTGGCGGCTGCGAAGAAGGTGTAGGGAACCCCTTTCAGGAGCCTTGTCCGGTGACATGCGGCACCATCCAGATACTCCATCTGCCGTCCGGACAGAAAGACCTTCTCTTCCAGTTCTCCCAGCGTATTGAAGATGAGAAGGTTAAAGTCGGAGATGCGCTCTTCGTCCGGGTCGCCTGCTCGGGTTGCCGGCGTTCCTGTAGTTAGGACGATGGTTGTGGGGCAGAGTGTTGGTACCGGTGTGCGCGTGCAGGCGGCCACGACGAAGAGTAATATGATAATGAGTCGTTTCATCCAAAGATTTCAGTTTGGGCGCCGGCTTCCTCCCAGGGAAGACAACGCAGTTCCAGAATAACGGCTCCGCTTTCCGTAGGGATGTCCGGTGCCGTGGAACCCATTCTCCGGAGGGTGATGTCCAGCTCGAGCCGGGTGTCCGGAACGAGAGGAGGCAGGGGAATGGGATAGAAGCAGGTTTTGTCGCCGATGTGCCCTTCCAGGACCAGGTGTGTCGGGGCACCGGGATAGCAGTAGAAGGTCTGATTGGGATAAAGGCGTGTTCTCCCTATTTCGCCGATGCCCTTTTGCCACAGCATGTCCGGCTCCGACAGCACCTGAACAGCCAGGGTGTCCAGACACCCCGGGTTCATCCAGGAAACCGGCTCTCCGCCTCCTTCTCCCAGTGGCCGGCACTCAGAGCCTGCATAGGATAAAAAAGTTTGTGTGTTAACGAACCGGGTTTGGGCGTAGGGGCGGCCGCTGAAATCACAGGAGACGGAGCGGAGCCGGATAGCCGTGAGCATTGGGTGGAGTGGCAGTTCCACCTGTCGGGAGCTGCCTTCCGGCAGCAGAATCTCTCCATAGAGGAGGGGAGCGCTGCTGCTTTCCCTGTCCAGGGAAAAGGTATGTTTGCAGAGGTTGCCGAAAGTGCGGATCCGGGTCCACCGGTTTTTCTCGCCAGCCTTTCCGGATAGCGCCACCAGATGTTTGGGACCGGAGGCGGAAACGCCGAAGGCCTTGTCCTGCGGCAGCAGAAGCTGCTGATAGGAGTCCAGCAACTGCGCGCCCGGAGGCATATCGAAGAAGAACAGGTCGATAGCTTCCGGCACCGGACCTTTCGTTGTCCATTCAAGCGTGATCTGCGCCTGCGGCGAGGCGCTTTCCCGCGTACACGAAGCCAAAAAGGCCGGCCCCTGCAGGATGGCAGAGATGGTTGCCGCAGACGCGCAGCGAGCGAAACGCCCCGAGAAGAAGTAGTGAAGTGGTAACTGAGAACTCCGGCCTGTTTTTGTGCTTCGTGACATGTGAAAAAGTGCGATTGTTTTCGGAAGCAAAACTACTCACAGAAAGGCCTGAAATCCAAGAATCGTAAAAAAGAAAGTGTTGTTTCAGGTGTTTTTCCCTGTTTCGTATTTGTTTTTTAACCGGAATCGTAAAAAGCGCAACCTGTTTTTTACGATTCGGGACGGTACAAAAAAACCGGTTCTGGAATTCCGGAACCGGTTTTTGAGCAGATGTACGGTGGATTAACCGCCGAAGTTGTCGAAGAGGATGCTCTCAGGGGCAACGCCAAGGCTGTCCAGGAGGTCGCATACGCACTTGGTCATCATGGGCGGACCGCACATGAAGTACTTGATGTCTTCGGGAGCTTCGTGGTTCTTCAGGTAGGTTTCGTTCATTACATTGTGTACGAAACCGGCGGTGTACTTCACGCCTGCTGCATCGGCTGCCGGATCCGGACGGTCCAGGGCCAGGTGGAAGTGGAAGTTCGGGAACTCTTTCTCGATTTCTGCAAAGTCTTCCAGGTAGAAGGCTTCCACCAGGGCGCGGGCGCCATAGAAGAAATGCACTTCCTTCTTGGTCTTGAGGGTCTTGAACAGGTGCATGATGTGGCTGCGGAGCGGAGCCATACCGGCGCCACCGCCCACAAATACGTATTCCTGGCTGTCCGGGTCGTCCTTCGGGAGAAGGAACTCGCCATAAGGACCGGAGATCATCACCTTGTCACCCGGCTTGCGGGAGAAGACATAGGTGGAGGCGATTCCCGGAGGAACACCGGGGACAAACTTGAACACGCCCTTGGGCTGCGTACGGTCGAACGGAGGGGTTGCGATACGCACGTTCAACTTGATGAGGTCTTTCTCGGCGGGATACGAGGCCATCGAGTAAGCGCGGATGGTGGGTACGGTGTTCTTGAACTTCAGGGAAGTGATACCGTATTTTTCCCAGTCGCCCTTGTAGATATCGGCCACGCCCATGTCTGCGAAGTCGGCCTCATATTCGGGAATGTCAATCTGGATGTATTCGCCGGACTTGAAGTCGATGTGCTCGCCTTCAGGCAGGCGTACGGTGAATTCCTTGATGAAGGTGGCTACGTTTTCGTTGGAGATGACCTCGCATTCGAGTTTCTTCACGCTGAGGGCGCTTTCCGGAACGGCGATCTGGATGTTGTCCTTGACCTTTACCTGGCATCCCAGGCGCCAGCCTTCCTTAATCTGCTTGCGGGAGAAGAATCCCGTCTCGGTAGGGAGGATGGTGCCGCCGCCTTCCAGGACCTGCAGTTTGCACTGGCCGCAGTTGGCCTTGCCGCCGCAGGCAGAGGGGAGGAAGATGCCGTGATCGGCCAGGGTGTGCATCACGTCACCGCCGGGAGTGACTTCAAGTTCCTTGGTCCCGTTGTTGATGTTGATCTTGACGGTGCCGGAAGGAGTAACGGCGGCCTTGATGATGAGGAGGAGTGCAACCAGAATCAGGGTCACCACTGTGATGACGATGATAGAGAAGAGAATTGTATTACCCATAATGCGTTCCTCCTACAGTGAAATGCCCATGAAGGTCATGAAGGCGATACCCATCAGACCCACGGTGATGAAGGTGATTCCCAGGCCCTTGAGAGCGGCCGGGACATTGGAGTAACTCATCTTCTCGCGGATGGCGGCCAGGGATACGATGGCCAGGAACCAGCCGATACCGGAACCCAGTGCGTAAACGGTGGCCTCACCGATATTGAGGAAGTCTTTCTGCTGCATGAACAGGGAACCGCCCAGGATGGCGCAGTTCACGGCAATCAGGGGCAGGAAGATACCCAGTGCGGAATAGAGTTCGGGAGAGAACTTCTCCACCAGCATTTCCACAATCTGTACGATAGCGGCGATGACGGCGATGAAGACGATGAAGCTGAGGAAACTCAGGTCCACCCCTTCGATGAGGGCATCGGGAGCCAGTACATAGGTGTTGAGAAGATAGTTCACGGGAAGCGTGATCAGGAGCACGGCGATAACCGCGACACCCAGGCCAGCTGCCGTTTTGACATTCTTCGATACCGCCAGGAACGAGCACATTCCCAGGAAGTAAGCGAAGATCATGTTGTCCACGAAGATGGACTTGACGAATAAGCTAAGATATTCCATAGGGCGCGATTATTTTTCCTGGAGGTCTTTCTGGATACTGCGCTGCACCCATACGATGCATCCCAGGAGGATGAGGGCGAACGGAGGCAGAATCACCAGGTTATTAGGTACATAGCCGAAGCGGTTCAGGATATCGATGCCGAACAGGGTTCCGCTCCCGAGAAGTTCGCGGAAGAAGGCGACGATCAGGAGGATCATGCCGTAGCCGGCGCCGTTGGCGAGACCGTCGAGGAAGGAGGGCCAGGGCTTGTTGCCCAGGGCGAACGCTTCGATGCGGCCCATCACGATACAGTTGGTAATGATGAGGCCGATATAGACGGACAGCTGCTTGTCGATGGCGTACGTGGCTTCGAAGGATTTGAGGATCTGGTCCACGAGAATCACCATCATGGCTACCACGACCAGCTGGACGATAATACGCACGCGGCCGGGAATGGTGTTACGCAGCAGGGAAAGGATGAGGCTGGAAATGCCCGTGACAACAATGACGGAGAGGGTCATCACCAGGGCACCCTTCAGGGTAACGGTAACCGCCAGGGAGGAGCAAATGCCCAGCACCAGGACGGTAATGGGATTCCCCTTGAAAATGGGGTTCAGAATGGTTTCTTTCAGTTTTGCATCCATGGTTTATTCCTCCTCACATTTGTTGCATTCATGTTCCTTCCCGCCTTCGCAGCAGGATTTCTGCGTGCCCTCGAAGTATTTGGAATAGGCGGAGAGCCAGGTGTCGATGGCGGCGTCCAGGCCCTGGGAGGTCATGGTGGCGCCGGTAATGGCATCGATCTGGTTGTCGATGACGGACTTGCCTTCGGCATCCTTGGGGGCGCCGCCCTTCACGATGTCAAAGACATTGGCGTTGGAGAAATCGGCCTTTTCGCCGATGAACGCTGCCTGGAAGGAAGCGTCGTCCTTGATCTTGGCACCCAGGCCGGCGGTCTCGGACTCATGGTCGAAATAGGCCCCCTTGATTACGGGCATGCCGTTCTCGAAGGCGATGTAGCCCCAGATGGGGCCCCAAAGACCAGCGCCGTAGATGGGAACCACCGTTGTTCCGTTCTTGAAAACGAAGACGGGGAGTTCGGGATCGGCAGTCTTATTGGCTCCGCCTTTGATGTTGTAGTTCTGACGTTTGAGTTCACTGGGGCTGTACACCTTGTCCAAGGGAAGTTCATTCACCTTCTCGCCGTTCAGGTTGATGGTGAAGGCCTCGGAGACTTCCTGGGCATACTTTTCCAACTTGGCGGTGTTACTGAGCTTGTCCATGTCGGCCTTGGAACCATACTGGGCGGCGGTGAGCATCTGGGAGATGGTCTCGGCCTTTTCGTTGGCATCCTGCTTGGCCTTGAGGCTCTGGGAAACGAAAGCCAGGAGCGCTGCTACGACCACCACGATGATGGTGGTGTAGATGACTGTATATACATTATTATTTGTATTCATAGCGCAATTCCTTTAAGCGGTTAAGGCTTTCTTGGCCCTGCGGCTGGTGTGTACGGACACAACGCAGTGGTCGATGAGCGGAGCCATGGTGTTCATGAACAGGATTGCGAGCATCATGCCTTCCATGTAACCGGGGTTCCACAGGCGCACGACTACGGCAAGGGCACCTACGAGGAAGCCGTAAATCCACTTGCCGGTCTCGGTCTGGGCGGCGGTGACAGGGTCGGTGGCCATGAAGACGGAGCCGAAGAGGAAGCCGCCCATCACCAGCTGATAATAGCAGGGAACGGCGGTGGCACCTGCGATCTGACCCAGCCAGCCTACGAGGAGGCCGCCGGCGACGGAGGAGACCATGATTTTCCAGGAGGCGACGCCGGACCAAACCAAGAGGAAGGCGCCGATAAGGATGGCGATTACGCTGGTTTCACCGGTACTGCCGGGAATGAAGCCATAAAACATGTCCATGAAGGAATAGGGACCTACCGCACCGGTAGCTGCGTCGAAGGCGCCGTCATGGGCGATGGCCAGGGGCGTAGCGGCGCTGATGGCGTCCACGTCACCGAGGCCGGCCCATGTCTTGGACACCCATACACTGGAGCCGGACATGCTGGAAGGATAGGAGAAGAACAGGAAGGCACGGGCCACCAGGGCCGGATTCCAGATGTTCATGCCGGTACCGCCGAAGACCTCCTTCACGAAGATGACGGAGAAAGCGACGGCGAGGGCGAGCATCCACAGGGGAACGTCCACGGGAACAATCAGGGGAATCAGGAAGCCGGTGACAAGGTAACCCTCATTCACTTCTTCACCACGGATCTGGGAACTTGCGAATTCGATGGCAAGGCCCACTACATAGGAAACCACGAACAGCGGGAGCATGCGGAGGAGTCCATAGAAGAACATCCGCCAGAAACCCCATTCGAGGCCGTAAAGGGTTGCGGTCTGGAGACCCACGTTGTACATGCCAAAGAGGGCAGCGGGAACCAGTGCGATCACAACCATGATCATCACGCGCTTGAGGTCGATACCGTCACGCACATGGGCGCCCTTGCGGGTTACCGTTCCGGGAACACGCAGGAAGGTGTCGAAAGCGTCATAGGTGGAATACCACCAGGGTTTTTTCTCTTCTGCCATAGTCTTATGCCATTTCTTTGATCATGAGGTCGATACCCTGGCCGATGATGGCCTGGATTTCGTTCTTGGAAGGGTCTACATAGTCACAGAGGGCGAGGTCTTCGGGGAGAACCTCGTAAATGCCGAATTTCTCCATTTTCTCAATGTCGCCGGCCAGGCAGGCCTTGATGAGGTAGATGGGGAAGATGTCGATGGGGGTGACATCCTCGAAGCATTTGGTTTCCACGAAGGCGCGGGGACCGCCGTGCAGGTTGGTGTCCATGTCGTACTTCTTTCCGGGGGTGAGCCAGGAGAAGTAGCTCCAGGACGTGCTGTGCACCTTGGGACGGATGGGCTTGGCCCAGCCGAACCACTCTCTTTCGAAGCCTTCGCGGAGAAGGGTAATCTGGTTGTCGAAGAAGCCGAGACAGCCTTCTGCGCCTAAGATTTCGCCGGTGAGGACATCTCCGCCGATGACGCGGATGCCTTCACCCACCTCGGTGAAAGATTTCACGGGCGTGCCGGGCAGGGCCACCACATAGCCGGTCTTGGGAGCGGCAGGGCCGGTGACGGCCACCTTGCGGGTGAGGTCCAGTTTGCCAGTGTTGACCACATGGCCGATGGCGGCCAGGTGCAGCAGAGAGACCGTCCAGACGATTTCGCCCTTCCGGATGGGGGCGATGTGGCTGATCTGAACGCCTACGTTGCCGGCTGGATGGGGACCGGAAACGGTGTAAACGGAGGCATTGGACACGCCGGCGAACGGAGAATCCTTGGCCACGCCGATATGCACGGGGGCAATCTTGGCGAGCGCATCGATACCGGCCTGGATGTCCTTGAGGGCATCACCCAGTACGAAGGCACTGTCTGCCGCAAGCGGTGCCGTGCTGAAAGAGGAAACGAAAATTGCCTTGGGCGTTTCATCAGGATGGGCCATGACGCCGTAAGGACGCTGGACCAGCGAACCCCAGAGGCCGCTCTTGAGGAGCAGGTCTTTGGTTTCAGCTGCCGAAGCCGGGGATTTGGCCCCGAAGTCCACATAGTCCTGTTTGGCATCGGCCTTTACGAGAACTGCAAGCAATTTTCTCTTTTCGCCCCGAACGATCTGCTGCACTGTGCCGCTGACGGGGGAGGTGAACAGGATCTCGGGACGCTGTTTGTCGGCCATCAAGGGAGAGCCTGCCTTCACCGCGTCACCCTCCTTCACCAGCAGCCTGGGAACCAGGCCTTTGAAGTCGGTAGGCTTAACGGCAACAACGTCAGGACTCACGGTTTTGATGACTTCCGGGGCGGCGGCACCCTTGATGGGAATGTCGAGGCCCTTTTTCAAAGCGAGATTGTTAGACATTATTGATACAGTTTTGTGTATTTGCGAAAATACTTCGCGAAGTTACGAATTTTTTACTAATTTCGCGTTATAAATATGGGTCAATATGAGTGAGATTTTGAAGGATTTGAACGATGAGCAGAAGAAGGCCGTCATCTGCACGGAAGGTCCCGTGCTCATCGTGGCGGGAGCGGGGTCGGGGAAGACCCGTGTTTTAACTTCCAGGATCGCCTATCTGATTGAAAAGGGAATCGCCCCGGAATGTATTTTGGCGCTGACGTTTACGAAGAAAGCGGCCGGAGAGATGAAAGAGCGTATCGCCCTCATGGTGGGAGAGCGCAAGGCACGCCGGCTCTGGATGGGCACCTTCCATTCCGTCTTCATCCGTTTCCTGCGGGAGTACGCCGGCGTCATCGGCTTTCCCCAGACGTTCACCATATATGATACGGCCGATTCGGTGAGTGCCGTCAAGACCTGTGTCAAACGGCTGAATCTGGACGACAAACTGTACAAGCCCAAAGAGGTGCTTTCCCGTATTTCCAAGGCTAAGAACGACCTGGTGACCCCCACGCCCTACATGAACGGAGCCGGCGGCTACCGGGACGAGGACGCGAAACACAAGAAGCCGGAGATCTACCGCATCTATGCCCTGTATTGCCAACTGTGCCGTCAGGCGGGCGTGATGGATTTCGACGATATCCTCCTGTACCTTAATATCCTGCTCAAACAGAGCCCGGAGGCGTTGCAGGCCATATCGGCCCGGTTCAGCCATATCCTGGTGGACGAGTACCAGGACACCAACATGGCCCAGTACCTCATCCTGAAGAAACTGGCCGCGAACCATCAGAATCTCTGTGTGGTAGGCGATGATTCCCAGTCCATCTACGGCTTCCGCGGCGCCCAAATCCAGAATATCCTGAATTTCCGCAAGGATTTCCCTTCGGCCCGGACCTTCCGCCTGGAACGCAATTACCGTAGTACGCAGACCATCGTGAATGCGGCCAATTCCCTCATCGCCCACAACGAGGGCCGTATCCCCAAACAGTGCGTTTCTATGGGAGAGAAGGGAGAGGTGATCCATCTGGTCCGCGCCTATACCGAGCAGGAGGAGGCCCTGCAGATTGCATCGGCTATCCTGACCCGCATGCGGGCCGAACAGGCTGAATACGAGGACTTTGCCATCCTGTACCGTACCAATTCCCAGTCACGTGCCCTGGAAGAGCAGCTTCGCCGCCGCAACATTCCGTATATGATTTATTCGGGTAATTCTTTCTTCGAAAGGGCTGAGGTGAAGGACATGATGGCCTATTTCAAACTGGCGGTCAATCTGAACGACGACGAATCGTTCAAGCGCGTGGTGAACAAGCCGGCCCGGGGCATCGGGGACACCTCCATGAACGCCCTTATCGCAGCGGCGCAGGCCTCCCGGCAATCCCTTTTCAAGGCGGCCGCGCTGCCTGAGTTGGAACGTTTCGGCCTGAAGAGTGCCGCCATCGGCAAAATCCGGTCTTTCTGCACCCTGATGGAAAAGGCCGCCCAGGAAGCGGTGGCGGGGGACGCCTTCGATGTGGCCCGTACGCTGGCCTCCGAGAGCGGGCTCTACCTTTTCTACAAGGCTGACAATTCCGTAGAGGGCCAGAGCCGATTCGCCAACATCGAGGAACTGTTGAACTCTGTGAAAGCCTATGTGGAAGACGTGCAGGGGGATTACCGGAATTCGCTCGTGGAGGACGGGGCCGTACAGGATGCCTCCCTGGTTCCGGATGCAGACCTTCCCCGGGTGACCCTGGCCGATTATTTGGAAAATGTCTCCCTGCTGTCCAGCGCAGACGTCGCCGAAGATGAAACCAACAACAAGGTGGCGCTGATGACGGTTCATACCGCCAAGGGACTGGAATTCCCCTATGTCTTCGTGACCGGTATGGAGGAGAATCTCTTCCCGTCTGGCGGCTGGATGGTCACTCCGCAGGAGTTGGAAGAAGAGCGCCGGCTCTTCTATGTGGCCCTTACGCGTGCCAAGCGGGCGGTTTCGCTCTCGTATGCGGAGACCCGCATGCGGAATGGAAAGCATGA
>ONTQ01000091.1 GCA_900320795.1 uncultured Bacteroidales bacterium
ATTCCGAGCGGGGGTACAAAAAAAAGACTGACGCATGCGCGCCAGTCTTTTTTTGCACCCTGTGCTGTTTATTCATTGAGGGGGCGGACCCCCTCAAACTCCCCTGCGTCGGGCTTTCGCCCTCCAAAATGCCTGCTTTTCTTCTTTGTTGGAGCTGTCAGTTCGGAGCTTGAAACTTGCTCTTTTGCAAGTAATTGAAAATCAGTCGATTGTAAATAGGACGGTTCCCGGCCTCGGGTACACCTATTTGAGGACAATGGATTCAGGGCTCAATTGTGCTGTTCGGCCACACAATAGGTGCCGATAATTTCCCTCCTATCCTTGCGCTTGAAGATCCCGAGGAACTTGGGTTGAGGAACGTCCTTGAAAACGGTTACATACCGCGCTTTCTCCCCGGGTTGCAACTTCTCTCCGCGCTTCAGGAGACGGCCGAAGAGGATTTTTCCGCCGTAGTAGATGCGGATTTCATTTACTTCCCCTTGCAAATCGGTATAAACCAAGATGTTCGTAGGGTTTGTGCCGGAAAAGCTGCTGTAATTGGCTTGGTTGGACTCAAATCCTTTTCTTGCAAATTGGGTGACGATGCGGTCTTTCAGGATGGCACGGTTGGATTCCTGGAGATAGTGCCAGTGGATGGCCGTCGCACTGTCCCAATTGATATCGTCCTTGCCGTTGTGAAGGACGGCCTTTAGCCCCTGCCAGCCATTTTGGCGGAAAGGTGTTTCAACTAGCGTGATGTCATCCTTGCCGGTATTGCGCCGCTGCCTGTCGAAGTCAAGCAGGGTGGGCAGGGAGACTTTCTTTGACTCCGAGCGGACGGCCGGGTTGTCCTGAAAATCATTGGCCGAATAGTTGGAAAAAGCATCGGCCGGGTCGGATGGAACGAGGACATCCCGAAGGTCATCCGGGCCATGGAACGATGTCACCAGTCGGTCTTTCTCATCGACGGGAGTATAGGGATCTTCTTTCGGCCAGAAAAAGATGCCGCTGTCGTTGTTAATGTACTCGATGAACGTGACACGGTCCCATGCATTGTAGTACATCAGAACCATCGTGTCATCATCGAAGGTGATCCGGTAGTTGTATTTCATCATCGCCGGCCATCCATCCGTATGGGCGCCTTCTATGGATTTCAACGCCGTGCGCGGCATCCCGACATAAAGACCTCCGGGAATCTTGTCTTCCAGGATCCGGTATGTCGGGTCAGTCAGGGCTATCCCGATGATCGGCGCCCGCCGTCCCGTGAACTGGCTCGATCTGAAATCGACGATCGGGCGGATGCGTTCTTCCTCCGATACCCATTTGAGATCCAAGTCCTTGAAATGCTGGTTGAGGATGATTCCTTTTCCATAAGTCTGGATGAAAAGGTCATCATCTCCGTTCACGTCGTAACCGAATCTTTCCGGTGCTCCGATAACTGCAGTGATCTCACTGCGGAGGTAATCCTTCCCCAAAGAAAAGGGAAGGGAAGTCTGTGAAAAAGCCTGAATGGGAAGCAGTGCTGCCAGAAAGGCGATGAAAAAACGTGGTAAGGATGATTGCGCGTTCATGGTAACAAAATATCAATTTAATAAAAGCAAAAGATATACCGCAAGCCTGTTTTAGGACAAGGCATTTCGTTGGTTTTGCACATCTTTTGTTGTGTTTGGGAACGAATCATTTCTTCAATATGGAAAGAATCCTCTGCTCTTTGGCGGCTGTCCTGATATGGACACTCCCGACATCGGCTCAAACTCGACTCCGTTTCCTGGATAAGGAAACAGGCGCGCCTGTTTCTTATGTTCATGTCTTGTTCGACAGTGAAAACGGGAAATATGCCGACGAGGAAGGTTGTTTGACGGTTCCGGAAGGGGTCGATGCGTTTGAGACGCACCATATTTCCTACGAGCCGCAGTCCATCGAGGTCCGTGCGCTTCGGGACAGTACGGTCTTGCTTGTTCCGCTCGTCCAGGCGCTGACCCCGGCATTTGTCTTTCCGAATTCATACCATAAAAGGACAATCGGCTATGCTGGCAGTAAAAGAAAGACTTTCCAGGGTGGGAGGAATGGCTATGCCATCGCCGAGTTCTTCAAGCCATCTGCAGATGGAAAACCCGCTCCTGTGATCTCCAAGGTCCTGTTGAATCTTTTCGCCGTCAATCTCAAGAAAAACGGGACCACTTCCATCGGCGACAAAGTCTATGACGACGCTGTCACGCATGTCGCCAAACTCCGGGTGGACATCCGGGAAGCCGACCCTGCCACCGGCGGCCCGGGCGCTTCTTTGGTCGATGGCGGTGTCATCTATGAAATCAAGGATCGCTTCAGTCTGTCCATGCACAAGATCCACAAAATACCCTTGAAGAATCCGGTTGTATTCCCGGAAGAGGGCGCATTCGTCGTGGTTGAATGGATCATAACGGACGATGTCCGTGTGCAGGATACGATTCTTCCCTACATTTGGCTGACCCGACCTGAAACGCCCTCGTCTTCTTGGAATCAATGGCCGGTCGGCACTGCCTGGAAAAGAAGCAACGACGGCCGTTCCGAAGACCGTACCCATGCCTATTGCATCGGCATGGAAATACTGGAATAAGTATCGTCGATATTACTCCGGTTGCGGGTAAACTTGGACCTTTTTACTCTGTGCGCACCCATTTCGTCCTCATTTTCGACTGTCAGTTTATCCAGAGACAAGATGGAAGTCGATTTAATCTATACACAGAATCGTCGCTTCTTGGAACGAGCCGTCGGCATTGAAGTCAATTCTCAAGGCGTAAACCCGCATGAACCCTGTGCTCATTAGCCAATATATGAGATTATCACTGTTTGATGAAGGGAATAATTCATTGAATTCTTCTTTTCCCAATTTGTCCAAAACGACTTCGCGGGAAGGCTGCTCCTTATTCAGCCATTCCAGAATCGAATCGGACATATAATACCGGACCTTTTGCACGGGGTGATGCTTCCATGCCCATTCATTGAAAGGAACTTGCCTTCCAAAAGTTGGTGAAATCACCATCGACAAACAAGCGACAGCTAAAACCAGGAACGTTATGATTAGATATCTGACAGGCTTTTTCATAGCTCTTGTCCTATAAACTGGCCATGATTCTTTCCATGTTTTTATAAAACAAAGGTAACTCTAGCCCATGTTTCTTGCCTTCATCATATACGCATTTGCAACCATAGAGAATATCATTGACATCACTATGGAGTGTCATGATTCTAGAAGTAAGTTCATTGGAAGCGAAAAGCATTTTCATGGCAATTCCTGCTATTCCGGAAGGTATTCTATATGGCAGTAACTCATTTTTGTACAGTCTAAGATTTACACCTCTGGCTTCTACTGTCTTTATGGTCTCGCGTATGGACTTTACTGCTAGACTAAGAGCTTTTGAATCGGCCATTAATTCTCTGGCCAACTGATTGGGATTATCAATCTTACCATTTCTGCCGGCAGTTGAAGTCACCCCGGCATTAATCGCCATGTGAATCCAAATCCACTCGAACATGTCATGAGGTATCTCTTGCTTTATGTCGGATGAATTCAGAAGTGATTCCAGATCTGAATAATTGGCAATATTCGCCTTTTCTCGACTCTCGAGCATGATATGATCGAATAAGACACAATTCAATGAACCATCATCGTTCATATGACCTCCGGCGGTCGGGAATGCCGTAATATAATCAAAGCCGGCTATTATTCTTTCGATATCACTACGCTCATTCCAAAAATTGCAGAACAGGACAATAGTCCCTTTTATGTTTCTCTCTTTTATTGTCCTGATAGCTGCGTCGAGCTTTCCACTGGCTACACTGACAATGATAAAGTCATATTCCTCGTTATTCTCAGCTATGGAAACTTTATACTTATCCTGTTTCTCTTCACCTTTGGCGTTATAGCGTCCATCCAACAGCTGAACTGATATTACAGAAGGAATATCTTTTTTCCCTTCTCGAATAATATGAAAAGTCTCATGCCCTGCTTTTTGAAAAGCGTAGGCATATGTGGTGCCAATAACTCCTAATCCCAATATGGCAACTTTCATGGTGTCTCTCCTATGGAAAACGATTTATCTTTGTGAAGATAGGCACATTTGTCTATATCTCCAAAAACTGTCATTAAAGGTTGGGGTCTTGAATCGCTGGAATAACATCTCTGAGTGCCCATATCCTCTCCAGGTCTTCGAGGAACCGGTTCGATATTACTCCGGTTGCGGGTACAAAAAAAGGCTGACGCATCACGCGCCAGCCTTTTTTGCACCCTGTACCGGGCTATTTCTTCCAGACGTGGACGATTTCGCCGATGTACATGTAGTGGATGCCGAGGCCGTTGCGCTCGTACCACTGGCGCTGCTCGGCGGGCATCAGGTCCGCGTCGAACTGCTGGCCGTAGATTTTGCGGCACTCGATGGCGAGGTCAGCTTCCGCGTAGATGGGGTTGCCCAGTTCCGTGAATTCGACGGTGAGGCCGGCGCCGGCCACCTTGTCCTCATCCCGTCCGGAGACGCGGCCCAGGTAGGAAAGCTTGTCCCGCATGGATTCGGGGAAGTGTGTGACCGTGAAGTAGTCGTTCTCTTCCATGAACTTGTGCGTGTAGCGGCTGGTGGACACATAGACGATGAACACGGGCTTGTTCCAGAGCTCGCCGATGGAGCCCCAGGAAATCGTCATCAAGTTCATGTTTCCTTCCTTCCCGGCCGATACTTCCAGCCAGTCCCCGTCGATCATCCGGACCGGATTCAGTTCAATCTCGGTCGGGGCGATTTCCTGCCAGGGTTTCTCCTGGATTTTCTCCGCTTTCTTTGGGGGATTTGTGCAGCTCATGGCGATCAGGGCAAACAGCAAAAAGGGGAGGGCTTTCTTCATGGACCGTTTTACTTGAGGCCGTCGACCCAGGCCTTGATGTCAGCCTTGGAGGCGCCGTTCAGGGTCTTGCCGGCTTTCCAGTTGATCGCCGGATAGGCTTCGGCGAAGTCTTTGTTGGCCTTGTCGATGGAACTGCCGCCGGAGGTGGCGAAGAAGATGACCGTCTTGCCTTCGAAATCGTAGGACTCGAGGAAGGTGTTGATGATGGTCGGGGCCGTGTACCACCAGACGGGGAAGCCGAGGTAGACCACGTCATAACGGTCGGCGTCCTTGAGGTCCTTTACGATGGCAGGACGGGAGTTCTTGTCCTGCATTTCGACGGAGCTGCGGGAGGCCTTGTCGCGCCAGTCCAGGTCGGCGGCGGTGTACTTGACTTCCGGCTTGATCTCGTAGAGGGTGCCGCCGGTGACTTCGGCGAGGTCCTTGGCCACGGCCTCGGTGGTGCCGGTGGCGGAGAAATAGGCGACGAGGGTTTTCATTTCTTTCTTGTTGTTCTGGCCGCAGGCGGTGAAGGTCAATGCCAGGGCGGCGAGGGTGATCAGGATTCTGTTCATAGCTATAGGTTTGTTTATTCGATTCGGATGCTTCCGTCATCGTCGATGACGACGATGTCTCCTTCCTGGACGTTCACGAAACCGTCGTCCGTCAGGATGGACAGGATCGTGAGGCCCATGCAGAAGTAGGGATCCAGGACTCTGTCGCCCAGGATCGCCTTGAATTCGGCCTGGTTGGTGCCGGTGTAGGGGATTTTAGTCATTCTTTCCTTTCAGTTTCAGGACCAGGTATTCCGACCGGGTGCCGACGCGGATCTTGGCGCCCCAGAGGCCCAGGCCGGAAGAGATGTAATAGCGGGTGCCGCCTTTGCGGTAGGGGCCCCAGGATTTCTCGAACATCAGGTCGGTGGCCCAGGAGACGGGCCAGACCTGCCCGCGGTGGGTGTGGCCGCTGAACTGGAAGTCGATGCCCGCCTGCTCGGCTTCTTCCAGGTGGCTGGGCTGGTGGTCCAGGACGAGGGTAAAGCCCTTCAGGCCGACGGAAAGGTCGCGCAGGGAGGCCCGGCCCGGCGTGGAGCGGTCCTTGCGGCCGATTACGTCGACCCCCTTGAAATGGGCCACAGAGTCCTTCAGGACCCGGATTCCGGCCGTTTGGAAGAACTGCTCCGCCTGCGGCAGGCCGGCATAGGTCTCGTGGTTGCCGAGGACGGTCCAGACCGGCGCTAGGATGCGTCGGAATTCTTCCTCGTAATGGCCTTCGGTCACCGGCCGGAGGCTCCGGTCGATGATGTCGCCGCCGATGAGGACCAGGTCCGGCTTCTCCGCATTGATCAGGTCCACCCATCGGCGCAGTTCCGCCTTTCGGTTGTGGTAACCGATGTGCAGGTCGCTGGCCAGGACGATCGTGAGCGGTTTTTCCAGCGGCTTGTCCGTCGTGAGGGTCAGTTCTTCGCGGTATTTGTGCGGGTAGTGGATGGCGCCCAGCGTCAGGATGAGCGCCACGATGCCGATGGCTCCGAGCAGTCCCGCCGCGCTGTCTTTCAGGAGTGTCTTCGGCAGGAGATGGCAAAGGGAGGCGATATCGGCCACGATGAATACCAGCAGCAGATACAGGAAGGCGATCATCCAGGTGTTGCCCACCTCATAGAGCACGGTCGCGATCTTGACGGGGACGCGTTCTGTGAAGGCAAAGCCTGCGAACATGCTCGCCATCCAGAGGAGGAATATACCCGTCACCGCCAGTTTCCACCCGGACGGCGCTATCCGCCACAGGTGCCAGCAGACATAACCCGTCAGCGCGAGGACGAGCAGCAGGAGGGTGAAGAACCTGTTCAAGGTGTTTCCGTGCTAATAGATCGGGAACTCGATCGTCACGATCTTTTTCAGTTCCACGGTGTTGCCTCCCTCCGTTCGTCTGTCGGGCGGGATGTCCATACCCTATAAAGCTTACCATAATAGGCGTTTGTTGGATCTACATCAAGATCAAGTATTGTCATACCAGCTT
>ONTQ01000111.1 GCA_900320795.1 uncultured Bacteroidales bacterium
ACCCACGAGCACGGAGACCATTTTGACCCGGAGGTTCTTTCTATCCTGAGCGGGCAGGTCATCACCAATGCCCGCTGTGCCCAGATGCTGGGGCGGGGAAGTGTCCTGGCCAATGGAGAGGGAATGGATATCGGTGAGGGCATCCATGTAGATGCCGTTCCCGCCTACAACACCACCGAAGGCCATCTTCAGTTTCACCCGAAGGGGCGGGACAACGGTTATATCCTGAGCGTGGATGGTTTCCGCATCTACATTGCCGGAGACACGGAGGACATTCCGGAAATGGCGGTCATCAAAGACATTGACGTGGCGTTCCTGCCCTGCAACCAGCCCTACACCATGACCGTGCCCCAGTGTATTGCCGCCGCCCGGATGGTGAAGCCCAAAGTGCTCATCCCTTACCACTTTGGCCAAACGGATATCTCCGGTATCCCTGCCGCCCTCCCGGAAATAGACGTCCGCCTCCGTCAGATGCAATAGCGCTGCTCGCGAAGCGTGTTCGTCGAAGAAAAGCGGGCGTTGGTCGAAAAGCGGGAACAGGACATTGAACCCGGATGTATTTTTGTTGTCGAATTACGCGAAACAAAAATGATCCCGAATATGAAAAAGTTGCTTGTCCTTTTTTCCGCAGCGCTATTGACCGTTAGCGCTTTTGCCCAGAAAACTACGGTGAAGGGCGTGGTGCTGGATTCCCTTACCCGCGCGGGAGAGCCCGCGGCCATCGTGCAGTTTTACCGCCTGCCGGATACGGAGAAGGCCGTAGCCTTCACGACCACCGACGAACAAGGCCGTTTCTCCCACAGTTTTACGCTGGCGGGAGAGTATGTAATGCTCTTCGATAACATGGGACGGAAAGTGCAGCGCCGCACGTTCACCGTACCTGCCGCCACGCCTGAAGTGGATTTGGGCGAAATCCTGGCCCAGGACAGCGCCGAGATGTTAAAAGCCGGTTCCGTCACAGCCATGCGGCCCCTTGTGAAGATGGAAGTGGACAAGATGACCTATAATGTAGAGGACGATGTGGATTCCAAGACTTCCACCGTGCTGGATATGCTCCGGAAAGTTCCCATGGTTTCTGTGGACGGACAGGACAACATTACCGTGAACGGCAGCAGTAGCTTCCAGGTGTACGTGGACGGCAAACCCAACCAGATGATGAGTCAGAATGCCTCCACCATCTTTAAGATGATGCCGGCCAGCGCCATCAAGAACATTGAGGTGGTCACCAATCCCGGTGTTCGGTATGACGCGGAAGGCGTAGGCGGCGTACTCAACATTACCACCAACCGTCAGGCAACCGGCGGCGCTTCCGTGGCCGATGGCTTCTATGGCACGGTCCGGGGCATGGCTTCCACCCGCGGCGGTGGCGGCGGCGTGTATGGCGGCCTGCAAAAGGGTAAATTCTCCATGAACCTGAACGTCAATGCCATGTATGGTGCCAATAACAAGACCCAGATGGATATGGAACGCGTCCAGGACAGCGGATTTTCCACCTCGACCCACACGGAGTCCACCCTGAAAACGCCCATGGTGATGGGCAACCTGAGCGCCAGTTATGAGATTGATTCCCTGAACCTGATTTCCGCCACCGCCGGCATTATGCATTTTGGCATGAAAAGCGACGGTACCACCGGCACCACCATCCGCTTCCCCGGACTGGACGCCTTCCGCTACGACGGCACTACTGTCACGACCAACGACCGCAACAACATTTCGGCCGGTGCGGATTACCAGCACCTTTGGGCCGATGCTCCGGGCCGCAGCTTTACGTTGAGCTACCAGTTCAATGCCACGCCTTCCGTTAACAACAGCCTGAATACCTTCGGCGATGCCGTTGTTCCCGGCTTCGACCTCACGGACCGCAAGTCAGACGGACGCACCGACTCCATGGACCACACCGTCCAGGCCGATTTTACCACGCCGCTGAGCTCCTTGCACAGCCTGTCCACCGGTGTCAAGTATATCGGCCGGCACAATTCCTCCCACCAGTTGGACTATCTCCGGGAGGGGAATGCGTATGTGGAGAATCCGGCAACCAGCCTGGACTATAACTTCTACAACCGCATTGCCGCCGCTTATGCGGAACTCTCCGGAACATACGGCGCTTTTGGTGTCAAGGCCGGTGTCCGCTATGAACACACCTGGCAGTCTTATTCTTCTACGAATCAGGCGCCCTTCAAGGTAAATTACGGCAGTGTGGTCCCTACGGCCAGTTTCCAGTGGAGTCCCTCTGCGGCTCAGAATATCGGCCTCAGTTACAACATGCGTATCAGTCGTCCGGGCATTTCTTACCTGAATCCGTACGTAAATACGTCCGATCCTACCGCACTCAGCTATGGAAATACGGACTTGGAGGTTGAACGCGGCCATAATCTGTCCCTGGTCTATAATTACTATTCTCCGCTGGTGATGGTCAATGCTACGCTCCGGCACAATTACACGGGAAACGGCATTTCCCAGTTCAGCTTTTACGACAGTGACAATCTCCTGAACACCACTTACGGCAATATCGTAAAAAGCAACAATACGGGCCTGAATGCCTATGTGATGATTAATCCCGGCAGCAAAACGCGCATTATGTTTAATGGTGGTGTAAGCTATGTGGACCTCCGCAGCGAGCAACTGGCCCAGCAGAACGGCGGCTGGCAGTTCAATGTGATGGCCGGTGTGCAGCAAACCCTGCCCTGGGATCTTCGTCTCAGTGCCAATGTCATTGCCATGGGAGGCCATGTCTCCCTGCAGGGCTCCTCTACCGGTATGTCCATGGCCATGCTGGGACTCACCAAAACCTTCCTGAACGATCGCCTGAGCGTAGGTATTAATGGCGTTGCTCCCATCTCCAAAGATTTCAAGCTGCACATGGGCTCTACTACCCGGGGCAGCGGCTTTACCACTACCATGAACACGGCTATCAATATGGCCCAGGTGGCCATCCAGGTGAGCTGGACCTTTGGCAAGCAGGGGAACCAGGGCGCCAAACGGGTCCGGCGTACCATTGAGAACGATTCTCAGCTCAACAGCACCACCACGGCAGAAAGCATGAACTCAGTGATGCAAATGCAATAAAATCCTTATCTTTGTGCCGGTATGACCACGCGTAACAGAAAAAATTATGTCATCGACCTTGCCCAGCTTATTGCCTGGGCGGGGTTGATGCTGGCTCCTTCCCTGGTGGACCTTACCATTACGCGGGATTGGAGCTCGTCCCTGAGAATACTTACCGGGACACTTCGCCTGATGCTGCCGCTTTTTGTGGTGTATGCATTGAACTACTATCTGTTAATTCCTCTCTTTCTTCACAAGGCTGGGAAGACCAAGTGGTTTTTCCTTTCCAACATCGTGCTTTTAGTGGCCTGGAACTTGCCCAGAATGCTCAGGACGCCGGAATTTCCGCAGGAAACGCTGGATCAGTTTGGAGAACAAGGCATGTGGGCCTTCTATGTGGGCACGATGCTGGCCGGTATGTTTGTTCAGGTTATCCTGATTGCCGTGGCGGTAGGTATCCGGCACATTATGCGTACCAATGAAGAAAAGATGGAAGTGGCGCAGGCAGAGCTCACCTGGCTCAAGCACCAGCTCAATCCCCATTTCCTGTTCAATACGCTCAACAACATCTCCTCCCTTACCCAGATAGATCCGGACAAAGCGCAGGAGAGCATTGGCCAGCTCAGTGACCTGTTGCGCTATGCCCTGTATGACAGCGAGGCCAACCAGGTTCCGCTGTCTGCAGAGATTGATTTCATGAACAATTACATAGACCTGATGGCCCTCCGCTGTAACGAGAACACCACCGTACAGAAAGAACTGGAAGAGCCGAAGGAACATGTCCAGGTGGCTCCGCTGCTGTTCATCTCGCTGGTGGAGAATGCGTTCAAGCATGGCGTGAATGCCCGTTATCCCTCATTTGTACGGGTGAGCCTGCACTATGAGGGCGGGGAACTCCATTTCCGTGCAGAGAATTCGCTC
The DNA here is from genome assembly GCA_900320795.1 of uncultured Bacteroidales bacterium. Classification (GTDB taxonomy): domain Bacteria; phylum Bacteroidota; class Bacteroidia; order Bacteroidales; family UBA932; genus Cryptobacteroides. Next base: position 3,967 of record ONTQ01000111.1, read on the forward strand.
TTTGGCAAGCAGGGGAGCGACCATATTGGTTCCGGGATCGGGCTGGACAATATGAAACGCCGGCTGGAACTGCTCTATCCGGGCCGATATACCTATTCCCAAAAGGCCGATAGCAATGTCTATTCGGTAGAAGTAACGCTCAAAGTATGAATAAACTGCGCTGCATCGTGGTGGACGACGAACCGCTGGCTGTGAAAATGCTGGAAGGGTATGTTGCGCGTACGCCGTTTCTGGAGTTGGCCGGCTGTTTCAACGACCCCGTCCTGGCCCTTGCGGAAATCCGTGTCCAAGCTCCCGAGATTGTGTTTCTGGATATCCAGATGCCGGATTTGGACGGATTGGAGCTGTCCCGGATGCTGCCGCCTCAAACGCGTATCATTTTTACAACGGCCTTCAAGCAGTACGCCTTTGAGAGCTATGAGGTGAGCGCGCTGGATTTTCTCCTGAAGCCCATCCGTTACCATAAATTCCTGGAGGCGGCCACCAAGGCTCAGGCGTGGTTTGCGCTCAAGGAGGCGGCATCTGTCCAGGCAGCCGCTCCGGCAGAGCAGAATCTTTTCCTCAAATCGGACGGCGTTCTCCAGAAGGTGGAGTTGGCGGACATCCTCTTTGTGGAAGGCATGAAAGATTATGTCATGTTTCATCTGAAAAGCCGCCGGGAACCGCTTGTAACGCATCTTACCATGAAGGCGGCGGAGGAAATGCTGCCCTCCGATGATTTCATGCGCATCCATCGCTCATACATTGTGTCCCGTCAGCACATCCAAAGTGTTTCTCCCACCGGAGATGTGAAGGTGGATGACAAGCTATTGCATGTCTCAGATGCGTATCGTGCCGCTTTCGGGCAATTTATGCATCTTCCAGTGTAAGTCCGTCATAGGCCGGCTGCACATCCGAGCGGATGCCCATTTCCTTACAACGGGACTTCAGTTCTTGACAGAATAGGGGATGGGAGGGAAACGCATGCGAAAGATGCGTAAGCCAGGTGTGTTTGGCGCCAATCTTATCGGCCAGCCGCAACGCCTCTTCCAGCGAGAAATGGGAGTGGTGCGGGTGATAGCTCACGGTGTTAAGCGTCACATGCTCAAGTCCTTGCAGTTTGGAAAGCTCGCTCTCCGGCAGGGTGCTCATATCGGTGATATAGGCAATGTTGCCAAAGCGGAAGCCCAGCACGGGCATCTGGCCATGGATGCCCCGGATGGGAATGACGTTGGGGCGCTCGTGCGGGGCTTCTGTCACGGCATTGTCCGAGGGTTTGAGGCTTCCGTCCGGCTGGCGGTAAAAA
>ONTQ01000024.1 GCA_900320795.1 uncultured Bacteroidales bacterium
CTTGGCCATCATGTAGTTGACGGTGATATGCTTGCCGATATCGCGGATGAAGTTGATGAAGGTGTAGTCCTTCATCCAGTCATAGTTGTTCACGAGTTCCGCCTTGTTGGGGGCGTCGGAATCAAAATCCAGGAAGCGGGAGAGCTGGGCCTTGATGCAGGCCACATTATGGTTGAGGGTGGCCTCGTCCAGGAGATTCCGTTCGGCCGATTTCATCGAAGGGTCTCCGATCATGCCGGTGGCTCCGCCTACCAGGGCGTAAGGCTTGTGTCCGCAGCTTTGGAAATGCTTGAGAATCATTACACTCACCAGGTGGCCGATGTGGAGGGAGTCGGCCGTGGGGTCAATTCCAACATAAGCGGCCTTGGGACCTTCCATCAGTTTTTCTTCGGTTCCGGGCATGATGTCCTGGATCATGCCGCGCCACCTGAGTTCTTCAACAAAATTTTTCATATAGAATTCTATTTCTTTTCTTTTCAAACTACAAAGATACGACATTTTTGTGTATTTTTGCATTTCAGTTAGCAGTGTATACTAAACGATACTTGTCATGAAAAGATTTTTTCTGCTTTTGCTGGCCGCCGTCGTGGCCCTCACCGGATGTTCCCGGTACAAGACCGTGAAGGGAGATCCCCTTCAGGCCAAGATTTATACCCTGGACAACGGGCTCAAGGTCTATATGACCGTGAACAAGGATGAGCCCCGTATCCAGACCTACATTGCCGTCCATGCCGGCGGAAAAGACGACCCGGCCGACAATACCGGTCTGGCCCACTATCTGGAGCACATGATGTTCAAGGGCACCGAGCAGTTCGGCACCCAGGATTACGAGGCCGAAAAACCGTTGCTCGCCCGGATTGATTCCCTTTTTGAGGTTTATCGCACCCTGACGGATCCTGCAGAGCGCGAGGCTCTGTACAAGGAAATCGACGCCGTGAGCCTGGAGGCTTCCCAAATCGCCATTCCCAACGAGTACGACAAACTGATGTCCATCATCGGCTCGGAAGGCTCCAATGCGTTCACTTCCAACGATGTCACCTGCTACGTGGAAGAGATTCCCTCCAATCAGGTGGAGAATTGGGCCAGGATTCAGGCCGACCGTTTCATGAACTGCGTCTTCCGCGGTTTCCATACGGAACTGGAAGCTGTGTACGAGGAGAAGAACATGGGCCTCACCGATGACAGCGAAAAGGCCATCGATGCCTTGGACAGCATGCTCTTTGTCCATCACCCTTATGGAACCCAGACGGTCATCGGCACGCAGGATCACCTCAAGAATCCTTCCCTGAAAGCCATCCGCTACCAGAAGGATACTTACTATGTGCCCAACAACGTAGCCATCTGCCTTTCCGGAGACTTCGATCCGGACCAGGTGGTGAAGATTATCGAGAAGTATTTCAGTCAGTGGAAACCCAACCCGAATCTTCCGTCGCGCACCATTCCTTCCGAAGACCCCATCGCCGCCCCTAAAGTAAAGGATGTATATGGATACGATGCCGAATTCGTGATGATGGGTTGGCGCACGCCCGGGGAGAGCGATCCCAGGAGTGAGATTGCCGAGATAGCCGGTTCCATTCTCTTCAACGGAGAGGCCGGTCTGGTCGATCTGGACCTCAACCAGACCCAGGCCATCCTGGGCGGTGGTTTCTTCAACTATGGCCGCACCGACTGGGGCCTCATGATTGCAGAAGGAAGTCCCAAGGAAGGACAGAGCCTGGAAGAAGTCCGTGACCTGATGCTGGCCGAAGTGGCCAAACTCCGCGCCGGTGAATTCTCCGAAGAACTGCTGGAGGCCGCCAAGGCCAACTACAAACTGGGTCAGATGCGCTCCCTTACCTCCAATCGTGCCCGCGTGAGCCTGTTCCTGAACAGTTTTATCAACGGAACGTCCTGGGAATGGGAAGTGGGCCGGATGGACCGTATCGCCGCGCTGACCAAAGAGGATATCGTGGCATGGGCGCAGGAGTTTCTTCCTGAAAACGGTTATGGCATCGTGTTCAAGCACCTCGGCGAGGACAAGAGCATCAAAAAGATCGACGCTCCCAAGATTACCCCTATCGCCACCAACCGTGACAAACAGAGCGCCTTCCTGGCCGCCATCGCCGCTTCCGAACCCGCTCCCATTGAGCCGGTATTCGTAGATTATGACAAAGACATGACCGTGAGCGAGTTCCAGGGATTGGAGCTGCTGTACAAGAAGAACGAACAGAACGATATCGCCAGCCTTACGTTCCGTTATGACTGCGGGTCGGACAACAACCCGGTCCTGGATGTCGCCTCCGATTACTTCAGCTATCTCGGTTCCGACAAGTACAGTGCTACAGCGTATGCAACCCGTCTTTACGGACTGGCCTGCAGTGCCAGCGTCATGGTGGGCGGAAATACGACAAATCTCTCCCTGAACGGCCTCAGCGAAAACCTTGCTGCAGCCCTGGAGACCTTCGAGTACCAGCTCCGGAATGTCAAGGCCGATGAAGAAATCCTTTCCGAGATGAAAGGAGACATCTTCCGCATGCGGGCCGATACCAAGAAAAACCAGCGTGCCTGCAACTACGCCCTGCAGAATTATCTGATGTACGGCCCCGGATACATTCAGACCAGAACGCTTACCAATCCGCAGGTGCAGGCCCTCACTTCCGAGCAGCTGCTCGGCTCCCTGAAGGACCTGCTGGGCAAGCAGCACAAGATTCTCTATTATGGTCCCGCTTCCCTGGAGCAGGTGAAGGAAATGCTGGCCAAGGTGCATGACGCCTCCAATCTGGAGCCCCTGGAGAAGACCCACGCTATCAAGCGCCTCACTCCTGCCAAGCAGGTGTTTGTGACACATTATGACGCCCGTCAGTTCAATTATGTCCAGTACTCCGACCGGGGAGAGACCCTGGATATCTCGGAGGATCCGGCCATTGAACTCTTCAACGAGTATTATGGCGGCGGCATGAATGCCATCGTTTTCCAGGAAATGCGTGAATCCCGCGCCCTGGCCTATGGCGCCGGCGCCCGTCTTTCCGATCCTGTCTTCCAGGGTGACACCTATTCTTTCCAGGCCCATATCGCCTCCCAGAACGACAAGCTCCAGAAGGCTTGCGAAGGATTTGACGAGATTATCGAAACCCTTCCGGAAGCCCCTGAGAACCTGGCCATCGCCAAGGCGGCTATTCTCGGGAAGCTCCGCACCCAGCGTGTCAAGGGGGAGCGAGTGCTCTACAGTTACCTGAACGCCCGGGAGCTGGGTCTCACCGAACCTCGTGAAAAGCAAATCTTCGAGAAGGTGGATGCCCTCACCATGGAGGACCTCCGCGCTGTTCATGCCAAGTGGATTGCCGGCCGCACCTACAATTATGCCATCCTGGGTGACACCCGGGATCTGGACATGAATTTCCTGAAGACCCTGGGACCGGTACAGGAAGTATCCCTGGAGGAAATCTTCGGCTATTAGTCCCTGCCGTGTTAAAAAGTTTGTTGATAACTTTTCGGCTGACGACGGAATAATCGGACATAACAGTCTAACTTTGTACTGCAAGAATGACGGATTGTCGCTATTGACAGTCCGTCACTTTTCGCCCCTGTTAGAAACGGATTAATATAAGCTATTGAATTAGATAGATACAAAATGGAAGTTAGAAAGACCAATGGCTCTTATGAAGAGTTTGACCGCGAAAAACTGTGTAACGGTATCCGCCTGGCCTTCGTTCATACCGGACAGCCCGTTCCGGAAGATGTGGTCGTTTCCGTCGTGGACAATCTGTTTATTTATGACAAGATGTCCAGCCAGGAGATCCGCCGTCAGGTGGTGGAATCCCTCATGTCCATCAACAAGAAGGCTGCCCTGGAGTATATCGAGACATTCGACCGGGGGACGGACCTCCGCAAAAAGCGGGATTTCATCCGGGATTATATCAAGGCTTCCAACGCGGCTACCGGTTCCAAGTTCGACTCCAACGCCAACATCACCCACAAGAACATCGTGACGCTGGGCAACGAACTGTACAAGGAGAACAACATCAAGCAGAACCGCTATATCATGCAGGACAAGATCAAAGCTCTTTACGGCAAGGGGCTTGCCCAGCAGTATATCCAGGACCTGGAATCCCACGTCCTGTACAAGCATGACGAAAGCGGTACTCCCGGCTATCCCTACTGCGTCGCCATCACCATGTACCCTTTCCTCGTGAGCGGCCTGAGGGAACTGGGCGGCGTCTCCATCGCTCCCACGGACCTCAAGAGTTTCTGTGGAGAGTTCATCAATCTGGTGTATTCTATCTCCTCCCAGTTCATGGGCGCCGTGGCTACGCCGGAGTTCCTGATGTACCTGGATTATTTCATCCGCAAGGACTATGGGGACAATTATCTGGATCGACTGGACGAGGTGGTGGAGAACAATACCAAACAGCGTACGCGCAAGAAGGTGATAGACAACTGTTTCCAGCAGGTGGTCCACTCCATGAACATGCCGGCCGGAAACCGCGGTTACCAGACGGTGTTCTGGAACATCGGCTATTTTGACAAGCCCTATTTCGAAGGCGTGTTCGGCGAGTTCCGCTTCCCGGACGGCAGCGCCCCCAGGTGGGAGACGCTGTCCTGGCTTCAGAAGCATTTCATGAACTGGTTCAACGAGGAGCGAAACCATTACATCCTCACTTTCCCGGTGGAGACCATGGCCCTTCTTACCGACGGCGGAGACGATTATGCCGACAAGGAGTATGCCGACTTTACCGCAGAGATGTGGGCCAAGGGACACAGTTTTTTCTGCTACATCTCCAACAGTCCCGACAGCCTTTCCAGTTGCTGCCGTCTGCGCAATTCCCTCAAGGATCTGGACGACGACAGCCACAACCACACGACGCACCAGTATTCCATGGGCACAGCTTCGGTGGCCACTGGTTCCAAGAGCGTGATGACCATCAACCTGAACCGCCTCATCCAGGATGCCGCGCGCCGGTATTACAAGGTGGAGAAAGGGGAGGCCATTGCTCCGGACCGTCCGCTCAAACCTTCTATGTATGACAAAGAGGTGCTGTACAGGTACATTGCAGAAGCCGTGACGGAACAGACGGTCCGCGTTCACAAGTACCAGACTGCCTTCAACGAAATCATCAAGGACTTCCTCAAGGCTGATATGCTGGATGTTTACCGTGCCGGCTTCATTGACATGAAGAAGCAGTACCTGACGGTGGGTGTAAACGGTCTGACGGATGCCGCCGAATTCCTGGGGCTCAAGATATCCCCGAATGCCGCCTACAAAGAATTCGTGAACACCCTCCTTGAAACCATCAATGTCTGTAACCGGAAAGACCGTACCAAGGAAACCATGTTCAACACGGAGTTCGTGCCCGGCGAAAACCTCTCCGGAAAAAACTACAAGTGGGACAAGAAGGACGGCTATTTCGTGAGCCCCAGGCACAACATGTACAGTTCGTATTTCTACAATCCGGAAGACGAGAGCCTGAGCATGATCGACAAGTTCAAACTGCACGGAGACGATTTTGTGAAATATCTGGATGGTGGAAGCGCCCTGCACATGAACATCGCCGAACACCTGACAAGAGAGCAGTACCGTCAGCTTTTGAACACCGCGGCCCACTACGGGACCAACTACTTCACTTTCAATTGTCGCAATACTGTTTGCAATGACTGTGGCTATATCTCAAAGGATACGCTGACGGTGTGCCCCAAGTGTGGGAGTACCAACCTGGATTACCTCACCCGGGTTATCGGCTATCTCAAACGGATTTCTTCCTTCTCCGAGATGCGTCAGGAAGAGGCGGAACACCGCTTTTATATTGACCAGTGATCAAGTACGTCCCGGCAATGACTTCCGTGGTTCTGGAAGAGATTCCGGACCGTGTTTCCCTGGCAGTGGATATTTCTAACTGTCGGGGGAATTGTCCTGGTTGCCATTCGCCGTTTCTGAAGCAGGATATCGGAGAAGAGTTGACACCCCGGGTGATCGATTCCCTGGTGGCCGATAATTTCGGCGTGAACTGTTTCCTCTTTCTGGGAGAGGGGAAGGATTCTTCCGCCCTGCTGGGTCTGGCCCGCCATGTCCGTTCACTGGGCCTCGAAGTGGCGCTGTACAGTGGACGTGAGGCGGTGGAACCCACTTTCTGGGAGGTTTTCGATTATATTAAACTGGGTCCCTACAAGCGTGCGTGCGGACCGCTGAACCAACCGACCACCAACCAGCGTCTCTACCGCATCGTGAAGGGCCGCCGGGAAGATATCACCAGCCGTTTCTGGCACAAAGGACTGGAAAGGAAACCGAAGGCATAGAGCCTTCTGGAAAACTAGATAGCGAACAAATCAATTCTCAAGGACTGGATGTCAGTCGCCCCCAGGGCTTTCAGGCTAACATCCGGATCCGATTGAAAGAGCCGGAGGCCGAAGCTTTCCGGCTTTTGCTGTCCTTCGTGGGTGAGGGTATAGGTTTTTCCGCAGAACAATATTTCGAGGGTGCCCGTGAAATCCAGTTCCAGGGTTATGGCGGAAAACTCAGGTGACGGCTCTGTCCAGACGAAACATTCCCCATCGGAAAGATGCAGGCCTTTCTTTTTCAGGGATGCGATGGCTTTCCGGCCTTCAGTCTGATGCCAGTAGAAATCTGACAACTGGATGGTGACGCCGTCGCTGACGGCCCTCTGTGCGTGCTGTACCGGAAAAATGGATGCCTGCACTTCAAAGCCGGCGTTTTTAACGGTTTGGATATAAGCTGAGTCCAGCATGTGGTAATTCATGGTGCTTACGCCGCAACGGCCGCCCATTCTCTGCAATTTGCCGACGGTGCCGGCGGCGCTCTCTTTCCCGGGGTCCAGCAGGATCAGGCAGGAAGAATAGTTCCGGGCCTGGCTGACGGCTTCCTCATTGGCGTCGAAAGCGATAAACTGATCGCCCATCATTTCGTGCGCCAACTGATAGGATTCCACTACGGCGCTGTGAAGCATGGGGATGATCCCGGTTTCACGGCAGGCTTCCAGCAGTTCCTGAAGGGTAGGAATGGGGGTGCGCAGGGCCGGATCTGTGGACGCCAGGACATAGCGGGTCCGGAGCTCCTCAAAGGTACAGTCGGAAACCTTGACAGGTTCGGGGACCGGAGAATAATCGGCCGCCATCCGCATGGTCCGGTTGATGGTGTTGTCGTGCATCAGGACCATTACGCTGTCCCTTGTGTACTTGACATCACATTCGATGGCAGGATATCCGTATCGGGCGGCCATCCATACCCCGGCCGGACAGTTTTCGTTGATATAGAACTCGTTGCCGTCCATCAGCCAGCATCCTCTGTGGGCTACGGCGTAGGGGGATGGGGCAGGATCGGTATTCCGTCCGCACGAAAAGGCGAGCGACAATGCGAATAAAAGGGCGATAAGTCTTTTGATCATAGGACAAACTTACAAAAAAGGGAAGCTATATGCAAAAAACCGGATAGCTTTTTGCTACCCGGTTTTTCGAAGTGCACTCTTAGGGACTCGAACCCTAGACCCGCTGATTAAGAGTCAGCTGCTCTACCAGCTGAGCTAAGAGTGCTGGTAACTCTGTGGAAGACTCGCTTCCTTTGTGACCCGTTCGGGGCTCGAACCCGAGACCCCAACATTAAAAGTGTTGTGCTCTACCAACTGAGCTAACGAGTCTTCCAAACCGATTTGTGCGGTTTCCCGTAACGGGATTGCAAAGGTAGTAACTTTTTTGAAAACTGCAATAATTTTTTTAAAAAAGTTTTAGGCTGAATACTCTTTGATATGTTGCTCCTGAGAGAGGCGGCATATCAGCAGGCAATCTTTGGATTCGGCAACGATGTATCCTTCAAGGCCTTCCACCACGACTGTTTTCTCGGAGGCCGTATGGACAAAGCAGTTCCGGCATCCATGGAGGCGTACATCGGCTCCGATGGAGGAATTCCCGTCTTCGTCGGCAGGAAGATGCGTCATGATGGAGCCCCAGCTTCCCAGATCGCTCCAGGCAAGATCTTCCGCGATTACATAGATGCGCCGAGATTTTTCCATCACGGCATAGTCGATGGAAATCTTCTCGCAGGTAGGGAAGAGTCGACGGAGCTCCGCCTGCTCCTGATCCGTAAAGAAGGAAGGAGCCAATTGGTCCATCACGGCTGCAATCTCGGGCGCATAGGCCCGAAGTTCATTCACGATGGTGTCCACATTCCAGACGAAAATCCCGGCGTTCCAGAAATAGTGGCCGTCTTCCAGGTAGCCGATGGCCGTATCAAGATCCGGTTTCTCCTTGAACTCCGTCACTTTCACCAGCTGGCCGTGAAGGGCTTCGGCTGCATGGATATAGCCATAACCGGTCTCCGGACGGCTGGGGGCGATGCCCACCGTAACGATGGCGTCGCGCTCCTGGGTGAAGGCGAGCGCCTTGGCGATGGTTTCAGCGAATTCGGCGGTTTTCATCACGAGTGCATCGGCCGGCGTGACCACGATATTTGCTTTCGGGTCTTTCTTTTGGATTTTCCAGGAAGCATAGGCGATGCACGGGGCGGTGTTGCGGCCTTCCGGTTCGGCGAGAATCTGGCTTTCCGGCACATCCGGCAATTGCTGCCGGACCAGATCCACATATTTTTCGCCGGTAACCACCCAGAAATCCTCCGGCTGGCAAACCGGGGCGAAACGGTCCACGGTGAGTTGGAGAAGGCTCCTGCCTACACCCAGGACATCGATAAACTGTTTGGGAACATCCGGCGTGGAGAGTGGCCACAACCTGCTCCCGATTCCTCCGGCCATGATGACGACGTGCGTATTCATACGTTTCTGTGTTTAGACTACAAATATACGTAATAATCTTCTGATTCGCGACGAGGAAGGTCTATAAAAAAGATATCGTCAAATGGAGTGTTTGACGATATCCTGACCCGTTTGGGACCGATGGGCGTATGCGGCCCTTTATTTTCTGCCGAAGAGGCCGCCGAGGATGCTGGTGGCTGCACCCAGAAGGCCGGAGCCGGCACCCCCCTTGAGAGAGAGAAGGATGTCGTTGAGGTCAACATCGCCGTCACCATCCCGGTCCTGGATGAATCCGGAGAGTTTGGTCATGATTCCGGGAATAAGACCGGCGAGGACCGGAGCCAGGCTACCAAGATTCAGTTTGCTGAGTATATTCTTGTTGAAAAGATTCCCGGCGAGAGCGGTGATTTCGCTGGTGGCAGCGTTGGCCTTGCCGGTGAGGAGGCTCTTGATTGCATCCAGACCGCCGGCTTTGGTGGCTGTCTGGGTGAGGGAGCCCAGAATGGAACTGGAAAGTCCGTTGAGAACTTGATCTTTCACATTGGCAGGGATTTCCACCTTGCCGGCAGCAGAATTGACAAGCTGCCCGATGATGTCATTGATGTTAGCCATGATAGTAGGATATTTTGTTCCCAAAGATACAAATAATCTTCCAAATAACAATTCAAATTATTTTTTTAATTTTTGTTGCAATTCAATAAATTTTTATTATCTTTGCGAAAGAAAAGCAAATCTAACTGCCTTATGATAGCAACTTGGTGGGCTGGTCTCAGCCTTGTTATGAAAGTTTTGTGGAGCGTCACGCTGGCTGCTTCCCTTATCTTCATCATCCAGAGCATCCTCACTTTCGTGGGGGCGGATGCCGATTCCGATTTTGATACGGATATCGATACATCCATGGATGGAAGCGATCTTTCCAATATCGAAGGAGGGTCCAACCTCTACACGTTCCGCAATTTTGTAAACTTTATCCTGGGTTTCGGCTGGAGTGCCATCCTCCTGCAGGAGAGCATTCCTTCCAAGGCCCTTCTGATTCTGATCTCCGCGGTAATCGGCATTGCGCTCGTAGCCGCCGTGATGTATCTGTTCAAATTGCTCTCCGGCATGCAGCAGAGCGGCAATATCAATCTGCAGAAATCGGCTGCTGGCTGTGAAGGAAAGGTTTATCTGACTATTCCGGCTGCCCGCAGCGGCGTGGGAAAGGTACAGATTACCATCGCCGGGGCCGTGCGGGAGTACGATGCCGTCACCGAGGGTGAAGAAGACCTCAAAACCGGTGTGCAAATCCGGGTCGTGGATGCCCTTGATGCCGGAACCCTTCTTGTTGAAGCACTTAATACTTATACCATATAATTATGACCCAGCTTTATCTGATCCTTATCCTTGTGGCCGTGGTTTTTGTGACCCTGGCCGCCATTCTCAAGCGCTATCGCCGCTGCCCTTCTGACAAGATTCTTGTCATCTATGGTAAGACCGGCAGGAATGCCCACGGAAGCATTTCATCGGCCCGTTGTATCCATGGCGGCGCTGCCTTCATCTGGCCTGTTTTCCAGGATTATGCTTTCCTGGACCTCAAGCCCATCTCCATCGAATGCAACCTCACCAATGCTCTTTCCAAGCAGAATATCCGCGTGGATGTTCCCTGCCGCTTCACCGTGGGTATCTCCACCGAGCCGGAGAACATGACCAACGCCGCGGAGCGTCTGCTGGGCCTCAGTGTGGACAGCATCCAGAACATCGCCACCGATATCCTCTTCGGCCAGTTGCGTCTGGTGATTGCCACCATGGACATCGAGGAAATCAATGCCGACCGTGACAAATTCCTGGCCAACGTTTCCACCAACGTGGAGGCGGAACTCCGTAAAATTGGCCTGAAACTCATCAACGTGAACGTCACCGATATCCGCGACGAATCCGGCTATATCGAGGCCCTGGGTAAGGAAGCCGCCGCCAAGGCCATCAACGATGCCAAGAAGAGCGTGGCCGAGCAGAACCGTTACGGTGAAACCGGAAAGGCCATGGCCGACAAGGACACCCGTATCAACGTGGCCGCCGCCGATGCGGATGCCGTGAAGGGTGAGAACAGTGCCCGGATTGAAATTGCCAATTCCGATGCGCTCCGTCGCCAGAAGACGGCCGAGGCCGACCGTCTGGCCGTCGCCGCCGAAAAGGTACAGGCTGCAAAGGCCCTGGAGGAAGCTTATCAGAGTGAGCGTGACGCCGAACTGGCCCGCGCCGCCCGTGAAGAGGCCACCCAGAAGGCCAATATCGTGGTGGCCGCAGAGATTGACAAGCAGAAGAAAATCATTGAGGCCGAAGCCGAAGCCGAGCAGATCCGCCGTAAGGCAAAGGGTGAAGCCGACGCCATCTTCGCCAAGATGGACGCCCAGGCAAAGGGTATGCTGGAAATCCTCACCAAGCAGGCCGACGGTTTCAAGAACCTCGTCAACGCGGCCGAAGGCGATGCCCAGAAGGCGGTACTGATGATGATTGCCGACAAACTGCCCGATCTGGTGAAAACCCAGGTGGAGGCCGTCAAGGGTATCAATATCGACAAGGTGACAGTCTGGGACGGCGGAAACTCCGTCAACGGAAAAACCGCCACTTCCAACTTCATCTCCGGGATGATGAAATCCGTTCCCCCGCTGGATGACCTCTTCAAGATGGCCGGCATGGAACTGCCGTCCTACCTGAAAGGACAGAAACCTGAGGAGCAACCTTCAGGGGAAGAAAAATAGCCTGTCATGCCAATCATTACCAATATCGATGTTATGCTGGCCCGCCGGAAAATGTCTTCCGGCGAGCTGGCACAGAAAGTGGGTATCACCCCCGCGAACCTTTCCATCCTCAAGTGCGGAAAGGCCAAAGCGGTTCGCCTGAGCACGCTGGAGGCGCTTTGCCGTGCCTTGGACTGCCAGCCCGGTGATATCCTGGAATTCAGACCTGAAGAATGATGAAAAAGTTTTGTCTGATAAGCCTGCTGGTCCTTGTCATGCCCTTTTTGGGGGCTCAGGCGCAGGAGTTTTATCCCAACCATCCGTTACCGCAGCATCCTGACACGCTTCGGATTCTGGCCATTGGCAATTCTTTCTCCGATGATGCCACCGAGTATCTTCCCGCTCTGCTGGAAGCCGCTGGTATCCATAATGTTATCCTCGGACGCCTCTATATCGGCGGATGCACGCTGGAGCGGCATTGCACCGAGTTTGAGACCCAGGGGCACGAGTATGTGTACATGAAGTCCGTGCACAACCGCTGGGAGACGGTCAAGCGCTACAAGGAAGGCCGTTTTATGGATGGCCTCGGCGATGAGCCGTGGGACATCATCACCTTGCAGCAGGGTTCGCCCAAAAGCGGACGCTGGGACAGTTATGACCCCTGGCTTCCGAAATTGATAGCCATTGTGCGTCAGAACTGTATGAATCCCAACGCCGCCATTGTCTGGCATCAGACCTGGGCCTATGCTCACAACTATGAAAGCCGCAATTTCGCCAATTACACGTATGATCAGGATTTGATGTATCGCTGCATCGAATCCTGCGTAAGGAAACTGAGGAAGGATTACGATATTCCCGTAGTGATTCCTTCCGGAGTGGCCGTGCAGAATCTCCGTGGAGGCAAGTTGAAAACCGCCCGGGAATTCACCCGTGACGGTTTTCACATGGACTACAAATATGGCCGATATGCCACGGCTTGTGTCTGGTTTGAAACCCTGATCCGGCCCGTTTTCGGGGTCAGCGTCCAGGGCAATGCTTTCCGCAACCAGGGAACGGAGAATGAGATTACCGAAAAAGAAGCCCGGATCCTGCAAAAAGCAGCTGTCCGGACCCTCGGATATTGGAAGTAGGTCTCCTATTTCATCACAAACAGCAATTCGCCACCATCCTTTATGTCCGCATAACGGATGGTGGTTCCTTTTACCTTCTGTCCGTTCAGGTAAACGGCTTTCACATAGACATGTTCCTTTGACCAGTTCTTGGTGCGGACATTAAGGATTCCTCCGCCGGAAAGACGTACGCTGAGGCCGGGGACGCAGGGGGAGCCCAACTCATATTCTTCACTTCCGGGACAGACCGGGTAGAAGCCCATGCAGTTGAAAATGTACCAGGCGCTCATCTGCCCGCAGTCATCGTTTCCGCTCAGGGCGTCGGGCGTATTGCCGTAGAAGTGATCGGCCACATAGCGCACCCATTTCTGGCAGGCCTGGGGTTTGCCCAGTTTGTTGTAGAGGTACAGCACGTGGTGGCAGGGCTCGTTGCCGTGCCAGTACCCGCCGATACGTCCCCAGATGTCGTGGGCGCCCGGGATGTCGTCACTCATTTCCAATTCGAAAATGCTGTCCAGCCGTTTCAGCAGGAAGTCTTTGCCCGCAATGTCCATGTAGTCTTCGAAGGCATGGGGGACGGACCAGGTGTACTGCATAGTAAAGCCTTCGGTGATGTCCCCCCAGCCATTGACGCTGCCCGGACCCTGATAGGCGATGGGGGCAAAAGGCGTGCGCCAGTTCCCCTGGGAATCCCTTCCGCGCATGTATTTGGTTTCGGGGTCGATCAGGTTGCGGTAATTACGGCTGCGGCCGATGAAGAACGCATAATCTTCCTCGTGCCCCAACAGTTTGGCCACCTGGGCGATGCACCAGTCATCGTAGGCGTATTCGAGGGTCTTGGAAACCGATTCTTTCTCTTTGTCGAAGGGGACATAGCCCAGGGTGGTGTATTCGGGAATGCAGTCGTAGTGGGGATTGGTGGCGGTGGTTTTCATCGCCTGGTAGGCCCGCTCGTAATCGAAACCTGTCACGCCTTTGAGAATCATGTCGGAGAGCACCGAACAGGCATGGTATCCAATCATGCACCAGGTTTCCCCGCCATAGAAGGACCAGATGGGGAGCATCTTCTCGGTGCTCTTGTCGAAATGGGCCAGCATGGAATTGGCGATGTCGGCCTGCAGCGGCTGGTTCACCAGGTTCAGCAGGGGATGGAAGGCCCTGTAGGTGTCCCAAAGGGAGAAAGTGGTGTAGTTGGTCCATCCTTCCGCCTTGCCGATGGTTTTGTCGTGCTCCCGGAAGCGGCCGTCGGCATCCTGGAACAGGAAAGGATGCTGCGCGGTCCGGTACACGCTGGTGTAAAAGGTCTCTCGCGTAGCCCGGTCACACCCGGGGGCCAACTGGTATTTCCCGAGTTCCTTCTCCCACAGGCTTTCGGCTTCGCTGCGCACCTGTTCGAAACTCTTCCCTTCCACTTCCTTCAGGTTCAGGAGTGCTCCGTCGGTTCCTACGGCAGAAACGGCCGTGCGGACGGTAACCTGCTGCCCTTCGGTGGTGCTGAAGCGGACACAGGCCTGAAGGCCTCTTCCCCAGGCTTCCAGGCTGCTGCGGAAGCGTTTGGTGTTGTAAATGACCGGTTCGCCATCCTGCAGAATCACGAAATCCCGGATGGGTTCAGAAAAACGTGCGGCAAAATAAACATAGCGGTCCGGGTTCCAACCGGCCACAATCTTGCTTCCAATCAGGGTGTATTCGTCCAGAAGACGCACAGAGGACCACTCGCATTTCCAGCGGAGCGTGTGGTTCAGGTCTATCATGACAAAAGCGGAATCGGCTGCAGGATAAGTGAAACGGAGGATGCCGCTGCGGGCGGCCGCCGTCATCTCGGCTTTTACTCCATAGTCCAGTAAATCAACCGTATAGTAGCCCGGCGAGGCGGCTTCCCGGCTGTGGCTGTAGCGGCAGCGGTAGCCGCTGTCGGGGTCTTCGTCCGTCCCGGTGGCCGATTTCGGCGTTCCCGTACCGGGGACGAAAAGGAAGTCCCCCAGGTCCGGGATTCCGGTTCCGCTGAGGTGCGTAAGGCTGAATCCCATGATGGTGGGCTTGTTATACTTGTAGCCCGCCGCCACGTCATAATCAAAATCATCGGTGTCGGGGCTGATCTGAATGCCGCCGAAGGGAATCTGTGCGCCGGGGTAAACGTTTCCGAAGCCGTCGGTGCCGATGAAGGGGTTGACATAGTCGATCAAGCGCTCCTGCGCAAGTGAGACGGTGCCCAAGAAGAGGGCCAGGGTGAAAACAATTCTTCTCATAGCGAGTAAGGTTTGGTGTCTGCAGAAATGCCGCGGCGTTTGTTCGGCGTCCTGCCCATGGTGAATTCAAGGATGCCGCCCTGTGACAGTTCTTCGTGGGTGAGGTAGAGCCGGTCCAGCGGCTTTCCGTTCAGTTTGACGCCTTTTACGTAACGGTTGGTGTCGCTGACGCCGGGAGCCTTGATTTCCAGGATGTTGCCGTTTTCCAGGCGAAGTTTGACATAGGGGAGGTAAGGCGCCCCGATGACATACTGATCGGTTCCGGGGCAGACGGGATAAAATCCCATGACCGAGAAGATGTACCAGGCGCTCATCTGTCCGCAGTCGTCATTCCCGCCCAGTCCGCGGATTTCGGGCCTGTAAAAACGGTTGATGATTTCCCGCAGCCAGTACTGTGTCTTCCAGGGCTGGGAAGTCCAGGCATAGAGGTAGGGAATATGATGGCTGGGCTCGTTGCCGTGGACATATCCTCCCAGCAGGCAGTCTTCGGAGACATCTTCGTTGTCGGCATAGCAATATTCAGGCAGATGGGTGCCGAAAAGGTCGTCCAAGGTGGCGATGAAACGTTTGTCCCCGCCCATCAGCTTCAGGATGCCGTTCACATCCTGGGGAACGTGGAAAGAGAAGTTCTGCGAATTTCCTTCGATAAATCCCTGGCCGACCGTTTGCTTGACGTCAAAATCGGGCTTGAAGCGGCCGTCCGCATAACGGGGCCGGGCCAGGCCGATGCTGCCGTCAAACACATTGCGGTAACTGGCAGCGCGCTCATAATACCTCCGGGCCGTCTCCTTGTCACCCAGCCTTTCGGCTGCGGCGGCGATGGCCCAGTCGTCGTAGGCATATTCGAGCGTATTGCTGGCGGCCGTGGAAGTGGCCTCCAGCGGAACATATCCGAGTTTTATGTACTCTCCTAGCCCTCCGTACCAAGGGACGTTGGAGGTGGAGACCATGGCCTGAAGGGCTTCCTTCCCATTGATCTTGAGCCCTTTGGCGATGGCGTCGGACAGGACACTGACGCTATGGTATCCCGTCATGCACCAGTTTTCGTTGGCCATGTGGCTCCAGACGGGAAGCATGCCATGCACGCTTTGCCGGTAGTGGGCCAGCATGGAGGCGATCATATCCTCGTTGCGGTGCTGTTTCACGAGGGCCAGGAAAGGATGTTCCGCCCGGTAGGTGTCCCACAGGGAGAAAACGGTATAGTTGGTAAAACCATCGGCCTTGTGCAGCTCATGGTCCAGGCCCCGATAGAGGCCATCGGTGTCCATGTACACGGAGGGGTTGATCATGGTATGATAAAGCGAGGTGTAGAACATGGCCTTTTCCTGTTCGCTGCCTTCGATTTCCATGCAGGAAAGCTCCTGTTCCCAGGCCTGTTCCGCCTCACGGCGGATCTGGTCGAAGCCTTTGTTCCCGGCCTCGGCCTCCAGGTTCCTGCGTGCGCCGGTGGTGCCGGTGGCCGACAGGCCCACCTTTACGGTAATTTCCGGCGTGGAGGCGGTGTCGAAGCGGAACCAGGCAGCCAGTTTGCGGCCGGCCATTTCCGGGAAATTATGGTACTGGGGGAATTTGGCATAGCCGCCCTTGTAGTACACCGGCGCCTTGTCTTCATAGCCATATTCCACGATAGGGCTGGAGAAACGGATGGCGAAATAGGTGTAATTGGTGCGGGCCCAGCCGTTGGTGATGCGGTAGCCGGTGATGAGGGTGGGGCTTTCCACCCGTACCTCTGCCCACAGGGTCTTGCCGTCGTAATTGTAGATGCCATGGTCCAGGTCCAGGACAATGTGCCCGTCCTTCCCGGAAGGGAAGGTGTAACGGTGTACGCCCACCCGTTCCGTTGCCGTCAGTTCCACCCGGATGCCGCTGTCTTCCAGTTTTACCTCGTAGTGGCCGGCTCCGGCCGATTCATCTGCATGGCTGAAGCGCTGTCGGTACCCTTCGTCCGGATTCTCTGCCGTACCGGGCGTAAGATGGATTTCTCCCGTTCCGGGCATGAGCAGGATGTCACCCAGGTCCGAATGGCCCGTACCGCTGAAATGCGTGTGCGAGAAGCCCACGATGGTGCGGTCTTCATACTGGTAGCCGGCGCAGTATTCGTAGGTGCGCGGCTGGTAGGTTCCCTTGATATTGTGGGGAATCATTTCCGTGTCGGGAGACAACTGCACTCCGCCGAAGGGAACGCAGGCTCCGGGGAAGGTGTGTCCCATTCCGGCGGTGCCGATAAAAGGATTGACATACTGTACATGCTGGGCCCGGAGGCTCAAACTCAGGCCGAAAAAACAGGCCAGAAGTAAAAAATGCTTTTTCATACCTCAAATATAACGGTTTTTCGTTATATTTATACCATGAAATGTTTTCGTCCTGTCATTTGGCTATTAACGCTTCCTTTCTTTTTCGCCTGCGGACAGCAGGCAGGGCGTTTTGATGAGAATGCTGTCGTCCTGACTCTTGGGGTCATCAGCGACACGCATATCGGAAACGGATACGGTTCCGAAGATAAATTCCGCGAAGCCCTCACACAGCTTTCCGAGGCTGCGAAGGGCAATCTGGCCGGGGTCCTGGTGTCCGGAGACCTTGTAAATAATGCGTCGGTCCCGCAGATTGCTACGTACAAGGAAATCTATGAATCCGTCCTGAATCCGCTGGATGTCCCCATGATTTATACGGTGGGGAATCACGACATGAATCCCGGCTATCGCTGGACTAGGGAGAGTGTTGCCTGGAATTCCGTATTCCACACCGTTCTGGGAGAGAATTACTTCAAGACAGACCAGGATCCCCTCATGCGGGATTCGCTGGAATGCCGGCATTGCATCATCGGCCTCTATCATGTCCTTTGCATTACACCGGACAATACCAACCCCATCACGTATGCTCCGGCGGCCCTGGAATGGCTGGAAGCCCGCTTGCAGGAACTGGTGAAGGCAAATCCGGACCGCTATATCATCCTTCTTACCCATCCTATGCTCTATGGGACCTGCTATGGCTCCGTGCTGCAGGATACATACACCCGGCTGGGAGATTACTGGGCTACCAGGGAACTGACCGACATCCTTTCCCGCTATCCCCAGGTAATCACGTTCAGCGGTCACCTGCATTTTCCCCTGAACGATCCCCGCAGCATCTGGCAGGGGAACTTCACGGCCGTGGGAACCGCTTCCACCAGTTATATGGCCATCGACAACGGCGGATATGAGGATATGGCCACCGTCACCACCATGAAGGGGGCCGGAAAATTCTCGCAAGGTCTTCTGCTGCAGTTCGACAAGAGGGGAAACGCCCGTCTTACCCGCATGGATTTTTACCATAAGGCGGTGATTGGCGAGCCCTGGGAACTGGGCGCTCCCCGCAAGGACCGTTCCCACCTGGATCGGTACCGGCACGAGATCCTAAAGGCGCGCAATACGCCTCCCACCCTCTCATCGGCCGAATACCGGGATGGTAAATTGTGTTTCCAAGCCGGAAAGGACGATGAATTTGTCCATCATTACCGGATTTCCATCAGCCGGGACGGTGAATCCGTGGCAAACAAAAAAATCCTGGCCGATTTTTACGCGGCTCCGCTACCGTCAGGAATGAAATCCCTTTATGAACTTCCCTTGGAAGAACTGGAACCCGGGGAGTACACAGCCGGCATTGTGGCCGTAGATTCCTGGGATGCCACCAGTGAGCCCCTTGTGTGTAATTTTAAAGTAAAATAATCCTAAAAGCTTTTGCTATGTTAGCCATTTTATTGCTTTCGGCCATTTTGGGCCTTTCGCAGCCGCCCGTCGTTCCCGTGGTGGAAGAGGGTATCAAAGGCTATGTGCCTACGGCTGAAGTCATCGCTGCCAAAGAGCAGTTCCGGGATGACAAATTCGGCGTTTTCATCCACTGGGGCGTCTATTCCATGCTGGCTCAGGGAGAATGGGTGATGCACCAGCAGAATGTTCCCTATGAGGAGTATTCCCGGTATCCGGGCGGTTTTTATCCGTCCCGTTTCGATGCGGCCCAGTGGGTGCGGCAGATCAAGGCTTCCGGTGCCAAGTACATCACCATCACTTCGCGTCATCACGACGGCTTTTCCATGTTTGCCACCAAGGCGTCGCCTTATAATGTCGTGGATGCCACGCCTTTCGGCCGGGATCCCCTCAAAGAACTGGCCGATGCCTGCCATGCCGAGGGAATCGGCCTCAATTTCTATTATTCCCTGCTGGACTGGGGCCGGGACGACTATCCCCGCGGAGACGGCAATCCCAAGGCGGATTATGCACACTATCTGGACTTTATGTGCGAGCAGATTACGGAACTGCTCACCGGTTACGGCCCCATCGGCTGCATCTGGTTCGACGGAGACTGGGCCAAGATCAAGAAGCCCGAGGAAGGAAAGGAACTGGTCGTGGATTTTGACTGGGGCTATGAGCGGATTTACAAACTGATCCATTCGCTCCAGCCTTCCTGCCTGGTGGCCAACAACCATCACCGCGTTCCCATTCCCGGGGAGGATATCCAGGTGTTCGAACGTGATATTCCCGGGGAGAACGGGGCCGGTTACAGTCGTACCAGCCATATCAGCCAGGATTTGGCGCTGGAAACCTGCAAGACGCTCAACGATAACTGGGGGTACAATCTCAGGGACCCCAAGTGGAAATCGGTCCCTGAACTTCTCCGTACCCTGGTGAGCATTGCCGGACGCAATGCCAACCTGCTGCTCAACGTCGGCCCCGGGCCGGACGGCACTATCCCCGAGGGGAGCGTGGAGCGTCTCGCTGCCATGGGAGAGTGGATGTCGGCCAACGGAGAGAGCATCTATGGCACGCGTGCGACCCTGCTGAAGCCCCAGCCATGGGGCGTTGTCACCCACAAGGAAGGCAAGATTTTCCTGCATGTGCTGGAAATGCCTGAAAACGGAACCATTACGCTCCCTTTCACGCTGAAGGTAAAGAAAGGGAATGTGAAGGCATTTGGAAGCGGCACCCCGCTCACTTTCAAGAAGACCAAGACGGATTTCACCGTGCAGGTCCCCTCCGATGCAGACTGCAGCACGGACTTTATTATTGAAATTGACCTGTAAACAACCCATCCGGATTATGAAAAGAACCTTATTGTTCATTGTGGCGGCTTTTTCCCTGTTTGCCTGCCGCCCGGCTCAGACACCCCTCAAGGTCATGACTTTCAACGTCCGTGCGGGCGTGGCCAACGACCATGAAAATTCCTGGCAGTACCGCCGCAAGGCCGCTGCCGATATGATTCTGGACCAGCGTCCTGCCGTGTTCGGCGTGCAGGAGGCTGTGGATTTCCAATTGGATTACTTCCTGGAGCAGTGTCCCATGTATCAATGCGTGGGCGTAGGACGCGAGGATGGCGTGAAAGCCGGTGAGCATATGTCGGTATTCTATGACACCACCCGTATCGCATTGCTGGACTGGGGAACGTACTGGCTGTCCGAAACCCCTGACATCCCTTCGCTGGGCTGGGATGCTGCGTGCCGCCGCACCGCCACCTGGACGCTGCTGAAGGACCTAACGGCCAAGAAGGAGTTTTTCTTCGTGAACACGCACTTGGACCATGTGGGGCAGGAAGCGCGCCGCAAGGGCCTGGCCCTTATCGTGGAACGGATCGGCCAGATGAATCCGAAGGGCTTCCCCATGATTCTCACCGGTGATTTCAACGTTTTCCCCGACGACCCCTGCCTGACGGACTTGAGAGCCATGATGACAGATGCCTGGGAAACGGCTCCGGAGATTGACGAAGGACCCACCTGGCACGACTGGGGCAAGGTGTCCGGCACCCGCCATATCGACTATATCTTCTATTCTGGCTTCTCGAAGTGCACCAGCCTTGTGCGCCTGACCAAGTCTTACGACAACATGCCCTTCGTTTCGGACCATTATCCCGTAATTGCAGTGCTGGAATAGTTTCGAGTTATGTTTTTGTTTCTCGCAATCACCATTGGCGGCATTCTGGGCAGTGCCATCGACGCGGGCTACAACGGCCGCCTTTCGCAGTATATAACGGGGCCGGAGAGTTATGCCATCCATCTTTTCAGCCCGGAAATGGTGGCGGAGGGGAAAGGCGGTTGGCAGGGAGAGCATGCAGGAAAGTGGATGTACACCGCCGCAAAGGCTTATGAACGTACCGGAGACCCCGCGCTTCGTGAAAAGCTTGTCTCCGTGGCCGATTACCTGGTCTCCCGTCAGGAAGCGAACGGCTACCTGGGCTGTTACAGGGAGGACAAGCGCTATTATCATCGGCCCGGTCCCGAGGAAATGAAAGTGGACTGGGACACCTGGATCATGGCGTATCTGATGAAAGGTTTCACGGAAGCCAGCATCGCCCTGGACCAGCCCCGTTATGCAGACTGTGCCCTGCACATCGCCGAATTCCTGCACTGGACTGTCTTTGACCAGGGAATCAAAATTGCCCAGACGGGCCAGCACAGCGGTATGGCCGGGTGCGGTATCCTGGACCCGCTCTGCGACCTTTACCTCCTGAGGCCGGTTCCGCTGGTGAAGGAATTAATCGATCGCTGCCTCTTTGAACTGGATGACACTCCATGTCTCCAGCTGATTACCCTTGCCCGGAAAGGGTACGACGTCTCCCTGATCGGCAATGGAAAAATCTACGAAATGAACCGCTGCCTCACGGGAATGGCCAAGGCTTATCAGTTATTTGGGGACAAGCGCCTGCTGGAAGCCTGCACCAATGCCTGGGAGAGTATCCGCAGCGTCCATCTTACCACCCTGGGCGGTCCCTGGGGTGGCATTAACTTTTGCTGGGAACTGTTTAACCGTCCGGCCGAATGGGCCCCGTATGAATGTACGGAAACCTGTTCGGTAATGGAATGGATGCATTTCACCTGGGAAATGCTGCGCATCAGCGGAGACGGGAAATATGCGGGAGAGCTGGAGAAAACCTCCTATAATGCACTGATGGCTGCCCGGGCCGAAGACGGCCTGCGTTGGGAGTATTATGTGCGAACCAACGGGGAACTCACTCCCAGGGGGGACTGGGCATGCTGCTGGAGCAGCGGCATGACAGCCCTGGAAGATATTCCCGTTTACATGTACGAAACCCGGAAGGACGGCGTGTATGTGAATATCATCTCCGAATCTTCCTATGCGACATCGGCCAGCGGCCATCCGGTACGGATTTGCCAGACTTCCGAGTATGCCAGGAGCGGCAAGGCCGATTTCAAGGTGGAGGGCCGAGGCCGCTTCACCCTGGCCGTACATCGGCCCGAATGGGCGGAATCCTTTACGGTGAGAATCAACGGGGAGGAGTACGGCGCGAAGGAGAAAGACGGTTATATTCGCGTCAAACGCGCTTGGAAAGAAGGGGATCGCCTGGAAATCGAGTTTCCCTATCAGGTTCGCAGCCTGGTAAAGAGCTGGGAGTATCGCAATGCCGGTAAGAGTGAGTATAACTTCTCCAACTGGTATAACGGCTTTACGCGTCACTATGTTACGTTCTGCGCGGGACCGCTTGTTTTTGCCACCAACCACCAGGACAGCTTTGAGAATCCGAATCCCCTGACACTTTCTCGGGAGGAGATATCCGGGGCAAGGCTCTCTTCCGACGGACAACTCCTTGTCGGCAATCTTTCCCTAAGGCCCATTGCGCTGATGCCGCCCTTCGATGAAGGCCCGCAGTGGCGTACCATTTGGTTTCAGATAAAACAATAATTTAATAAGCGCCTAAAAATGAAGAAATTGATTAAACTTGCGTTCACCCTTGCCTTGGCCGGTTTTTTTGCCTTGCCGGCTGTCGCTAAGGATTATCTTGTCACCGACTTTGGTGCAAAGGCTGACGGCGAGACCCTAAACACCGCCATCATTCAGGCCGCTATCGACTACGTATCCTCCCATGGGGGAGGCCGTCTTGTCTTCAAAGGCGGAGACTTTGTCACCGGATCCATTTACATCAAATCCGACGTCACCCTGCATATCGAAGAGGATGCCCGCATCCTGGGTTCCCTCAATCCCTGGGATTATGTGCGGGACAAGGACGCCAACTGGACTTCGCTCATTTTCTCGGTGAAGCAGAAAAACATCGGCATCACCGGAAAAGGAGAGGTGAACTGCCGCGGATTCCTGGTTGCTACCAAAGGTGTGGACTATGTTCACATGGGGCTGATTGAAGACCCCCTCAAACTGGACCGCCTTCAGGAAAGCAAACGTCCCGAGAATCTTCATTTTTACAAGTGCGAAGGCATTACCGTCAAGGATATCACCCTCCGCGACCCGGCCAGCTGGAACCAGCAGTACGACAAATGCCGGGGCATCCTGGTGGACGGCGTGAAAGTGGATGCAAAGTCCTACTGGAACAATGACGGAATAGATATCGTGGACAGTTCCGACGTCATCATCCGCAACTGCGACTTCGACGCCGCCGACGATGTCTATTGCTTCAAGAGCCACAGTAAGGACGGTGTATCCGAGAATATCCTGGTAGAGAACTGCCGCGGCCGCTCCAGCGCCAACGGCATCAAGTTCGGCACATTCACCCTCGGAAAATTCAAGAACTTCACCTTCCGCAACGTGTATATCTATGATACCTACCGTTCGGCCATTACCATTGCTACGGTTGACGGGGCCCAGATTGAAGATGTGGTGATTGACGGCGTCCAGAGCATTAATACCGGCAACCCGATCTTCATCCGTACCGGCTCCCGCCGTCCCGGCGACAATCCTTATATGAAGAACATCGTCATCAGGAACGTGTATGCCGAAGTTCCCATCGAAAAGCCGGATGCCGGATATATGTATGAAGGCCCGGTTGAGGACCTGCCCCGCAACGTCTGTCCCAGCGGCATCCAGGGTATCCCCGGAATGCCCATCCAGAACCTTACCCTGGAGAACATCGAGATTGTCTATCCCGGCAAGGCCGACCCTGACTACGCGTACTGCGGAACGTCCAAGGCCGAGCTTGAGGCCATCCCCGAACTGGAGCAGAGTTATCCCGAATTTTCCAACTGGAAAGAACTCCCCGCCTGGGGCTTCTATATCCGCCACGCCGAAAACCTGGTGATGAAAAACGTGAAGATTTCCGTCAAGGATACGGATTACCGTCCCGGCATCGTCGCCGATGACGTAAACGGTCTCACCCTGCAGGGTGTCCAAATCCTGCAAAGCGATGCGCCCAAGGGCAAGAAACAGATCATTACCAACAACGTGAAGAAGTTCAAGAACAAAAAATAAGAAGGCTCCCATGAAAAAGATTATTGTAACAGTCCTTGCCATGCTCGTTTCTCTGGCCGCTTTAGCCCAGGACAAGGAGTATCAGGCATCTTATTTCGGAATCAAGAGCAACGGCATCATCGACAATACCACCAGCATCCAGAAAGCCATTGATTTCATCGCCGAAAAGGGCGGTGGCACCCTCACCTTCTGCGTGGGCCGATATGTCACCGGCGCGGTTTACCTGAAAAGCGGCGTGAACATCCGCCTGGATGCAGCGGCCGACATCATCGGCTCGGACAACATCCATGATTACAAGGGGCAGAAAGCCATTTTCAACGCCGTCGGCGTGGAGAACGTTAAAATCTATGCCACCCGCGGCAACGGAGTCGTGGACGGACGTGCACCTCTTGTGCTCAAGAGTTACGAGGACCAGAAGGCAAAGGGCTATATCGGTGTGGAAACGCCCGTTCCCACCCTCTTCTATTTTGAAAACTGCAAGGGAATTGTTTTGGATAAGGTATTGTACCGCAATCCGGCAACTACCGGGAAATTCTACGAGGCCGTTAACAGTGAAATCAACGTGACAGGATGCTTTACCGATACTCATTAGTCTTATCTGCGCTACTTTTGGCAGCCTGCGCCCAGAAAGCACCTTCTGACCAGGTCACCCTTGAGAAGGACGTCCTGATGGACAAAATCCGGGGAGCCTGGGCCGGACAAGTGATTGGCTGTACCTACGGCGGCCCTACGGAATTCAAGTTTTCCGGTTTCATTTCCGACGAATATGCCATCGACTGGAATGACCACATCGTGAAATGGTGGTATGACAATACCCCCGGCCTGTACGACGATGTCTATATGGACCTTACTTTCGTGGAAGTCTTTGAAAAAGAGGGGCTTGATGCCCCCGTGGAATCCTTTGCAAAGGCTTTTGCCAATGCCGGATACCCCCTGTGGCACGCCAATCTCCAGGCCCGCTACAACATCCGGCAGGGGATTATGCCTCCTGAATCGGGCCATTGGCGCCATAATGCCCACGCCGACGACATTGACTTCCAGATAGAGGCCGATTACGCCGGAATCATGGCGCCGGGCATGGTTAATGCCGCTACGGGATATACCGATGAAATCGGCCATATCATGAATTATGGAGATGGCTGGTATGGAGGCGTTTACGTGGCGGCAATGTATGCCCTGGCCTTTATCAGCGACGACATTCCCTATATTGTCAGCGAGGCGCTCAAGACCATCCCGGTGGAAAGCAAGTACTACAAGTGCATGGCCGATGTGATTCGCTGGTGGAAGCAGTACCCCGACGACTGGCATATTACCTGGGCGCTCGCCAACGAGCACTACGGATACGATATCGGCTGCCCTTCGGGCTTCAATTCCCCTTTCAACATTGACGCGGTAATCAACAGCGCCTATATCCTTATCGGCCTGTTGTACGGCGAGGGCGATTTCTCCCGCACCATTGACATCGCCACCCGCTGCGGGCAGGATTCGGACTGCAATCCGGCTTCGGCCGCCGGTATCCTGGGCACCGTCCTGGGCTTCGAAAAGATTCCGGAATACTGGAAATCACCTGTTTATGAGGTGGAGGACGTCAATTTCAAATATACCGACATCTCGCTCAACCGTGCCTGCCAGATGAGTT
>ONTQ01000034.1 GCA_900320795.1 uncultured Bacteroidales bacterium
TTACGAAAGTAGTAATTTTTTTTTTAATTTGCAATGGAACCGGAAAAAAGCAGTATCTTTGATTTCACAAACAGAAAAGACCTATGGTTTTCAAGATACGGGTTACCCTCTCGGGTATCAAAGGATTTTTCAGAGTCTATTACGTGAACGGCGCCACTACGCTGTACACCCTTCATAAGCAACTCAGGGCCGATATGGAATTCCCTCAGGACCAACTCATCATGTTCAAGGCCCTGGATATCACCGGTGCCGTCGTGGGCCGGTACGGCCTCTTCGACCTGGGCTGTGGAACGGTGGATCAGACTTCCCTGGAAAAGGCCGCCAAGGCCGGTGCCACGGATTTTGTGTATTTTTACGATGTCACCAACCGCAAGAGCGTGAACATCACGCTGGAAGGAGAACTGGAGGGCATCCAGGTGAATCCGAATTTTCCCGTCCTTTCAGAAAGCAAAGGCCCCAATCCCATCGAGTTTGAAAACGGCTATGTGGCGTTCGAGGACCTCCCGGACAAGCAGCGCCATCTTCCCGGAGAGGATGAAGACTTCGATGACGAAGACCTGGACGACGAGGAGGAAGAAGACGATGACGAGGACGGCGAAGAAATCTACGACGAGTCCGAGCAGTAGGCATGGCGCGGCGACTGGAGATCATACTGGGTCCCACAGCCGTCGGTAAAACCGGCTTTGCCATCCGTCGCGCCCTGGACGTGGGCTCTCCCGTCATTTCCTGCGACTCCCGGCAAATCTTCCGGGAACTGAAAATCGGCACGGCAGCCCCTTCCGAGGAGGAACTCTCCGCCGTGAAGCATTATTTCATCCGCAGCGTACCCATTACCCGCAATTATACGGCCGGTATCTATGAGGCCGAGGCCATGGAACTGGTGAACCGCCTTTTTGCCGAAGGGCACGAGACTTTGGTGATGTGCGGCGGTTCCATGCTCTATATCGATGCCTTCTGCTATGGCCTGGATGATTTCCCGGAGGTCCCCCTGCAGCTCCGCCGCCATCTGATGGACTGCCTTCGGAGCGAGGGCGTGGAGGTGCTGGCCCAGCAGCTGAAAGAGCTGGACCCGGTGTCCTATGAGGAATTAGACCTGAGCAACGGTCAGCGGGTCATCCGGGCCCTGGAAGTGAGCATGTACACCGGGCAGCCGTTTTCCTCTTTCAAGACCCGCCGTTTCAAGGAGCGGGACTTTGAAATTGTGAAAGTGGGCCTGGAACGTCCCCGGGAAGAACTTTATGAACGCATTAATGCGCGGGTGGAGAAAATGGTGGAGGACGGTCTGGAAGCCGAAGCCCGTTCCATGATTCCGTACCGGGACCTCCCCGCCCTTCAAACAGTCGGCTACCGGGAGTTTTTCGATTATTTCGACGGAAAATACAATCTGGAAACCACCATCCAGCACATCCAGGCGGACACGCGGCATTATGCCAAGCGGCAACTCACCTGGTGGCGAAGAGATGACGACATTCGATGGATACCGGCAGATTCTTCACTTCGTTCAGAATGACAGGGAAGTTCAGAATGACTGGGAAAACAATTGCCTGTCTGTGGCTTGCCATGCTGGCGGTGGCCTGCCGGCCGGCGGGACTGGCCCCCGGAGACCTGCTTTTCCAAGTGGGCGAGGGCGGAATGACCGACGCTATCGAGGCATCTACAGGCGGTGACTTTTCCCATGTGGGCATTCTGGACGATTCGCCCTTCGGCGGCGTCTGGGAAGCCGTTCCAGGAGCCGGCGTGCGCCATGTCTCCCTCCGGCAGTTTCTGGAAGAATCGGCCCTGGACGGGGATGGAAGGCCGATGGTCACCGTTTTCCGCGTGCCGTCCTTTTCCTGGGAGGATGTCAAAAGGCGGGTGCAGGCCCTGGAGGGCCGTCCCTATGATCCGGCTTTCATGCCCGGAGACGAAGCGGTTTATTGCAGCGAACTGGTCTATGAATGTTACCGCGACTCTCTGGGAGCGCCGCTTTTCGGCGCTGTTCCCATGCGTTTCAGCGGGCCGGACGGCCATGTCCTGGAATACTGGACTTCCCATTACGAAAAATTGGGGTTGCCCGTTCCGGAAGGGAAACCGGGAACCAACCCCAATGATCTTTCGCGCACTCCTTTTCTGGTGCGCATCCCTGTGAAGTTTTAGCCAATCTGGGCGCCGTTGGTCACGGCTTCCTGCGGCGTGATAAAGCGCATTTTCCCGTCACCCTGCTTGGCCATGAGAATCATGCCCTTGGACTCGATGCCGCGGATGGTGCGGGGAGCCAGGTTCGCGAGGATGCAGATTTGCTTGCCCAACATGTCTTCCGGGCTGTAGTACTCCGCGATGCCGGAAACGATGGTGCGCTGGTCGATACCGGTGTCAATGGTGAGCTTCAGGAGCTTGTCTGTCTTGGGGACGCGCTCGGCACCCAGCACGGTGGCCGTGCGGATATCCATGGCGCCAAACTGGTCGAAGGTGACCTCCTCCTTCTGGGGCTCCACCTTCTTGGCGGCTTCCGCAGCGGCCCGGGCGGCCTCGGCCGCTTCCCTTTCGGCCTTGATGGCCTGAAGACGGGCAATCTGGGCGTCCACCACGCTGTCCTCTATCTTCTGGAACAGCAGCACGGCCTCGCCCAACTGATGTCCGGCAGGGAGGAGTTCTGCATCGCCCAGCATATCCCAGGACTGGATGATTTCGGCAGGAGAAGACTCCTGCGGAGCATTTGCCCGTACAGGGTCGCGAAGCGACGCGGAGCAGGAGTCTTCTCCTGCCGGGACCGTATGCACGGCCTTTCCTTCGCCGGGCTTGTAGAAGTTCTCGGTGGGCGTGCCTTCCCCGGCGCGGTGGTCCCATCCGGCGTTGATGCCCACGCGCAGGATGCCGCGCAGTTTCTCGGCGCTGAACGGGGTGAACGGCTCAAAGGCGATGGCGAGGTCTGCACAGAGCTGCAGGCAGGTGTACAGGATGGAGGCCGTGCGGTCCAAATCCGTCTTGGCTACCTTCCAGGGCTCCATGTCGGAGATGTATTTGTTGCCGATGCGGGCAATGTTCATGGCTTCCTTGAGGGCCTCGCGGAAGTGATAGGTCTCGATGTATTTTTCCAGGGCTTCACGGCAGGGCTTGACGGATGCAAGGGTCTCAGCGTCAATGGGCTCCGGCTTCAGATTCTCGGGAACGGCACCGCCGAAATACTTGTGCGTGAGCACCACGGCGCGGTTGACGAAGTTGCCGAAGATGGCCACCAGTTCGCTGTTGTTGCGGCTCTGGAAGTCCTTCCAGGTGAAGTCGTTGTCCTTGGTCTCGGGAGCGTTGGCGGTGAGCACGTAACGCAGCACGTCCTCCTGTCCGGGGAACTGCTCCTCGTACTCATGCACCCACACCGCCCAGTTGCGGGAAGTGGAAATCTTGTCTCCTTCCAGGTTCAGGAACTCATTGGACGGCACATTGTCCGGCAGGATGTAATCGCCGTAAGCCTTGAGCATGGACGGGAACACGATGCAGTGGAACACGATGTTGTCCTTGCCGATAAAGTGCACCAGGCGGGTCTCAGGGTCTTTCCACCACTTCTCCCAACTCTCGGGCAGCAGTTCCTGCGTATTGGAAATATAGCCGATGGGGGCGTCGAACCACACATAGAGCACCTTGCCTTCGGCCCCTTCCACCGGCACGGGAACGCCCCAGTCCAGGTCACGGGTGACGGCGCGGGGCTGCAGACCGCCGTCCAGCCAACTCTTGCACTGGCCATATACATTGGTCTTCCACTCCTTGTGCTGTTCCAGAATCCAGTCCCGGAGCCAGGGCTCGTACTTGTCCAGGGGAAGATACCAGTGCTTGGTTTTCTTCTTCACGGGCGTGGAACCGCTCAGTTTGGACTTGGGGTCCAGGAGTTCTTCGGGGCTCAGCGTGCTGCCGCACTTCTCGCACTGGTCTCCGTAAGCGTGCGGATTGCCGCACTTGGGGCAGGTGCCCTCGATGAGGCGGTCGGTAAGGAACATGCGGGCCTGCTCGTCATAGAGTTGCTCGCTTTCCTTGGTGATGAAATCGGCCTGGTCGTAGAGTTTCCGGAAGAACTCGGAAGCATTCTTCTCATGCACCTGGGAGGAGGTGCGGGAATAGATGTCGAAGTTGATGCCCAGTCCGGTGAAGGCGTCTTTCATCACTTTGTGGTACTGGTCCACGATGTCCTGGGGAGTGACACCCCTTTCGCGGGCCTTGATGGTGATGGGCACGCCGTGTTCGTCGCTGCCGCAGATGAACACCACATCCTCTCCGCGCATGCGGAGGTAGCGGACATAGATGTCACCGGGGATGTAAGCGCCGGCCAGATGGCCGATATGGACGGGACCGTTGGCATAAGGAAGCGCGCAGGTCACTAAAGTTCTCTTGTAACTCATTTTTTCAGTCTTCCGAGTTTGATATTGATGGTTTTCTTATATTCATTGAGCTTGTTCATGCGGGCCATCAGCTCCAGCATTTCTTCCGGGGCGGGATTCTCCTTGAGCCGGCGGTTAATATTCAACTGCTGGGCCGATATGCGTTTGTCGTGGTAAACCAGGATGGCCCTGGGCACGAATGTTACCAGCCAGGAATCGGTGGTGGTAAGGGCGTCGGAGAAGTTGTGTACAGTGAGTTCGTACTTCTCGGTGGACAGGGTGGCGGTGACGGTGGCGACTTCCCGGTCTTCCCCGTTAAGGAGCCGGCGGATGATATCGTCCTGCTCCAGCCCCTGGTCGTACAGGCCGAAATATGCCTGATAGGTGGCTTCGTAGGAGCGATCGGAGAAGTGGATGTCATCGGCCGCCAGTGCGGCGTCAATGAATTCGGCCACGGTCTGGCTTCCTTCCGGGTCGTAAAACTCGGAGTCGGTCTCGAACTGGAGGGGGCTCCGTCCATGCCGGAGGATAAACCCCAGCAGCTCTTTCTCCGAAGGCTCCAGGATTCTGTCTTCTTTCTGCAAGGTCCGGTTTTCGGCCGCCGATGGATGGCCCGGCTGATTGCCGGCAGGGACAGGCTGTTCATTCGGGACCGTTGCTTCCGGTCTGGCCCGGACGGGCGTTTCCTTGCGCATCTTTTCCCGGGTCTTGCGGACGCGGTCCTGGATGATATCGGCCTCGATGCCTACCATACGGGAAACGGTGTCGATGTACACCTGGCGCTTGATGGCGTCGGGGATATCGGCCACGGTGTCGGCCACTTCGTTGATGATGCCGGCCTTCTTGATGGGATCGTCGCCGGCTTCGTCCAGCAGGAGGCCCGTCTTGAAGGTGATTCCGTCCTGTTCGTGGGCGGCGATGAAGTCGCGGATTTCCTCCAGGGTGTGCTTCCGGGAGAAGGAATCGGGGTCGTCTCCGTCGGGGAGGAAGACCACGCGTGGGTTCATGCCCTCTTTCAGGATGAGTCCGATGGCGCGGAGGGCGGCATGCAGACCGGCTTTGTCCCCATCGTACATGATGGTGATGTTCTCGGTGAATTTGCGGATAAGGCGGATCTGCTCCTCGGTGAGGGAGGTTCCGCAGGAGGCAACCACGTTGGTGATGCCCATCTGGTGCATCATCACCACATCCACATTGCCTTCCACCAGGATGCAGTGGTCCTGCCGGGCCATCTCGCTCTTGGCGAAATAGATGCCCAGGAGGTTCCGGCTCTTGATATAGATTTCCGTCTCCGGGGAATTGACGTATTTGGCGGGGTTGTCGGCCTTGAGGGTGCGTCCGCTGAAGGCGATCACGCGCCCGCTCACCGAGTGGATGGGGAACATCACCCGTTCGCGGAACTTGTCGATGAGCGTTCCGTCTTCCTGTTGGATGGCGAGACCTGCCCCCACCAGGAATTCGTCCTTGTAACCGGCCTTTCGGGCGGCCTCCACGAGGGTGGCCCTTCCGGACGGCGCCCAGCCCAGGCTCCATTGGCCGATGGTGGTGTCTTCGATGCCACGGTTGCGGTAGTAGCGGTAGCCCACGGCTCGGCCCTCACCTTCTTTGAGCTGATCGCAGAAGAACTGCCGGGCGAACTCGCTGACGGCCATGAGGCTCTCGCTGCGCTGGCGGGCGGCGATCTGCTCGGCGCTCTCCTCCTCTTCCTGTACCTCAATATTATATTTACGGGCCAGGTAGCGGAGCGCTTCCGGATAGCTCATGTGCTCGTATTCCATTACGAAGCCCACGGCGCTGCCGGCCTTTCCGCAGCCGAAGCACTTGTAGATACCTTTGGACGGCGTGACGTGGAAGGAGGGGGTTTTCTCGTTGTGGAAGGGGCAGCAGGCCACATAACTGGATCCGCGGCGTTTGAGCGTCACGAAGTCTCCCACCACCTCTTCGATGCGGGCGGTGTCCAGAATGAGGTCAACCGTTTCCTTGGGAATCATGGGTTATTCCTTCTCAAAATCCACTTCTTTGGCGTCCTGCAGGTTGGTCACGGTGATTTTGTCATCGGCCGGAGCGCTGGTGATGGGGCCGTCCGTCTTTTCCGGCTCCGGAGCGCGGTAGGTTTTCTCCTGCCAGATGGCCTTGAACTGGTAATAAGCGTCACGGCCATACCAATAGCCGAAAAGCAGGCCCAGGATGAGCCCGAACACCCGGCCCCGGATGGCAATGAAGATGGCAATGGCCACAAACACAAGGTCCTTGACCAGCCTGATATAACGGTTGTTGTATCCTAAAGTTGTCATAACCTACAAATATACGAAGAATTCTCCGAGAATCCGCGCTTTGCCGCCTCGACACGAAATCATCGTTCTACGCGTTCTGTTTGTCAACGCGGCGCCGTTTTCCAAGAAAAAGGCCGATTTCATTGCCACGTTGACAAGAAATCGGCCTTGGAGTGCGTTGCCGCTGTCGAGGCGGCTGCCAGTTAGAACGGAAGGTCGTCTTCGGGATTGTCTGCCGGCATGTCGTCAAGCGTGGGAGCCGGGGCAGCCGGGGCGGAGGAAGCCGAAGGAGCAGCCGGTGCGGAGTAGGCCGGGGCTGCGGCGGCTGCCTGGCCGGCCGGGGCGATGCGCCACATCTGGAGGTCGTTGTACCAGCGGCCGTTGTACTCGCGGCTTTTGAGGTTGAAAGAGACTTTCACTTTGTCTCCCACCTGGTACTTGTCCAGTTCGGCCACTTTTTCCTGTCCCCATGCGGTGAAGCAGGCCTGGGCGGTGAAATTGCCGTCCGGGAATTCGAGGATGAACTCCTGTTTGGCCCACTGCCCGCGGGCCGAAGTCCCGGACTGAACGCCCAGTTTCTGCCGTAAGGTCCCTTCCAGTTCCAGTGCCATAACTTACTTCTTCTTCGCGGGAGTGGCTTCTTCCTTCTCTACGAAAGGATGAACTTCCAGCAGGTCAACGTCGAAGACAAGGGTGGAGTTGGCGCCGATTTCACGGGGACCACGCTCACCGTAAGCCAGGTTGGCGGGAATCACGAGGGTGATCTTGCCACCTTCGCCGACGAGCTTCATGCCCTCGGTCCATCCGCGGATGACGCGGTTGAGCGGGAAGGAGATGCCTTCGTTCTTGTCAAATTCCTTGCCGTCGATGGTGGTGCCGCGATAGTTCACCTTCACGGTGTCGCGATCGCTCAGAGCGCGCACGTCGCTACCGGAATCCTGAATCAGGTAAACGATACCGGAGGCAGTGGAGTCGGCGCTGTTCTTGGTGTAGAATTCTTTGCGGAACTTGTCACCCTTTTCCTTGTTCAGGGCACCTTCGTACGCGGTGCGCTTCTGGAGGTAGGAATTGATGATCATGTTCATGTCGGCGGGGTTGATCTTGAACTGCTTTACGAAAACGGAGTCCATGGGCTCGCCTTCCTTGGCGTTCAGTGCGTCGTTCATACCCTTGCGGACCTGGGCCATGTTGAGGTCACCGAAGTTGTTCTGGGTAATCATGAGGCCGAAGTTGACACCGAGGAGATAGGAAGTGGTGTCCACCTCACCGTTGGTAGGGAGAAGGTCGAGCACCTGTTTGGAACCCTCCACCTTGGGAGAGTTGCATGCTGCTACCAGCACTGCGGCGGCAGAAGCGATGGCGAAAAATTTTGCGATTTTCATATTCGTTGTTTTTTAGCGTTGTTCTGTTTCAAACACGTTGTGTGTGTTTATAGCCCGCAAATATAGCGATTATTTTTAACTAAACATAATTTAATGTGATGAACTGCTGAAAAAAAATGCCGGATGATAGAAAGTATTTGGAAATGTAAAAAGAATTGATTATATTGGCCTAACACTAAACGGTAACTGCTATGGCCGCGAATCCAGACCTTCTTCATTCCAAACTGAAAACCTTCTTCGGATACGATGCTTTCAAGGCCGATCAGGAGCAGATTATCCGGCATCTGGTGGCAGGGAACAATGCTTTTGTCCTGATGCCTACCGGTGGCGGAAAGTCGTTGTGCTATCAACTTCCGGCCCTGGTCATGGATGGGACGGCCATCGTGATTTCCCCGCTGATCGCCCTCATGAAAAACCAGGTGGATGTCATCCGCGGGTTCGAGGCCAGTGAAGCCGGAATCGCCCATTTCCTCAACTCATCCCTCAACAAGATTCAGATTCAGGAAGTGCAGGAAGACCTGCTTCGGGGTGTTACCAAATTGTTGTATGTGGCGCCGGAATCCCTTACCAAGGAAGAGAACATCGCCCTTCTCAAGGGCATTAAGATTTCCTTTTATGCCGTGGACGAGGCTCACTGTATCTCGGAGTGGGGACACGATTTCCGTCCGGAATACAGGAAAATCCGTTCCATCATCGAGGAAATCCAGCCGGCCCCGGTGATTGCCCTCACGGCCACGGCCACGCCCAAGGTGCAGAGCGATATCCTCAAAAATCTCCGCATCCAGGATGCCAAAGTGTTCAAATCGTCCTTCAATCGGCCCAATCTATATTACGAGGTAAGGGACAAGGTGGAACCGGAGAAAGATATCATCCGTTTTATCCGGCAGAATCCCGGCAAGTCCGGCATCATCTACTGCCTTAGCCGAAAAAAGGTGGAGGAAATGGCCCAGATGCTGTCCATCAACGGAATCCGGGCGCTTCCGTACCATGCCGGCCTGGATGCCAAGACCAGGGCCGAAAACCAGGACAAGTTCCTGATGGAGGAAATCGACGTCATCGTGGCCACCATCGCCTTCGGCATGGGTATCGACAAGCCGGACGTCCGTTTTGTCATCCACTACGACATTCCCAAGAGCATCGAGGGCTATTATCAGGAAACGGGCCGCGCCGGCCGTGACGGGCAGGAAGGGCAGTGCATCACCTATTATAGTTACAAGGATATCCAGAAGCTGGAAAAATTCATGCAGGGAAAGCCTGTGGCAGAGCAGGAAATCGGCAAACAGCTTCTGAAGGAGACTGTGGCCTACGCGGAATCCAGCCAATGCCGCAGAAAGTTGCTGCTCAATTACTTCGGCGAAGATTACGAGGCCGATAACTGCGGTGCCTGCGACAATTGTCTCCATCCCAAGGCCCGCTTTGACGGCCGGGAGGAACTCTCCCTTGTAATCGAACTCATCGAATCGCTTCCGGAGCACTTCAAGTTGGAGCATCTCTCCGGCATCCTTTCCGGCGTTTCCAACGCCATGATTAAGAGTTACCGGCACGACCACCTGCCTCTCTACGGTGCCGGAAAAGACCATGACGTTCGCTTCTGGGCGGCCGTTATCCATCAGGGCATCATCCTTCATTATTTGGACAAAGATATTGAGAATTACGGTCTTATCTTTGTGACGGAAGAAGGAAAGAAGTTCTATGAACACCCCCATGAGGTGCTTCTTGTGGAGGACCGCACTTTCTCCGAGGGAACGGACGATGACGATGAGGACAGCGCGGCTGCCGTCCGTGGCGGCGGCGGGGGAGACCAGGTGCTCCTTAGTATGCTCAAGGACCTCCGCAAGGACATGTCCCGCAAGTTGCGGCTCCAGCCCTGGATTATTTTCTCGGACCCTTCGCTGGAAGACATGACCATCGTGTATCCGCTCACCCTCAAGGAACTGTCGGAAAAGTGCCAGGGAGTGGGCGAGGGAAAGGCCAACAAGTTTGGCAAGCCTTTCGTGGAACTCATCGCCAAGTATGTGGAAGAGAATGAGATAGAGCGTCCGGACGATTTTGTCGTGAAGTCCGTGGCGGCCAAGTCCGGTAACAAGGTGGCCATTATCCAGGCGATAGACCGCAAACTGGATTTGAAGGACATCGCCGCCTCCAAGGGCCTGGACATGGATAGCCTTCTTACGGAAATCGAAGCCATTGTGGCCACCGGTACCCGTATCAATATCAATTATTATATAGAGGAGGAGTTGGACCCGGAAGTCGTGGAGGAAATTTTCACCTGGTTCAAGGAAGAGGCAACCTCGGACTCTTTGGCCGATGCCATCCAGGCCCTCAGCGACGAATACGAGGAAGAGGAAATCCGCCTGGTGCGCATCAAGTTCCTCTGTGAAGTGGCGAACTGATTTTGATATGAAATTCCATTTTACCGTCAAAAAAGGGTGGGCGCTTGTTTTGGCCTCCACCATTCTGGTTCTTCCGTCCTGCTCCCGACAGGAAGGTGTTTTTGTGGAAAGTGTTCAGGCAGAGGGAATTACCTGCGAAGTAAGCGTTTTCTCGCCGGAAATCATCCGGGTAGTGAAATACCCCTCTGGCACTGTCGGCGCAAGCGGTAAACACAGTTACAACGTGGTGCTGGAGCCCAAGCCGGTGAAAGTGAGGCGGACGGAATCGGCCCGGGAAATTCGCATCAGCACGGGGAAGATGACGGCGGTGATTGACAAGGAATCGGCCCGGGTGAGTTTCCTGTCGGGGGAAGGGAAAACCCTCCTGAAAGATGACGGCACTCGCTTCGAGCCTGCCGGAAAGGGCGATGAAGGAAAGTTCCGGGCCATCCAGCAATGGGCCCCGGACAAAGAGGAATTCCTCTATGGAATGGGCCAGAGGCAGGACCCTGACCTGAGTATCCGCGGGAAGAAAATCCACCTTTGGAACGAAAACATGTTCATCTATATCCCCTATTTCTGTTCGGAAAAGGGTTATGGCGTGTATTGGGACAACGCCGGCATGAGTGACTGGGAGGAAGACGGCGTCAAGTCCACCATGAGCAGCGAGGCTGCCACATGCACGGATGTTTATTTCCTCTACGACGGTGGGAACATGGACGCCTTGATGTCGGCCGTCCGCAGTTTGGGCGGAAAGGCCACCCTGTTCCCGCTCTGGCTTCACGGCTACTGGCAATGCCGCGAGCGGTACCACAGCACCGAAGAACTCTGTGAAGCACTGCGTACCCACCGGGAAATGGGCATTCCGCTGGACTGCATTGTCCAGGACTGGCAGTACTGGGGCCCTAATTCCAACTGGAATTCCATGCGCTATGAGAACCCGCTTTACGAGCGGGCCGACACCATGATTGCCAACGTGCACGGAAACCATGCCCACCTTGCCATTTCCATCTGGCCCGGCTTCGGCCCGGACACCCGCCAGTACCGGGAGTTGGAAGAGGCGGGAGCCCTCCTCCCTTTCAAAACCTTTCCCAATGACGGTAGCGGAGTAAAGGTTTACAACCCCTTCATGCCCGAGGCCAGGGAAATCTATTGGAATCACCTCAAGGGGCTGATAGACAGCGGAGTGGACGCCCTTTGGAGCGATGCCACCGAGCCCGAGCATTTTGACGTCACGGAGGAAGACCTGGCCTATGAGACCGGCCAGGGCAGTTGGCGCAGCGTAAAGAACGCCTATTCCATCGTTACCAACATGGGCATTTACGACCACTACCGCGCCGCCGGCTATGGCAAAAGAGCCATCCAGATGACCCGCAGCGCCGCCTTCGGCATCCAGCGTTATGCCACCTTCAGTTGGAGCGGAGACGTGGAGGGGCGCTGGGAGGTGCTGCGCCGGCAAATCTCTTCCGGCCTGGACTATACCCTCTGCGGCATCCCTTACTGGAACACTGACATCGGTGGCTTTTTCAACGGTTTCTTCGAGGGAGGCCCTGCCAATCCCGCCTTCCGGGAACTGCAGGTGCGCTGGATGCAGTGGAGCGTCTTTGTCCCGGTGATGCGCAACCACAACACCTGGTGGGCCACCGAGGTGTATCGGTTCGGCAAGCCCGGCGAGTGGCCCTTCGACGAGCAACTTCGCGCCATCCGGCTCCGTTATCGGCTGATGCCGTATATCTATTCCCTGGCTGGCGCCACCGTGCAGCAGGACGGCATGATTATGCGGCCTCTGGTGATGGATTTCCAATCTGACAGAAAAGCCCTTTCCCTCAGTGACGAGTATCTCTTCGGCCCGTCTCTTCTGGTGCATCCCGTTACCCGCCCGGTGCTCACCGATGGCGAAAAAGCGCTGACAGGGAAGTTCCAGGACCGTTTTGAAACCTATCTCCCCGACAGTACGCTATGGTACGATTTCCACACCGGGGAATGCATCCAGGGCGGACAGGATTTTGAACGTGACTATTCCATTTCGGAGATTCCGGTGTTTGTGAAGGCAGGTGCCATCATCCCCATGGGGCCTCAGGTGCAGTACACTTCGGAAAAGCCCTGGGACTGCCTGGATATCGTCATCTACCCCGGGGCCGATGGTTCCTTCATCCTCTACGAAGATGAGGGAGACGGATACGGCTACGAAGACGGTGCCTTCTCCACCATCGAATTCCGCTGGAACAACGCTTCGCGCTCGCTCACTATCGGCCCGCGGAAAGGTAGTTTCCCGGGAATGCTCATGGAAAGGGATTTCGTCCTGCAGGTTCAAGGATCCAGCCCTGTAAAAGTGCATTATGACGGAAAAGAGCAGATAATCCGAAAAGATTTGTAACTTTGCGGAACCTTAAAGAAGAAGTTGGCCTATGAAAAGAGTCCTTATCCTGCTCTGTACCCTGGCGGTCTCCGTCACCGTTTGGGGACAGGGGAAGATTAATACCCGTAAATATATCCTGAGTGATTTCAACGACAAGGTGATACAGGTTGTCCTCACCGGAAACGACCTCATTGACAGCGGATTAAGGCAGGAAGTGGTGAATATCTGGACCGCTTCCCCCTTCGAGTTCTGCACCATGGACCGCTTCGAGACGCTCAAGACATCGGCCCAGTATTATTTTCTCATTGCGGCCGAAAGCCGTTTTAAAGACGAGGAGAATCCCGGCATCACTTTCCTTTCCCTGCTGAAAGGCGGTCCCCAGGCCAAGG
Organism: uncultured Bacteroidales bacterium; assembly: GCA_900320795.1. Classification (GTDB taxonomy): domain Bacteria; phylum Bacteroidota; class Bacteroidia; order Bacteroidales; family UBA932; genus Cryptobacteroides. The sequence goes on from ONTQ01000034.1 coordinate 13,122, forward strand.
ACGGAATCAGTGCCATGACAGAGGTCATTTCCCTGCCGCTGATGGCGGCTGCGGGCGGGAGCGGACGCGAACTGGTGTACCTGGGCCCCATCATCCAGGCCATCCAGGAATATACGCTCTCTGCCATGGAGTCTGAAAAAGTGGCTTACGGCATGGAAGCGTGGTTCAACCAGAATTACAACAAGTTCGGCAAAATGAAGCAGTTATACCTGGCCGACGGCGACATCTCGGAATCGGTCACCGAGAAGCAGATGGAGCGTTTCCTGGACGAGGACATCCACATCGTGAGCGAGGCCGATGCCGACAAGGCTTTCCTGGAAGGCGGCTACAACACACTGGTGGGGTATGTGGTGGCTCCTTTCATGCCGCAAAACGGCGCCTCCTACTGTTACAAGATGCTCTTTGAGGCCGATACGCACACGCTTTATTACATTTACAAACACAAGATTACCGAAAAAAACGGCGTCGGCTTTACGGTCGAAGATTTCAAGCGCTTGGCCAGGAAAAGATGAGAAGCGGAGTAAGCAAGGAAGGGCTGCGCTATGCGGTGCGCCGGAGTGGCCGGGCTGTTGCATATTGTGCCCTCACGATAGGATGCGGTACGCGTGACGAAGGAGGTTATCCCGCCGGAATCGCCCATTTTGTGGAACACACGATGTTCCGGGGCACCCGCCGCAAAAGTGCGGCGGTTATCAACGCTTACCTGGACCGTCTGGGTGGAGAGCTCAATGCCTACACCACCAAGGAAGAGATTGTCCTGCACGCCACGGTCCTCAAGGAGGACTGGAAGAAGGCGGCGCACCTTCTTTTCGAATTGGCCACGGAAGCCACATTCCCGGACAAGGAGATTGAAACGGAGCGCGGCGTGGTCCTGGACGAAATCATCTCTTACAAAGACAATCCGGCCGAGGATGTCTATGACCGCTTCGAGGGACTTCTCTTCGAGGGCCATCCGCTGGAAACGCCCATCCTGGGGACATCGGCCTCGGTGAAAAAGATTACGCCCGAGATGCTCCGCCGTTTCGTCGCAGAGAAGTTTGTACCGGAAAAAATGGTTTTCACGGTTGTGGCCGATATCGAAGAGTCCCGGCTGGAGAAACAGGTTTTGAAACTGATTGAGACGGAAGGACGGGCTTTTTTTTCCGCGTCGCTTCGCGACCCTGTACGGGCAAATGCTCCAGAAAAAGCCCGTCCTTCCGTCGCCTTCCACAAAACCGTGGATAAACGGCACCACGAGGTGAATGCGGTACTGGGATGCAAGGCGCCGTCCCTGTATGAGATGCCGGACAGGCTGGTGTGCGCCATGCTGGCGGGCATTCTGGGCGGCCCCGCGTCTAATTCACTGCTGAACAAGGAGTTGCGTGAGAAGCGTGGCTGGGTGTATGGAATCGAGTGTTCGTACACGCAGTATGCCGACAACGGCATCCTGGCCATTACTTTCGGCTGTGACAAGCCCAACCTGGATGTCTGTCTGGAATCCATCCGGAAAATTTTGAGGCGCCTGCAGGAGGTTCCTTTCACGGACAACCAGTTAAAGGCCTACCGGAAACAACTGCTGGGGCAACTGGCCATCAGTTCCGAATCCGGTGAGGCCCAATGCCTGTCCATGGGGAAAAGCATGCTTTCCTGGGGGGAAATCCTCTCTCCGGCCCAGACCCGGGCCCAGATTGAAGCCATCACGCCTGCGGCACTTCAGGCCATGGCCCGCCGCCTCTTCGCCGAAGACTCCCTGTCATCCCTGATTTATTTATAGACCCATTTCGTTCGCGACGCGAAGGTCTGGCAAATCGGACATATCCTTTCCAGGCCAGCCAAGGAGAAGGCGTAGCAAAAAAAAAGGACGGTCCCGTGCGGGGCCGTCCTGCGAAAGAGTTGTTCATTATTCCCGGGGAAAGCCGGGAATCTTGCTTATTTGGACTGGATGGCGCCCATATCCACCTTGCCGTTCTTTATGAACGGGTTGCCGTTGATATCGGTGCCGATGCCTTCCAGGATGGCTTTGATGTCGGCCTTGTTGTCCTGGCCCAGGTTGGCGGTATCGTAGGAGTTGTAGGACAAGGTCTCCAGGACACCGGCTCCCACGGCTGCACCGACAGACATATAATTCTCGCCGATATAGTCGGACAGGGAACTGTAGGTGAAAGGTGCATTCTTGTCCGGGTTCTTCAGGACGGAAGTGATGTCGAAACCGGGCTCGAACAGGGTGAGTTTGTCGATGATGGGGCCTTCTGCACCACCATTGGCCTTGGCTTCCTCGAAGTTGTTGTAGAAGGTTACGCGGTTTCCGTTGAACTGGATGGGCTTGTTGTCGGCGAACCAGTCGCCGCCACCGGTATAATACCAGTTCCTGAGCAGCATATTGTTGGCAAATACTGCATTGGTGTTGTAGCGGAGGTAGAAGTTAGGCCAGTCGTCATCATAACGCCAGGTAGCATGGTTGACAACCGTGTTGTTGATGAACTGCACATTTACGCTCTGGTAGATGTAGAAGCAGCCTGCGTAACCGGAGTCAGCGATGGAACGGTTGTTGGCGATGAGGTTGCCTACGATGACTGCCTTGGTGGGGTTGCCTCTGTTCTGGCCGTCTTCAATGGAGAAGGCGGGACCGTGGCCGTTTGCATAATTGTTCGTGATGATGCAATCGTAAATGGTAAGGTCGGAAGACTGGTCGTCCTCGCGGGTGGAGAAAGCACCGCCACGGTCGGCCACATTGTCGTGGAACCAGCAGTGATGAACCGTGATGGGACCACCGCTGATGCGCAGACCGGCACCGTGACCGGACAGGGCGAGGCAGTTGCGGATTTCAAAACCGGAAATCTCTACATAGCCATTGAGAGGCATATCGGTGACGGGGCTTTCACCGCAGTAGATGCCGCGGAAGGCACCGGCGCCGTCAATGACGGTGAGGTTTTCCCAACTCTGCTGGGTGAAGTCGGCATTCCAACCGCCGGAGAGGCTCTTGTTCTTGTTCTTGTCATCGAAAAGGATGGTTCCGTTGAAGACGGCACCGCCCTGGACTCGGATCTCGGCAAACTCCTTGGCTCCGTCAATGGCAGCCTGCAGGTCTTCGCCGGCTCTTACGTACACGGGAGGCACCAGGCCCACAGGGCTGCTGTACACCTTGTCACCTTCGGTGGAGACCACATAGGCCCAGATGACATAGTCGGTACCTTCGGCCAGACCGGTCAGTTCGCCCTTGTTGTCGCCGATGGCGGGAACACCGGATTGGGGAACGTCCTTTCCGTTGGCCATATTGTTGTCGGTGCTGTAGATGAGGCCCCAGGAGGCATAGTCATCCGGGAAGCCGGAAGCGAGGCTGACATTCACATCGGCCGTCCCAAGACCTTGGCCGACAAGTTTTGCGGCAACAGTAGCGTCCAGACTATGGGCTTTCTGGTTCACGATTGCCTTGTCCTTGGAACCGGCGACGGTGAACTCTGCCCGGCGGATGAGGCCGGAAGTGTTACGGCGGACGGTGAAACTGCCGTTTCCGTTGGAAGTGATCCAGTCATACTGGGCGTCGGGCGTAACCGTACCGGAGACTCCCTGGATGTTGAATGTCTGCGGAGTGTAGTCAACGATGATTCTGTAAGGATTCTGGTAGAAGACCTCTCCCTTCTGCTGGCAACCGGCAAACAGGGCAAGGGCAGCCCCCATCATTACATATAATATCTTTTTCATACTTTTATTCTCTTTAAAAGTCTCAAATTAACGCCAGGACGGGGGATTCTGAAGTTTACCGTTTGCTCTGGTGATTTCATCGGAAGGATACGGGAAGGTGAGGTACTTTTCGCTCCACACCTTGACCGGGGTGAGATAGTCCTCGTAAGGGCCCACCGTGCAAGGGGACTCAGGATTCATACGGTCCTCATAGTGACGCACCCTGGGGTGTGTGTTGAGTTCGTTCAGGGCGAGAGCCTTGATTTCCGGGGCACCGGAAACAGCCCAGCGCTTGCAGTCGAAGGCATGGTCGGCGGCAAACTCGAAGGCGAGTTCGCAGCGGCGCTCATGATAGAGGTCCGTCCAGGTGGCGGCACCGGCAAGGGGCTGCAGGTGGCTGCGCACGCGAATCTTGTTGATATCCACGGCGGCGGCAGCGCCATTGCCCTTGACCAGATTGGCCTCGGCACGAAGAAGCATGCAGTCTGCGAAGCGGATGATGGGCCACATCACCCTGGTCACAGGCCAGTCGCCATTATCGAGGAGTGTTCCGGCGGCGATGGGGTTGGCGGGCTCGAAGGCCTGCATGTACTTGTTGCACTGGAAGCCTACCTCGATGTTAACAGGGGAGTAGTAACGCATGGGTTCGCCGAAATAGATGAACTCGTCGTTGTATTCCAGGATGGTGGCAGCCAGGCGCTCGTTCTTTACACCGTTCACGTTGTCCTTGGCCATCTCTTCGTAGAGGTCATAGGAAGGGTGAATCTGGCCCCAGCCATTGAATTTACCCCAACCTTTGTCTTCCAGCATGACACCGGTGATTTCGACACCGCCATGTCCCTGACCATTGGGGCCGCCGTCACCGGGGATACCCCAGCAGTATTCCTTGCCCCAGAATTTTTCGAAATCGGGAGCGAAGAGGTCCTTGAAGTTGTCCACGAGGCCACGGCCGTAGGATTGCTCGAGTTTGTTGACGCATGTGATGACATTGTCCCATTTGGAGGTGTCCCACATGGCCCAGTAAGCATAAGTTCTGGCCATCATGGCAACGGCGGAAGCCTTGTGGGCGCGGCCGCGGTCTGCAGCACCATATTCTTCGAGGCGGGGGAGGAGTTCCTCGGCCTTTTCAAAGTCGGAAACGATGAAACGGTAGTTGTCCATCACCGTGGGCTGCTGCTCGGGAATCTCGTAGTTGTAACCGCCTTCCACGGTTTCGTAGGCTACAAAAGGAACACCCAGTTCCTTGGTGCCGTAACGATAAGCGGCAAGGAGGTGATACTGTCCGCGGAGGAAATAGGCTTCGCCCAGTACGCGGGTCTCAACGGGGGTGAGGCTGCCGGCCTTCTCCTGCTTGTTCAGCAAGGTCTGGATAACCCAGTTGGTCTTGGAGATACCGTAGCGGTTGTAGATTCGGTTGTAAGAGTCGCGGAGCGGACCTTCATCACCGGTATAAGAGAGGGTGGCCAGGGAGTTGAAACCACGGGGCTTCCCCCATACCATATCATTGGCGCAGGCCTGCTCCCAGTAGATTTCACGGCTGAACATGCCGTCACGCTCGAACAGACCGTAGTAGCAGTTCTCGATGGCATCGTTGGCCTGTGCGTCCGTCAGCGGATAGTTGTCCTGCGTGGGAACACCCTCACGGCCGTAATCCAGAAGTTTGTTGCAGGAGGCGAGAGCCAAGGCACAAAGGACTGCGATGGTTATGGAAATATACTTTTTCATATTCTCTTCAGATTAGTAGATGAGTTTGAGACCAAATGCAAAAACCTTGTGCACCGGGTAGGTGAGGGTGTCGTAACCGCCCACTTCCGGATCCATGCCGGAATACTTGGTGAAGGTAAGGAGGTTTTCAGCGGAGAAGTAGATATTGAGGGAACTTGCACGCTCGGCGAAATGAGGAACCTTGCGAAGGAGGTTGGTGAAATCATAGCCGATGGTGAGGTTCTTCAGACGGAGGTAGGAACCATCTTCGAGGTACCAGCTGGACGGAGTCGCCAGGTTGGCGTTGGGGTCGTTTCTGGAGAGGATGGGGATGGTGGAGGCACGGTTGGTGGGGCTCCAGGCGTTCAGGATTTCCTTGGCGCGGGAGAAGTTGCCTTCCACGTCGGCCAGGATGAGCTGCTTGGCCATATAGGCAATCTTGTTGCCGGCTACGCCCTGGAACATCACGTCCATGTTGAATCCTTTCCAATTGAACCCGGCCGACAGGGCGAAGGTGTGGTTCGGGGCAGGGTTGCCCATGTACACGCGGTCGTCGGTGCTGATCTTTCCGTCACCGTTGACATCCCTAAATTTGAGGTCTCCCGGACGGGCGCCAGGCTGAATGAGTTGGCCGTCCTTCTGATGGTCATAGACGTCCTCTATGCTCTGGAAAATGCCTTCGCAAGGAATCATGTAGAAAGAGTTGAGGGCCTGGCCGTTTTCACTGCGATAGATTTCGGTGGTCACGAGGCCGTAGTTGCCGCCGCCCAGCCAGGGTGCTGCTTTTCCTTCAGAGTCAAAGACGCCGGTATCCACAACGCGGTTGCGGTTGTAGGCGTAGTTGCCGGTTACATAGTAATTGAAGTCACTGCCAATCCTGTCTTTCCAGGTGGCGATGAATTCGATACCGCGGTTGTTGATTTCACCGAGGTTGATCTTCATCGGGTTGATACCGATACTGGTGGGCCAGTTGGTACTCTGGTCCTGGATGAGGTTGAAGGTGCGCTTGTTATAGTAGTCCACGCTCATGGACAGGCGGTCCTTGAAGAGGTCGATATCCAAGCCCACGTCGAAGGTCTCGGAAGTTTCCCAGGTGAGTTGGGAGTTGAAAGCCGTGGTAAGGGAATAGGTGGTACCTCTGAGTTGTCCGCCGAGTTCACGGCCGGCCATACGGTTGTCACCATGGTCTCCCATATCACTCAGGACAGGGGATTTGTAGTGCCAGCCGATGGAACCGAGGTTACCCACGCGGCCCCAGGAAGCACGGAGTTTGAGAAGGGTGATGGCATCCGTCTTGGGGAAGAACGGTTCGCTGGAGATTTTCCATGCACCCGTTACGGCAGGGAAGTCTCCGTGGTTGTGGGCGTCCGGCAGACGGCCGGCGATATCCCGGCGCCAGGAAGCGGTCACGAAGTAACGGTCATCAAAACTGTAAGAACCTCTCACCACAAAGGCCAGGTTGGCATCGTTTTCATAGTAATCCGTAGGAATACCATAGCTGCCTGCCTGTGCGAAATACTGCATGGAAGGATCCTCGATTTCGAAACTGTTCGCGCTCATATCGAAGCCACGTCTCCAGTCGCGGTTGGCGGTGAAAGCACCCAGGGCGCCTACGGTATGCTTGCCGAAGGTGCGGTCAAAGGTGAGGGTGAGTTCGTTGCGCCATCCGTCTCTCCGATTTGCGAATTCTCTCAAGGAATTGGTCAGGCTGGGCTTACCAATCTCAGGACGGGCGGGAGTGAAGTTCTTATAATACTGGGAAGCAATATTGTATGAGAACAAGTCGGTAAGTTTGAGGCCCTTCACGATATTGGCAATCTCCAGACCGGTGGTGGTCCAGAAACTGATGTCGTGGTTGAAGTTAGTGTCGGCCAGGAGCAGGCGGAGCGGGTTCACGGCATCACCGTGCAGACCGGCGAAGTTATTTCCGTACTTGGCTACATAGGCGGGGTCTTCCGTTGTGGTACCGCCAAAGGAACCGGCATAAGGGCCGGCCGTGGCGTATGCCTCTGCAGACGGCGGCATATACAGGGCGGAGAGGATGGTACCGGTATGGCTGGAGCCGGTGTCGGTTCCGCGGCTGCTTCCGTCGCTGAAATGGAGGTTCTCAGTAATCTTAAGCCATTTGTTCATCTGGTATTCGCCGTTGAAGCGGACGCCGATATTGTTGGCGTAGGTGCCTACCAGAACGCCGGGGTTGTCACTGTAACTGACGGTGAGACGGCTCTTGAATTTGTCGGTACCGTAGTTGAGGGTGGCGCTGTGACGCTGATAGAGCGAATTGCGGAACACCTCTTTCATCCAGTTGGTGCGGGTGGTGGCAATCCAGGGGTTCACCTTGGGATCCCAGCCCGTATCCAGGCTGATGCCGGCATTGGCGGAGGAGATGGTTCTCATTTGGATTTCTTCCTCGGCGGTGAGCGGCTCGGGGAGGTTGCTGGCGTGACGGATACCGGTCACGAGGTCGTATTCTACGCTGATACCCTTGTTGGCCTTCTTGGTGGTGACGATGATGACACCGCCGGCACCGGAAGTGGCGCCGTAGATAGCGGCGGAGGCGGCGTCCTTCAGGACTACGATGCGCTCCACTTCATTCATGGAGGTGATAGGAGCACCGGGAACACCGTCCACGACCCACAGCACGGA
>ONTQ01000015.1 GCA_900320795.1 uncultured Bacteroidales bacterium
GGTTTAGGCTCTGCCCCTTTCGCTCGCCACTACTCAGGGTATCGACTTTTCTTTCTTTTCCTCCGGGTACTAAGATGTTTCAGTTCCCCGGGTTCGCCCACTCTCTCGAGTGTACTGGCTCTTCAAGCCAGTGGGTTGCCCCATTCAGAGATGCTCGGATCAATTCCTGTTTGCAGATCCCCGAGCCTTTTCGCAGCTTACCACGTCTTTCTTCGCCTCCGGATAGCCTAGGCATCCTCCGTTCGCTCTTCTTTCCTTTCTCTTGCGTGCTTCCGCCGCTCGCGCAGCTTCCGCACTGTGAATCACACATTTTACTGTGTTGCTCTTGCCTATTGAAATTGTAGTCCGAAAATTTCCGTTTGATAACTTCTTTTATCAGACTAACTCTATCTTTTGCTTTACCTCTTAATCTATTCTCTCAGTATTGTCAATGAACTTTTGGGTGGCCGTTTGGCCGTAAAAAATCCCGTTGTGTTTCAAACGGGACTGCAAAGGTAGTAACTATTTTTTAAACTGCAAATTTTTTTTACTTTTTTTTGTTTTTTTATCAAACTCGATGTCCTGCAAGTTCTCGAAAACGGTCTATAGCCCCGGGGAGGCCTACAGGTGATTCTTTCGGACGAATCGGCCGAATACGGCCCCGGTACCGCTATCTGCCTTACTCTGCGAACAGCGTAATGATGTTCAGGATGACTTCTGAAGCCTTTTCAATGCTCTCCAGCGGAACAAATTCCATTTTACCATGGAAGTTCAGTCCGCCGGCGAAGATATTGGGGCAAGGAAGACCCTTGAAAGAGAGATTGGCCCCGTCGGTCCCGCCGCGGATGGGCTGAATCCGGGCCTTGATGCCGGCCATCTCCATGGCCTTCACCGCCTTCTCTATAATATGGTAGTGGGGCTCCACCTGCTCGCGCATATTATAATATTGGTCTTTCACATCCAGTAAGACCGTTCCCTCGCCGTACTTGGTGTTCAGGAAAGACGCCACAAAGCCGATGAGTTTTTTCTTCTCCTCGAATTTGTCATGGTCATGGTCCCGGATAATATAGGCGAAATCGGCCTCCTCAACCGTTCCTTTGAAGGAAATGAGGTGGAAAAAGCCCTCGTAGCCTTCCGTGGATTCCGGACGCTGGCTCACGGGAAGCATGGCGTTGAATTCCTGGCCGATGAGGATGGCGTTGCGCATCTTTCCCTTGGCGCTCCCGGGGTGCACGTTGCGGCCCTGGATATGAATCTTGGCACTGGCGGCATTGAAGTTCTCAAACTCCAGTTCGCCAATCTCACCACCATCCATGGTGTAGGCGAAATGGGCCCCGAAACGCTTGACGTCGAATTTCACCACGCCCCGGCCGATTTCCTCGTCCGGCGTAAAGCCAATCTTCACCGGTCCATGCTTGAATTCCGGATGCTCCACCATATACTGCACGGCGTTCATGATTTCCGCCACGCCGGCCTTGTCATCGGCCCCGAGAAGGGTGGTGCCGTCGGTGGTGATGAGGGTCTGTCCCACATAATGCAGCATTTCAGGAAAATCCTCCGGCTTCAGCTGCAGGCCGGGAACGCCCTTGAGGGCAATGGCGCCGCCGCCGTAATTCTCTATGATTTGCGGCTTCACATCCTTGCCGGAGGCGTCCGGCGCCGTATCCACATGGGCGATAAAGCCCACGGCGGGCACTTCCCTGTCGATATTGGAAGGGATGGAAGCCATCACATAACCGTACTGATCCAGCGTCACTTCCACGCCCAGGGCGGCCAGTTCGTCCCGGAGCATTTTCAGAAGGTCCCACTCCTTGACGGCCGAAGGCTGTGTCTCGGACTCTTCGTTACTCTGCGTGTCCACCGACACGTACCGCAAAAATCTGTCTAATATCTTTTCCATTACTTTTTCTCGGTTTTCATTGAAGCATATACCATATAGCCGATGATGCACAGGAACGGGACGATGGCGACGGCCTCGCCGTAAGTGGCGGCCCATTCACTGAGATACAGGTCCACATTGGCAAACTTGAGGATGGCGCTCACCACGCCCATGAGGGCGCCGCCGGCGATGAAGCCGGAAGCGATGAGCGTGCCCTTTTCCTGGCGGGCGCTGTTCACGGCGGCGTCCTTGCTGCGGGTACTCACATACCAGGAAATGGCACCGCCCACCAGCAACGGAAGGTTCAGGTCGATGGGAATGAACATACCCAGGGCAAACGGCAGGGCAGGCACCTTGCCGAAATTGAGCACCAGGGCGATGGCCGCGCCGATTCCGTACAGCAGCCAGGGGGCGCCGCCGCCGGAGAACATGGGCTGGATTACCGCCGCCATGGCATTGGCCTGCGGGGCTACCAGGGCGTTTTCGCCGGTGAAACCATAGGTCTTGTTAAGCACCAGCATTACGCCGCAGACCGTCACAGCGCTCACCGCTACGCCCAGGAATTTCCAGCCTTCCTGGACCTTGGGGGTAGAGCCGATCCAATAACCGATCTTCAAATCCGTGATGAAACTGCCGGCCACCGAAAGGGCCGTACATACGACGCCGCCGATAATGAGCGCCGCCGCCATGCCGGTATTCCCTTTAAGTCCCACTGCCACAAGTATTAACGAAGCGATGATGAGGGTCATCAGCGTCATGCCGCTCACGGGATTGGAGCCCACGATGGCAATGGCATTGGCCGCAACGGTGGTGAAAAGGAACGCGATTACCGCCACAATCACCAGGCCGATAAGGGCCTGCCAGACATTGTTCACCACGCCGCCGAAGGCAAAGAAGGCAAAGACGCACAGCAGCGCAATCACCACGCCGAAGACAATGGTCTTCATGGGCAGATCCTCTTCCGTACGGAGCGGTTTCACCGCATCGGCCCCGGGTTTGCGTTTAAACTCGCTCACCGCCAGGCCGGCCGCACTCTTGATGACGCCGAAACTCTTCACGATGCCGATAATGCCGGCCGTGGCAATGCCGCCGATGCCGATATGCCGGGCATAGTCCTTGAAAATCTGTTCCGGAGCCATCTCCCCGATGGTCTGCGTCACACCGGTGTGCATGAGGTCGATGACATCGGCCCCCCAGATGAGGTTCATCAGGGGAATGATGACCAGCCACACCAGCAAAGAACCGCAGCAGATGATGAAGGAATACTTGAGGCCGATGATATAGCCAAGGCCCAGCACGGCTGCGCCGGTGTTCATCTTGAGGACGAGTTTGGCCTTGTCGGAGAGCGCTGCACCCCAGCCCATCACCGTGGTGGAAACGGTTTCGGCCCAGGTCCCGAAGGTGGCCACGGCGAAATCGTACAGACCGCCGATGAGGCCCGCCGTGATGAGGGTCTTGGCACTGGAGCCGCCGCCTTCACCGCTGATGAGGACCTGCGTGGTGGCCGTTGCTTCCGGGAAAGGATACTTCCCGTGCATCTCCTTCACGAAATACTTGCGGAAGGGAATCAGGAAGAGGATTCCCAGCACGCCGCCCAGCAGCGAACTCAGGACCATCTGCCAGAAACCCACCTCCACGCCCAGGATATAGATGGCCGGGAGGGTAAAAATGGCACCGGCCACCACAGCGCCGCTGCAGCCGCCGATACTCTGGATAATCACATTCTGCGGAAGCCCCTGTCTGAGGCCCAGAGCCCCTGTCAGACCCACGGCAATAATGGCGATGGGAATGGCCGCCTCGAACACCTGGCCCACTTTCAGGCCCAGGTAAGCCGCCGCCGCGCTGAACAGGATTACCATCAAAATGCCAACGGCCACCGAATAAGGGGTGGCCTCGGCATATTTTTTCTGCGGGTCGAGGATGGGTTTGTATTCCTCTCCCGGCTTGAGTTCCCGATGTGCGTTTTCCGGGAGACTCACCTGCTGCTTGTCCATTAGCTCTCCTGAATCTCGAACAGGTTCAGGAAACCTGTCATCATGAACACCTGACGGATTTCGTTGTTGATGTCACGCACGATTACCTTGCCGCCCTTGGCGGCGGCGGCTTTGCGCACGGTGAGGAAGATACGGAGCCCGGAACTGGAAATGTAGGCCAGTTCCTTACAGTCCAGGACAACCGTCTTGTCTGCGTTGTCAATGACGGGCTGAAGTTCAGTGGCGACCTGCTGGGAAACGGCAGTGTCCAGACGACCGATAAGCTGAGCGGTCATCACATTGTCTTTTTCAGTAATCTTTACTTCCATAAGTTTATGCAATTTTTTTTATCATCGAAAGAATATTCTTACCGTCATCGGAACGGGTGTATTCCACCACGTCCATGATGTTTTTTACCAGGAAAATGCCCAGTCCGCCGATGGGACGCTCTTCTGCGTCCAGGGTGATATCGGCCTCCGGAGCGGCGGTGGGATCAAAAGGCGTGCCGTTGTCGGAGATGATGAACTCGAGCTCTTTCTTGCGGATGATGGCCTCGATGTCCACCAGCCCGTCGGAGCCCTTCGGATAGGCATACATAATCACGTTGGAAACTGCCTCTTCCAAAGCCAGGTTCAGGCTCATGGTAAGGCCGACATCCAGATGGGCCACATCGGCCACGGCTTCTACAAATTCGGCCAGTTGCGGAATCTGCTGGATGTCATTGTGGAGGATGAGATGACGCTCGGTCTCCTCCGAAATCTGGTTATTCATAAAGCGGATATATAACATGGTGAGGTCGTCGCTTTGGGGCGCGTCACCCACAAAGCCCTGCACGGCCTGTGACACTGTATCAATCTGCTGGTGCGAGCCCAGTTCTGCGCTGAGGGCTGCGAACATGCGCTCGTCGCCAAACAATTCATGGTTACTGTTTTCGGCTTCGGTAAGGCCGTCCGTGTACAGGAAGAGGCCGGTACCGGTAGTGAGGTCAGTTTCCTGCTCGGTGAAGGACATGCCCGGAATCACGCCCAGCGGAAGATTGGCTTCCACGGGGAGACTGCGGTTCCCTTCCGCCGTTACCAGTACAGGAGCGTTGTGACCCGCGTTGCAGTAACGCAGGTGGCCGTTTCTGAGGTCCAGCACGCCGCAGAAGAAAGTAACGAACATATTGGCCTCGTTCATCTCGGCCATGCTGTCATTGATAGTGGTCACTATGCGCTGCGGACTCTTTTCATGGGCCGATACCGTACGGAAGAGGCTTCGCGTGACGGCCATCACCAGGGAGGCGGGCACGCCCTTTCCGCTCACGTCACCGATGCAGAAGAAGAGTTTCTCCTCGCGGGTGTAGAAGTCATACAGGTCTCCACCCACTTCCTTGGCCGGCACCACGGCAGCAAACATATCCACATCCCCGCGTTCCGGATAAGGCGGGAAACTCTTGGGAATCATGGACATCTGGATACCGCGGGCCACCTGCAGTTCGCCTTCGATACGGCTCTTGTTCTGACTCACCGACTGGAATTTCTTCTGGTTGTTCATCGTGATGTACAGGATGACGATGAGGAACACGACGCCCAGAATTTGCAGGAACAGGACCATGAGTTCCAAACGGTGCAGGTGCTCGAAGATATCATCTTCCGGAATGGTGAGGGACATCTTCCAGCCCGTTCCTTCCAGCGGAGCCTGGTATTTGAGGGCCTTATCCACCGCAAGCGTCTCCGGCGGCATGGCGATAAGCTGCCCCTTCCGGCTCACGATGGTACCGAAGGCCCGTTCATAGGGTTTGATCTGCGCCACCACCTCGGTCAGCCAGTTCAGGGTGATATCCAGTCCCAGGACACCCACGGTTTTTCCTTCGTGGTCCTTGAAGGGGACGGCAAAAGTGACCACCATCATGGAAAGGGCGTCGTCAAGATAGGGCTCACTCCAATAACCCTTTCCCGTCTCTATGACAGACTTGTACCATTCGGCGGAAAAGTAGTCGTGGGTTTCCGAACCAATCTGAAGACGCTCGTATGTGTTTCCGCTGATGCGGGACAGCACAGGCTCGTACCATCGGCCGAACTGGGGATAATAATTGGGCTCAAAGGCGATGAAACTGTTCATGATGACGGGCGTAACGTCCATGATACGCTGCATCTCATCCAGATATATCTCCGGCTTATCGACATAATCCTCCAGCATCCAGGCCAGGGCATAGGCCGATCCCTCGATGGTGAGGGTGGTCTTCTCCGTCGTGAGGCGGGCCACCTGCATCTCGGAGGCAGCCCGGTTATCGGCCTCTTCACGGATAGCCTTCCTGGAAAAATAATACTGCAGAAGGCCGGTGGCTTCCAGGGCAATGACAGCAGCGAGAATGATCAGCAAGCCCTGCCTGGCCGCCACGCGGTCAAAAGAGTCTTTAATGATTTTGTTCGTCCTTGTCATTTAGATAATTCCTTTAAGGCAGGCCCGCATTCCGGGCATGGGGCATTTGGTGTCCCGTTCAACGATAAGGGTCTTGAGACCTGCGAAGGGGCGGATCTCCTCTTCAATGTCCTTCAAAGGCCGATCGGCCCCGAAGTAAACGGGCGCGAATTCTTCCCAGAACCTGACGGCCAGCGGTTTGGGCATATGGAAAAACTCCTCGATGAAGGCGGCGTCGCTGATGCAGCAGCACAGATAGACCATGCCTACATCGAACAGGGGATATCCGTAACAAAAATCTCCGAGGTCAATGAAATAGCGCTTGTCTCCGACAAAAATGGCGTTGGAGAACTGGAGGTCTCCGTGGATGGCGGTATCCGTTTCGGGACAATCGGCGATGAAACGGGAGATGGCGTCCTTCTCTCCCTTGGTAAAGAAGGGATTCTCTTCCAGAAGGCGGCCGTAACGGTCTTTCACATTTTCAAAGTCCGCGGTGTTCACATGGATTTTGTGAAGGCCGATGCACATCTGCGCGAACTCCCCGGCATATTGGGCCACTTTTTCGGGATGGTCCGCGGTGGCGCGGGAATAGGAGACCTTGCCTTCGATACGGCGGAAACGGAGGCCATAGCGCACCCCGTCCGTCACATATTCTCCGGGCTCCGGGGAAGGGATGCCCAGGTCATAGACTTTCCGGGCCATCAGCATCTCGTCCAACGGCTGCTTCACCTTGCCCGGGTTGTAGAGTTTCATCATGACGGAAGGGTCTGTCCGGTGGAAAAAACTTTCTCCGTTGGCCCCTTCGCCGGAATGGACATAGTCGTCCAGGTTGATTCGGATGGCTTCCATGCTATTTGTCAAATACTTGATTGATAAGGGATACGAACTCCTTGTAGGCAAACGTGTCCTTGAGTTCGCTCAGAGAAGCGGCCAGGCCGCGATAGTGCCACTCATGGTCCTTAGGATCCTTGGCGTGAAAGATTTTCCAGAGGTCGTCACCCTTGACAGCATAGTCCCGGGCGATAGCGCGCATGTTTGAGAGTTTGTCCCCCATGGCCACGATTTTGGCATCGTGCGGGGCCTTGGCCAGGCGGTCGATGGCCGCCTTCTTGCGGGCATGCCAACTGTCCTCTTCACTCACACCCTCCACGAAGACATCGCTCTCCGCGACCACGAGGTCTGCGATACGGTCTCCGAATTCGCGGCGGATTTCATCGGCCGATATTTCCGTGTCCTCCACGACGTCGTGAAGGGCGGCGGCGGCCAGCAGCTCCTGGTCGGGCGTGATGGTGGCCACAATTTCCATGGCCTCCATGGGATGGACGATGTAGGGGAAACCCTTTCCGCGGCGCTCCGTGCCGGCGTGGGCTTTGACCGCAAAGAGGATGGCGCGGTCCAGAAGGGCTGTGTCGAGTGGTTTGTTAGCCATATTGCTATTTATTCATGAAGGGTAAATCTTTGGTTTCCTCCAGGAGGAATTCGGCCATCATCATGTTGCTGTCCGATTCCCCGTTGAGTTCGTCAAAAAGGTATTTAAGGCCCACTTTCCCGGCGCCGGAGCGAAGGATATAGGCGATGCAGAGGTCCTGCGGGCCCACGGAGGAGGAGATGATGTCCAGGTCGGTGAGGCCCATCTGGTAGCAGGCCAGCTGGTAGGCAGCTTCGGAGTGTTCTTTGATAATGTGGTCGATGTCTCCCAAGGTCTTGCAGTTCAAGCGTTTGAACACAGAAAGGTAGTTCATCAGGTTCACCTCCTGAATCTCGGCCTGGTTCACGGCGGCGATGCGCTTGTTCAGGCTGTCGAAAGGCCCCAGGGAAAGATAGCTGCGGAACGTGTCGCCGTCCAGGGGAACCTCGGCCAGGTTGCCGGAGGCCACGAGCGCCTGCACGCGGCGGCGATAGTCCGTAAGTTCGTTGCGGATGCGGGAGAACTGCTCGTCGGCCAGTTCCAGCATGCCGGCCAGGCGGTTGAGGTTTCGCAGGTATTCGCGGGGCACTTCCACGCCGGATTTGTAACCGGTGTCGTGGTTCATATTGGCCCAGGCGTGCTGCAGGACGGTGCGCATCTGGATCTCGAAACGGTACGGGAAGCCCTCCATGGAGCAGATGTAATGCAGGGACATGTAGCCGAAACTGTCAATCTCATGCAACTTGCGCTTGTCCACGGAGTTTTCCCAGTCCACGTCGAAGAGACGGTCCACGGCCGATGCCACTTTGTCCACGTCGTCACTGTAGAAGGTGATGACGCGGAGTCCCAGGATGTCGGTAATATCGGCCAGGGTGGCATATTTGGCGCCCTTCAGTTCCAGTTTTCCAGCCAGGGATTTTTCGGTCTTGACACGATATTCAATGGAAGCTACGATGAGGCCGGCATCCTCGAATACCTTCTTCAGTTTGCCATACACCTTCTCTCCGACCACCTGGAATTCCGGGAGGTGCTCCCGATATTCTTCCAGGATTGCTTCACAGTGAGCGTCCAACTGATAATTGTTTTGCGACATAGGTCATTTTTTCTTAACTTACAAAAATAATAAAATTTTCGAAGAAACCCTTGGAGTTTCCAAAAAATGTCGTACATTTGCAGTCCCGTTTGCGGGACTTATTGAGATATGGTGTAATGGTAGCACTACAGATTCTGGCTCTGTCAGTGAGGGTTCGAGTCCTTCTATCTCAACCAAAAATCAGCCTCACAAAAGCTGATTTTTATTTTGAAAACACGGTGATGGCGGGGTAGCTCAGCTGGTTAGAGCGTCGGATTCATAATCCGGAGGTCGTGGGATCGTGACCCACTCCCGCTACAAAACATCACATATAAGTCTTGGTTCGACTACGATCAACCTCACAGACTAAACTCTCTATATACCCGTCACAACCCCTTGTGATGGTTTTTTGTTTATATGGGGTGGATTGAATACAATCACGCCCCAAATTGCCCCGCGGTGAACCCAATGACCGCCCTCCAGGGGCAAAAACGGCCCAATCTGCCCCGCGGTGGACCCAACGACCGCTCCCCAGGGGCAAAAACGCCCCAATTTGCCCCGCGGTGGGCCCAAAGACCGCCCTCCAGGGGCAAAAACGGCCCGAATTGCCCCGCGATGAACCCAATGACCGCTCCCCAGGGGCAAAAACGGCCCAATCTGCCCCGCGGTGGCCACAATGACTGCACTCCAGGGGCAAAAACGGCCCAATAAGGACATCATGGGTCTCGCGTGGGGCATGGTGCGAAAAGCAGCGTCATTCTCCGCTGTAGCGTCCGGCAAAGTGCACGGCTCCGGGGCCGGCTTCCGTAATCCGGTAGAGGAACGGACGACAAACCCCAAAAGTGGCTGTCAATCCACCGTTCACTTTCAGGACTGACCGGGTGGGATACGGGTTAGACTGAACCAGATTAAAGCAACATCTTGAACGACGTAAAGGATGCTTTTGACAGGTCATATTGAAAAAAACAGTAACTTTGACAGTTAGATAAATCGAGATCTGCCGTTATATGATAAGGCTTGAAAATCCTGCCGATTACCGTGAGGTGGAAAACCTCACGCGCGAAGCATTTTGGAACGTATATCGTCCGGGTTGTACGGAGCATTATGTGCTGAACCAATATCGGAGTAATCCTGACTTTATCCCGGAACTGGACTTTGTCATGGAGGAGGAGGGCCGACTGATCGGCCACGTAATGTTCTCCAAGGCCGAATTGGTGCTGCCCGACGGTTCGCGCAAACCCTCCTGGACCTTCGGCCCTATCAGCATCCATCCGGATTACAAGCGTAAAGGCTACGGACTCCGGCTGCTGAACTACGCGCTGGGCAAGGCCCGTGAAATGGGCATCGGCTTCCTTTGTATGGAGGGCGACATCGACTTTTATAAGCATGCAGGGTTCGACCTTGCCAGCAAACGGGGCATCCACTATCACGACTTTCCCAAGGAGGATCCGGTCCCTTTCTTCCTGGCGCAGGAACTGATTCCCGGTTGGCTTGAGTCAAATGGCATCGCAGAGGCTATGTATTGTCCTCCAAAGGGTTATTTCGTGGCCGATGAGAACCCGGAGGCATTTGAGCAATTTGACGCCACCTTCCCGGCAAAGGAGAAGAAACGTCTTCCCGGGCAACTGACCTACGACGGAGTGATGGAAACCGGACGTATCATACTCCGCCCCTGGCGGGACAGCGATGCTCCGGTGCTATACAAATGGGCCTCGGATCCCGATGTCGGCCCCCGTGCGGGTTGGGCTCCGCACCAGTCGGTCGAAGAGAGTCTGGAGGTCATCCGGACGGTCTTTTGCGACACCACCAACACCTGGGCCATCGAACTGAAAGAAGCGGGCGAAGCCATTGGCGCAATGGGCTATGGCCCGTCGTGCAATTGCAATCTGCCGGCCCGTGAGGGAGAACCGCTGATTGGTTACTGGATTGCCAAACCGTATTGGAACAGAGGTATTTGCACGGAAGCGCTGGGGCTGATGATTGAACATATCCGCAAAACGACCGATATCAAATCACTGATAAGCGGACATTTCGTGGATAATCCTGCCAGCGGACGCGTGATGGAGAAATGCGGTTTCGTCCCTACTGGAGAGACCGTAATAGACGATACCCAATATCAAGGCGCCCATCGGCCCATAAAAGTGCTTCGCTTTGAACTGTAGCATCCCGTTTATGAAGAATCACGGCAGGCATCCGTTTTGAATCCGTGGCCGCAGAAGCCAATAAGACTATTTGAGTTTTTTCCAAAGGGCGGCGATGACGGGGCCGGGGAGAAGGCCGATGATTGCCGGCAGCCACACGTTCATGAAGGAGGGACTCACCACCCTGCGACGGCGAAACATGGCCCGCAGCGCCCGCCGGACCAGCCACTCGGGTGTGTGGATCAGGCGGGTTTTCACGCCCAGGTCCAGCAGCCGTGAGGGGATTTTATACAGGGGCGTGGCAATGGCTGCCGGGCATACCGTCGTGACTCCTACCCCATAAGGCTTCAGTTCGTAGGAAAGCGAACGGCCGAAACTACGGAGGTAGGCCTTGGTGGCCGAGTAAAGGGTGATTCCCGGGGCGGGGATACGGGCCGTCATGGAAGAAACGATGAGGATGTAACCGCTGCCACGCTCTTTCATGGCCAGTCCGAAGAGAAGGCTCAGCCGGGTGACGGTGACCACATGTAAGTCCATCATGGCTTGGACACGGTCCATATCGGCCTTTTCCAACTCTTTGAAAAAGAACATGCCGGCGTTGTTGATGAGGATATCCGGCAAAAGGCCGCGCGAACGGCATCCGTCGAAGAGAAGGTCTGCCGCTCCCGGCAGGGAAAGGTCCTGAAACCGGCCTTCCACCTTCACGGGGAACCGGGCCGACAGATCCCGGACCGCACAGGTCAGTTCCTCCTCCCGGTTGCTCACCAGGATAAGGTCATATCCTTTTTCGGCCAGTTGGCGGGCGTATTCCAGCCCCATACCGGAGCTGCCGCCTGTAATCAGTGCTACCATTTCCCCCCAAAGATACAACGTTTTCTCCAAAGGCCGATAATCAAGATTTTATTTCTATCTTTGTTCTCGATAAAGAATCTATACCTATGGCTTACACAGAGACAACCCGTACCAGTTATGGAAAACGCCTGGGGAACTCCCTGGGCGGCATTGTTACCGGACTCCTTCTCTTCGTGGCCGGTACCGTTCTCATCTGGTGGAACGAAGGCCGTGCCGTCAAGACGGACAAACTCCTGAAAGAGGCGCAGGGCCAGGTGGTGGAAATGTCCGACATCTCCACCGTGGATCCCTCCTTCGAAGGCAAACTCATTCACGCGACAGGTCTCGCCACCACGGCCGATTCCCTGTACGATTCACAGTTCAAGGTGGGTGCCAGGGCCATTTCCCTGTCCCGCGAGGTCGAATACTACCAGTGGGTGGAAAGTTCGGAGTCCGAGACCAAGGACAAACTGGGCGGCGCCCAGGAGACCACCACCACCTACACCTATGACCTTCAGTGGGTGGATTCCCCGGTCAATTCCAAGGACTTCCACGACCCGGCCTACCGCAACGAGAACACCGTGAAGCAGGTAGTGGATTCCTACACGAAATACGCCCAGAATGTAAGTTTCGGGGCCTATCGGCTCAATGCCGGCCAGATTCAGTCCATGAGCGGTTCGGTGCCCGTGGTGGTAAACGACAGCACCGCTTCCAATGTCATCTATATCGGCAAGGATCCGCTGAAGCCCGACGTGGGTGATGTCCGCATCACCTTCACCAAAGTGATGCCCGGAGAGGTGAGCATCGTGGCCGCCGTTTCCGGCAACACTTTCGCCCCCTATGTGGCCAAATCCGGAAAGACATTCTCGGCTCTGAGGATGGGCAACGTCCCGCAGGAGCAGATTTTCGAAAGCGAGCACGCCGCCAACAAAATGCTGCTCTGGGTATTCCGCCTCCTGGGCTTCTTCCTGTGCCTGATGGGCCTCCGCAGCATTTTCAGCATCCTGGAAACCCTCCTGAAGGTGATTCCGTTCCTGTCCAACATCGTGGGCTGGGGCGTTGGAGTCGTCTGCGGCGTCGTGGCCTTTGTCTGGACCCTTGTAGTCGCCGCACTGGCCTGGATTACCTATCGGCCCGTCGTGGCCATTGTCCTGCTGGTGCTTGCGGCCGCTGCCATCTGGTACTTCGCCACGCACCGGAAAAAGAATGCCCCGGTGGCGCCCACCGAGGCATAGCCCTTACTTTCGGCTGACCGCTATTTTTCAATGAGCTTTCCTGTCAGATACAGGAGAGAGGCTACGACCATACCGTTGATGGCCGGGAAGCCCCAGTGCAGCAGGTTGGCCACGACGGCACCGGCCACCACACCGGCCACGGCCCACCAGTTGACCTTCTTCAGGGGCTGCGTCATGAAATCCTTCTTGCCGAAGAAATAACTGATGATAATGATGATGCCCACCGGCGGCAGCGTGCAGTTGAGAACGTTGAGCCAGCCGCAGAAATTCCAGTAGAGCCAGACGGCGGCCAGCGTGCCGATGATGCCGGATACGATGACCATGCTCTTCTTGGAGCATCCCGTAATGTTGGAAAGACCCAGGCCTGCGGTATAGAGAGCGTTGTCATTGGTGGTCCAGATGTTCAAACCCAGGACCAGGACAGCCGTATAGAAAAGGTTAAGGTTGAGCATCACCTCGAAGATGTCGTTTCCACCGGCATAGATGCTGGAAACGGCGCCGAACAGGAACATCAGGCTGTTACCCAGGAAGAAAGCGATGACCGTGGTGATCAGTCCCACCTTTCCGCTCTTGGCAAAGCGCGTGAAGTTGGGCGTAGCCGTTCCGCCGGAAACGAAACTGCCCACTACCAGGCCGGCTCCCGCAATGATTCCCAGGTCTTTGCTGCCCACAGCGAACTGCTCGACGAGGCCCAGGTCTCCCCTTCTGACAGCCAGGATCATGGCGACAGTTCCCAGGATGGCAACGGCGGGGACGGCGATGTAACTGATAATCGTAAGACTCTTGATGCCAAAGTAAGCGCTGGCCGTCATCAGGATACCGGCGATGGCCACCAGGAGGTAACCCTGCCAGGGCATGGAGTCAGGCGTAACCTCCAGACCCAGCAGTTCCTTTGCCACCGGAATGGCGAACATCGCAAGGCCCACGCCGAACCAACCGATCTGCGTAAAGCTGATCATGGCACTGGGGAGGTAACTGCCTTTGGTTCCGAAACTGCGCTGCGCAAGCATGTCCAGCGTGAGACCTGTCTTGGCGCCAATGTAACCGAGAGATCCGGTATAGGCGGCGAGGATGAGGCCGCCGAGGATCAGCGCCCACACAAAGCCGGAGAAATTGAGCCCGGCGGCGAGCTGCTGGCCGACCCACATGCTGGCCGAGAAGAAGGTGAAGCCCAGCATCACCATGAACATGCTGAGCGCCGATTTGCGACCTGCCTGATCGACAGGGGTGTTCGCGTAGTCTACATCAAAAGCTTTTTTTGCCATATCGTTTTATAAATAGAGTTTTTTCAGAGAATCGATACTCGCAAGCCTTCTTTCGGCCACGGCCTTCAGGTCGAGGCCGTCCGCAGCGGAAAGCAGCGCCTGCTCTTTTTCCCACAGCCCCTGCCATCCGTCCGGTGCCCGCGTCACCTTTTGCCAGTCTTCGTAGGATAAGGGTTCCGGGTAGCCGAGTTTTTCGCCCACAAGGGCCTTCGGGTCAATTCTGTCGGCCCGTTCCAGAATGCCTTCCCAATATTCTGAGACTTCCTCCAGGTGAAGGGGAATCTCATAACGGCGGGCGCCGCCGTCGTAGATGATGCATTTTTCCAGCAGGGCATCCGGCGTTTCCATCACCCTGGCGCGGAATTCCGGCGCCACGAAACCGCCCTTCCAGCCAAAATCGATGTCCGGCACATTGATGCCGCTCACACCCGGGTCTTTATATACCGTGAACGCCCCTTCATAGAAGAAACAGTCGAATCCCTCGAATCCGGGGAAAAGCTCCTGCATGACGGGCAGCAGTTCATCCATCATTTCAATGGCCTTGGTCCCGCCGATGGTGAAAAAAATCATCCTGCGGAGACTGCCGCCCTGGCGTTTGAATTCCTTCAGCGCATAATCCAGGCACTTGCGGAGCGTCGCCCCGGAGGCGATGATGTCTCCGATGGCCAGCACCCGCCCGGGTGTGGGACGGAGTTTTTCGTAGCGGATATCCAGGCCGGTGATGACATGGTCTTTGATGATTCGTTCGCAGGAGAGGAAATGCATGTCGCGGACCCGGATTCCCGCCCGGGCGCAAGCCTCCTCCAGCGGGTAATTGAGCCCGCCGCGAAGGATGGTGAGAATATCCAAATCGCCGCCCAATCCGATTGACGACAGATAACGGAGGGCGGCGACAGTTTCTTCTAAAAGGGCTGAATAACAAGGGAAACCAACGACTTCAGGACGGGCGAGAAGTTCTCTGGATCCGGGACCCGAAAGAATGAAAAAGCGATTATTGGAACAGGACGTACCCAACTTGTACAGGCTCGTTTCCTGTAGAGATGCAATCTTTTGCATAAACCCGATTAAGATTTAACCGGGATGCAAAGTTAGAAAAAAACCATGATGATGCAAAATTATCTTTGGACTACAGCTCGAAAGCCAAGCCCAGGGTCACTGCTTTGTTATTGGCTTTCAGCGGTGTGCTGGTGTAAGGAATCGTTCCGCCGAAACCGTCGCTGTAACCGAGGGTCAGGCGGAATTTCCAAATGGCCGCATTCACGGCAGCGCCCCATACGGGACCATAGGTTCCGACACCGCCATTGGCCGTGATACCCAGCCACTTCCAAGGATTCCAGGCCAGGACACCGCGACCCTCGGCATAGGAAAAGCCCTTCACATGGAGGTAATTCCCGCTTGCGCCGATGGAAAGGGCCCGATAGAAGGGCAGGTCGTAACGGATGCCCCCATTCACATGGAAGGGAACGAATTCCCAGGCCGTCCGGCCTTTCAGTTCCTTCATCTTGAGGGAAGATCCCAGGGCGGCCAGCTCATCGTCGAACTGACTCTTGATGGAGCCATTCCTAATCTCATCAATGGACAGGCTGTCCATCCCGGTGAATTCGACGCTGCCCTGTGACCGGCCGGCATTGCCATAGTACCAGAACATGCCTCCCAAATCCAGGAGGGAGGCCGACAAGGTCAGTCCTTCCACGGGGGTGAGGACCACGCCCAGATCCAGGGCCAGACCCACGCCGGAAGGCAGTTTCCAGCGGTCCTTACTGCTGAGTTTGGACAAGTCCAGATAGCCCTCCTCGTTGGGACGGATCTTGCTCCAGCGGCTGGTGAGGTCCAGTTCGGCCTCCAGGTCCAGCCGGTATTTGTCATCGGCCATGTAAATGTCCATGCGGGAGACATTATATTTGAGGGCATTGATACCCACCAGCAGTTTGGCCCGTGCGCCCAGGGAAACCCAGTCGGCCAGCTTATGCGAATATCCGTAAGCCAGTTCCACCAAAGCGTTTCCGCCCAGGCTCAACCCTCCCATGTCATAGTTGGTGTCGCCCGTACCCAATTTGAGAATGGCAAAAATGTCCTTGGGGATATTGGCCGAATAGGCCATGCGGACATTGGCTTCCAGCGTCTGGTAAGCGACACCTTTGCGCCATCCAAAAGAAAAGAGATTGTAATTGAGGCTGCCGCCCAGCGTGTTGTCGTCTCCCAGGCTTCCCAGGAATTCATCGGCCGATACGCTGGAATGAAGGGCGGTCACCACTTCGTTTCCGCGGGGATACAGGAAACTGGCCGCTCCGAAAGTATTGCGCGAGGAGCTTTCCAACTGCCCGATACTCAAGAAGTTGCTCTCATTTTGCAAGGCAGGATTGTATCGGTAGCCCAGCCGGTATCCGTCCAGGAAAAGGGCCGACTGAAAACTTTGTGCTTCAATTGAAACGGCGGTCAGCAGCATGGCTGCCAAAAAGATAAATGTCTTTTTCATAATCGTTTACTCTTGAGGGATGGTGATACCGCCGGTCAGACGGGCCGAGGAGGATTTGACAAAGAGGCCCTGCCGGATAGAGAGGGGGGTGGGCTTTAGTCCAGGCTGGCCCTGCAGGTTCACAGACAGACGCAATCCGCTGATGTCCGGAAGGGTTCCTTCCAGGGCTTCGATGGAGAAGGTGAGGGGCGTGACGGCCGGATTTTCGAGCGTGCCGCCCGGGATGGTGAAGTCGGCGACAATCCTGACGTTCTCGTCAACGGAAGCGTCATCATAGTCCAGTTCTCCATATTCGTTTTTCTCCGGAGGGAGCAATAGCTGGAAATCCTTCACCTCCACCCGCATAGGAAGCGTGTTTTCGATTTCCAGGGAGAGTTCGCACTTTTTCAGCTTGAATTTGCCGATGGGGATGTCAACCGGCCCGACCGAGATCACACCCAGGGGCAATTCGAACGCATCGGTGACCCGAATTTGCGACTTATATTGATAATTGACGGCCACACAGACATTTCCTTCCGGTCTGGAAATGCGCGAAGTGGGATTGTCGGGCAAAGTCAACTGCAACTCATCCAAGCCGAAAGCGGAAATCGGCAAATACAGATCTCCGGGAATATCCAGCGTGGCCAGTTCTTTTTCATAGGAACGGGAAGGGATGGTAAAACTATCCAGTCCTTCAAGGGGGACCACCTCATCCTCCTCTTCGCCGGGGATTACATAGTAAGCCCTTCCGGTGACCGGAATGGGGCGGTTGAGCGGGTTGTCCACGGTGATGGCGGCCTGCTGGTTAATGCTGCTCAGTCCCAGGTAGGACATCACGCCCATCAGCCCGCCGAGATAACAGAAATCTCCTCCGACATCCAGGGTCTGGGAAACGCCAGGGTCGTCCATTTCCTTTTCCAGTTCATAGACATTGGCCTCATAGATACTCCCGGCATCATCCGTATAGATGAAACCGTCAGGATCCACTTTCAAATAGTCGGAAAAGAATTCGCCGACACCTTCTATCTCTGCAAGTTTGTCAAAGACCATACCCAGAGAGAAAGGGCCCGCGCTGCCAATCGGAACCGAGATTTCGTTCTCGAACAAAGTAATCTCCGTGTTGACGCCTTCTGAGATGTCATACTCCGGCCGGGAACAGGCCAGGACCAGCGGAAAAGCCAGCAGCAGTACGTAAGGAAATTTCATGGTATTATATGGTATGAATTAATGTTACGGATAAATGGTCAGGAGGGACAGGGGGGGGCGGCCGTCCACTACTGGCTTACAAAGGTAATACTTTTTGCTAAAGTCGCCACAAATCGTTAACTTTGACAAATCGTAAAACTTCAAGAATTATGTCTCAACTTCATGTAATCAACCATCCCATGGTCCAGCACAAGCTTACGATCATGCGTATGAAAGAAACCGGATCCAAAGATTTTCGTGAACTTCTTAAGGAAATTGCCCTCCTGATGGGCTACGAAGTCACCCGTGACATCGCCCTGGAAGACTTTGAGATTGAAACCCCCATCTGCAAGATGACGGCCAAGCGGGTCAGCGGCCGCAAACTGGCCATCGTTCCCATCCTGCGCGCCGGTATCGGCATGGTGGACGGCCTCCTCTCCCTGATCCCGGTAGCAAAAGTGGGACATATCGGCCTGTATCGCGATGAGCAGACGCACAAGCCGGTGGTTTATTTCTGCAAACTCCCGGCCGATATCCATGACCGCCTGGTCATCCTCACGGACCCCATGCTGGCCACGGGCGGCAGCGCCTGTGACGGTATCGCCATGCTCAAGGAGCGCGGTTGCACCAACATCCGCCTCATGTGCCTGGTGGGCGCACCCGAAGGCATCGCCAAAGTGCAGGCCGAACATCCGGACGTGGATATCTACGTGGCCGCCGTCGATGAGAAATTGAACGAGAACGCTTACATCGTGCCCGGCCTCGGAGACGCCGGAGACCGCATTTTCGGAACCAAGTAATGAAAAGAATCCTGCTGCCTCTGGTGGGACTCGCGCTGCTGGCAGCCTGCAGTACGGCTCCCGAGAAAAAATTGACCTTACACTACGACCGCCCGGCCGATTTCTTCGAAGAAGCGCTGCCGCTCGGAAACGGACACTTGGGCGCCCTGGTCTATGGCGGACCCGTCCAGGACCGCATTTCCCTTAACGACATCACCCTCTGGACCGGCGAGCCGGACCGCGGAAAAGACCACCCGGACTATACGCTGGTCAACACCCTCACCCCCTGGGGAGAGGCCGCTGCCTGGCTTCCGAAAGTACGCGAAGCCCTCGAGGCCGAAGACTACCGGAAGGCCGATGAACTGCAGCGCCGCCTGCAAGGCCACAACAGCGAAATGTATCAACCTCTGGGCAGCCTGGAAATCACTTATCCTGAAGCTGAAATCACCGGATACTACCGCGAGCTAGACCTCGCAAACGCCACAGCCACAGTAAGATACAAGCGTGACGGCGTTCCCTTCCAGGCGCAGTACTTCGTGTCGGCCCCGGACAGCGTCATCGTGATCCGCCTCACGGGCGAGGGACCCGTGGAAGCCGTCATCGGCCTGGATTCGGAACTTCCGCACCAGACAGTGGCGGAGGACGGGAGTCTCGTGAGTGACGGTTATGTCGCCTGGCATGTCATCCAGGACGGCCGTGAGCCGGACCGCTTCTACGATTCGGAGCGCGGTATCCATTACCGCACCGTGGTGCGCTGTGAAGGCGCATCGGCCCGGGACGGGAAACTGCACATCAGCGGCGTCAGGGAAGCCTTGATCGTGGTGGCCAACCAGACCAGCTACAACGGATTTGACAAAGACCCCGTGAAGGAAGGACGGGAGTATAAGAATGCCTCCGTGAGCAATGCCCTGGCTGCCGTCCAAAAAGGCTGGAAGGCCCTGAAAGCCAGCCACGAGGCCGACTACAAAACCTTCTTCGACCGCGTGAGCCTGGATCTGGGAACCACCGATCCCGCCGTCAGCGCCCTCCCTACGGACCAGCAGCTTCTCCGCTATGCCGACGGCGAAGCCAACCCGGAGTTGGAAGCCCTCTATTTCCAGTATGGCCGATACCTGCTCATCGCATCGTCCCGCACCGAAGGCATTCCCGCCAACCTGCAGGGCCTGTGGAACGAGAAAATGACCCCGCCGTGGCGGTGCAACTACACCACCAACATCAACCTGGAAGAGAACTACTGGGCTGCCGAGTCGGCCGCCCTGCCGGAAATGCACGAGGTGCTGCTTCGCTTTGTCCGCAACCTCTCGCACACCGGTGCCGTCACCGCCCGGAATTTCTATGGTGTCGAGGAAGGCTGGTGCCAGGCCCACAACAGCGACGCCTGGGCCATGACCTGCCCGGTGGGCCTGGGAACCGGGGATCCGTGCTGGGCCAACTGGAACATGGGCGGAGCCTGGCTGTCCACCCACATCTGGGAACACTGGCTCTTCACCCGTGACCTGGATGCCCTGAGGCGGGATTATCCCAGCCTGAAGGGTGCCGCCGCCTTCTGTCTCAATATCCTGGTGGAAAAAGACGGCGAACTCATCACTTCCCCCTCCACTTCGCCCGAGAACTGGTACATCACCCCGGACGGCTACGCCGGCCGCACGCTCTATGGCGCCACGGCCGACCTCGCCATTCTCCGCGAATGCCTCACGGACGCCAAAAACGCAGCTGAACTGTTGGGAGACGATGATTTCGTCCGGCGGATCGACGCCGTCCTGCCCCGGCTCCGCGACTATCAGATAGGCAAAAACGGCGCCTTGCAGGAGTGGTACCATGACTGGGAGGACAAGGATCCCCGGCACCGCCACCAGTCCCACCTTGTCGGCGTGTATCCCGGCCACCAGATTCCGGCCGGAACGCCTTTGGCCGACGCCGCCCACAAGACACTTGAAATCAGAGGCTTCGAGACCACCGGCTGGAGCTGCGGCTGGCGTGTGAACCTCTATGCCCGCCTGGGCGACGGGGAAAACGCCTACAAGATGTATCGCCGGCTGCTGCGCTATGTGAGCCCGGACAAGTATCAGGGCACAGACTACCGCAGCGGCGGCGGCACCTATCCCAACCTGATGGACGCCCATTCGCCCTTCCAGATTGACGGCAACTTCGGCGGCTGCGCCGGCGTCGTCGAGATGCTGGTCCAAAGCACCCCCGACGGCGTGACACCGCTTCCTGCCCTGCCCAAGGCCTGGCCCGACGGTTCCGTGAAAGGCATCCGCACCCGCACCGGCCAGACGGTGGAACTCAGCTGGAAAAACGGAAAAGTAGAAAAATATATCCTCAAATAATATGCAAAGAAGAAATTTTCTCCGGGCAACCGCCCTCGGAGCTGCCGCCAGCATGCTCCCGCTGAATGCCTTCGCATCGGCCCCGGCCGCCAAGCCGGAGAGAAAATCCGCCAACGGAAAGGTCCAGCTGGGCTTCATCGGCCTGGGACAGCAGGCCATGTACCTGCTGCAGGGCTTCATGGGCATGGACGATGTGCGCGTCGTGGCCGGCTGCGATGTCTATGACGTGAAAAGGGACCGCTTTGTCAAGCGTGTCCGGGATTACTACACCGGCAAGGGCGAAAAAAAGATAAAAGTGGATGTCTATGAGGATTACCAGGATCTTCTCTCCCGCGAAGACATCGACGCCGTGGTCATCGCTACGCCCGACCACCAGCATGCCGTGACAGCCATCGCCGCGTGCAAGGCCGGCAAGGACATCTATCTGGAGAAGCCCGCCACGCTCACCATCTACGAAGGCCAGCAGCTGGTGAAGGCCGTACGAAAGTACAACCGTATCTTGCAGATGGGTTCCCAGCAGCGTTCCAGCGAAGAATTCATCCATGCCGCCAACCTCGCCCGCGAAGGGGAACTGGGCCAGATCCACAAACTCAAGGTTTATGTGGGGCGCAACAACGTGAATCCCGTCACCGCCGCACCCGCTCCCTGCAAGCTGCCCCGCATGGCCGTTCCCGCCGGCCTCAACTGGGACAAATGGCTGGGACCGCTCCCCGAGAGCGTCTATTACCACTCCGACCTGGATCCCGTCATCACCCCCGAGGAACCCAATGAGAAACTCTGGGGCGCCTGGCGCTGGTACAAAGTGTCCGGCGGCGGCCTCATGACCGACTGGGGCGCGCACATGTTCGACGTGGCCCAGTGGGCCCTCGGGAAGGACGGCAGCGGCCCGGTGGAAGTGATTCCTCCCGGATACAGCTACTACGATCACCTCACCTTCAAGTATGACAACGGCATCATCCTGTCCGAAGAACCTTTCGACGGCACCACCCCCGGCGTGCAGATTTACGGCACCGAAGGTTGGGTGAAGGTGAGCCGCGGCAAGCTGGAAGCCTCCGACAAGAAGTTTGAAATGCCTATGCGCGAGGCCGATGCCGACGTCCCCTATGAAGTGAAAGTGGGCCATCACCGCAAATTCATCGACGCCGTCCTCAGCCGGAACGACCCCAACGTCCCCATCGAGGTCGGCCACTCCTCCTGCACCGTGTGCAACCTGGGCAACATTGCCATGGAACTGGAACGTCCGCTCGTCTGGAATCCCATCGTACAGAAGTTCATGCACGACCCCGAGGCCAGTGCCCTGCTGCACTACACCTACCGGGCCGGCTACGAACACGCCCTGGATATCTGATGAGAAAATGGCTCCTGACCGGGATCGGATGGCTGATTCCGTTCCTTTTTGCCGCCGCACAGACACCGGCACAACGCTATGTTGACCTGCAGCGGCAGGGCGGTCCCCTGAAAGGAGCCGCCTGGGGTGTCCTGGCGGTGGACCGGGAAGGCCGTACGCTGTGCAGCCACAACGCCGGAGAGCGCCTGACCCCGGCCTCCAACCTGAAACTGGTCACGACCGGCACCGCGCTCCACGCTTTCGGCCCGGACTACCGCTTCCCCACCGAACTGGGCTATACCGGGGAAATCCGGGACGGCGTGCTGGTGGGGGATGTTTACATCCTGGGGCACGGAGACCCCACTATCGGCTCCAAAGACAGCATCGCCACGGATACGGGGCGTTTGTTCTGGCTATGGAAATCCCTCCTGCGCAAAGCCGGCATCCAGGCCATCGACGGCCGCATCATAGGCCACGGAGGCGCATATGAGGGTAATCTGGAGCACCCAAGTTGGAGTTACGATGACTTGGGCACCTATTACGGCTGCGGCATGAGTGCCCTCTGCTTCTATCAGAATGCCATCGACTTCCAGGTGAAAGCCGCTGCGGAAGGGCAGCCCGTCCAGATTCAGCAGACCTACCCGGAAACCCCCTGGATGCATTTCAAGAACCACAGCCTTACCGGCCCGGCCGGCACGGGAAACAGCCTGTACCTGTACACCACGGACCTGGCTCCCTACTCCGAGATGCGCGGTTCCTTCGCCACCGATCGCAGTCCCAAAACCGAGCATTTTGCCAACAAGTTCGGCGCCCTCACCTGCGCCTACTATTTTTGGAAAAACCTCGTGGAAACCGGCTGGGAAGTGAAAGGAGGCTATGCCGACGTAGACCGGAGCGGCCGCATCCGCGGGGCGGATTTCGTTCCGCGGGACAAGGCCGGAGAACCGGTCGTCATGGGGCAGACCCAATCGGCCCCGCTGAAGGACATTGCGCGGATTACCAATGTGCGGAGCGACAATTTTTACGCCGAGGCCCTGCTCCGTGCCATGGGCGAAGAGGCTACCCGCATAGCCCTGTATGACAGCTGCCTGGTGGCCCAGCGGGAAGTGCTGGAAGATTTGGGCGTTGCCAGCGGAGACATCCGGATTGCCGACGGCAGCGGCCTCTCCCGCATGAATTACGTTTCTCCGGAGTGGATGGTCGCCTATCTGCAAGCCCTGCAGGAAAGCCCTGCCTTCGAGGCTTTTCTCGCCTCTCTGCCCACGCCCGGCGAGGGGACCCTCAGCGCCCTCCTTCCCAAAGTGGAAGGCCGGGAACGCGTCCGCATCAAGAGCGGATCCATGGACGGAGTCCTCTGTTATTCCGGCTATATCCTCGGGGCCGACGGGCGCCCGCAGGTCACGCTTTCCATCATGACGAACAACACGACCGCCAAACCCACCGAGGTCAGGGCCGTTTTGGCGCGCTTATTGAAGTTACTAATGGAATAATTTTCGTACATTTGCAAGATATATGCGCAAATGGGTATTCATCATCCTTCTGGTACTGTCGGCCACTTCCTGCAAAGTGGCGGACACCCTGGCCGACACCGCCGCCGAACTTTTCCGCGGAGAAGTCGTGGCCCGGGTAGGAGACCATAAACTCCGCCGCAGCCAGTTGGAAAAGTACATTCCACAGGGTGTCTCGTCGGAAGACAGCACCAACCTGGCCCGCCAGTACATCGACGCCTGGGCCGAAGACCTCCTCCTGCTGGACATGGCGGACCAGCAGCTCTCCAAAGAGGAAAAAGATGTCTCCAAGGAACTGGAAGACTACCGCCGCACCCTCCTCAAATACCGCTATGAGCAGCGCTACATCGAGCAGCGCCTGGATACCCTCATCACCGAAGAAGAGGTATCCCGCTTTTATAAGGACAATCCCGACAAATTCCGTCTGGAACGCCCTGTCATCAAGGCCCGTTATCTGATTATCCCGGCCGATTCCAAGAGCGTCAACAACCTCCGCCGGCTCATCGCCTCGGATGACGAAGCCGACATCGTGGACGCCGCCGCCATCGCATCCGTCGCCGCCATCAAGTTCGTTGACCAGGCCGACTATTGGACCGACGCCCTTACCCTGGCACAGGACCTCGGAATGGAATACCAGACGCTCATCGGCTCGCTGAAGTCCAGCAGCATCGAATACACGGACGCCGCAGGCAATCTTCACCTGGCCCACATTGTCGAAATGATTGCCGAGGGCAAGACCGCACCGGTAGAGTTTGTCCGGGAACATATCCGCGATCTCATCCTGAGCACCCGCAAGCACAACCTGGAAGTGAGCCTGGAACGGGAGCTCCTGGAAGATGCCCGCGCCAACAATAAATACGTAATCTATTGAATATGAAACATATTATTCTCTCTGTCACCGCACTTCTGCTGTGCCTCAGCCTCAACGCCCAGAAATACAAGGGTGTCGTGGACAAGACCGTGGCCATCGTGGGCGGTGAAACCATCCTCATCTCCGATATCGAGTCACAAATCCAAGAGCTCCGCGCCAGCGGCGCCCCCATTGACAGGGACATGCGCTGCGAAGTGCTGGAAACCATGCTGGACAACAAACTGTTTCTCATGCAGGCCCGCGTGGACTCCCTCACGGTGAACAACGAGATGGTTCAGAGCAACCTCACCCAGCGTCTCGACTATCTCCGCACCCAGGCCGGCGGTGACGAGGAACTGGAGAAACACTTCGGGAAACCCCTCTACAAACTGCGTCAGGAGTGGACCAAGGCTCTGGAAGACCAGAGCCTGATCGAGCAGGAGCGTTCGGACATTGCCTCCAAGATTCCCGAGGTAACTCCCTATGATGTCAAGAAGTACATCCAGGACACCGATCCCGAAGATCTTCCCGTGGTACCAATCAAGTACCAGCTGAGCCAGGTCTGCCTGTATCCGGACCGTGCCAAGGCCGCCCTTTCTGTGAAAGAAAAGCTTCTGAGCCTCCGCGAGCGCATCATGAACGGGGAGAAGTTCTCCACCCTGGCCCGCATCTATTCCGAAGACCCGGGCAGCGCCCGCCGCGGCGGCGAACTGGGCCTTGCTTCCAAGACCATTTTCTGGCCGGCGTTCTCCGATGCGGCCATGGCCCTCCGTCCCGGCACCGTTTCCCAGGTTGTGGAAACCCCGGACGGCTTCCATATCATCGAGGTGATCGAAAAGAAAGGCGACATGTTCAATGCCCGCCACATCCTGCTCAAGCCCCAGTACACCAACGACGACCGGGAAAAGGCTTTCCACCAGCTGGACAGCATCCGAACGGCCATCCTGGACGAGGAAATCAAGTTCGAGATGGCGGCCCAGTTCTACTCCCAGGACCTGGCCACCCGTACCAACGGCGGCCAGATGGCAGACCCCATGACCGGATCTTCCTATTTCGAAATCGACGCCTTGAAACCGGCCGACTATGCCGCCATCAAAGACCTCAAAGTGGGAGAAATCTCACAACCTGTCGAATCACAGGACAATGAAGGCTATATGCAGGGCCGCAGCGGCAACCTGGTGTACAAGATTATCCGGGTGGACAAGATTCTTCCGGCCCATCCCGCCACGTTCGAAAACGACTACAATGAACTGCTGGAGCGGGTACAGGGAGCCAAACAGATGGAAGCCATCGACGCCTTCCTCAATGAAAAGGTCAAGGACACATACATTGTCATCGACCCCATCTTCAAGGAATGCGAATTCTCCCGCGAAATCTGGAATTCCCGGAAATAGTGCTTCGGAAGGGCTGTCATATCTTCCTGTCCTGGCTGGCGTTTTTCACGGCAGCCGTTTTGCCTGTCTGCGCCCAGCAGAAGCAGCAGGATGACAAAGTGGTCCTCATCCATGCCGAAAGCGCCCAGCTCATCGAGCAGGACGGGCAGAATTTCCGCAAGGTCATCGGCCCGGCCCGTTTCCTTCACAACGACACGTACCTGCTCTGCGACACGGCCCTCTGGAATGTCAACACCAATGTAATTGACGCCATCGGCCACGTGCGCATCATCCAGGACCGCACCCAACTCAGCAGCGAAACGCTGCAGTATGTGGTGGATGACAACATGGCCAAGTTCCGCGGCGCCCTGGTACAACTGGAAGACAAAGACCACAACACCCTGCGCACACGCTATCTGGACTACAACACCAAGGATTCCGTAGCAATTTTCCAGGACGGAGGCGCCATGCGCGACAAGGACGGGCAAATCATCGAAAGCCTGTACGGCACCTATGACTCCAAGGCCAATCTCTTTGTGTTCAACGACCAGGTAAACATGTACCTGGACACTACTTTTGTGAAGACCTCCCGCCTGGAATACCGGAGCGACCTTTCCACCGCTTACTTCGGCTTCGGAACCGACATGTGGCAGGATGACAAAATGCTCAGCGCCAACGACGGCTGGTACAACCGCGGCCAGGAGACCTTTTTCTTCCGCCGCAGGGTGCATGTACTTACCGAAGACCAGGAAACCTGGGCCGATTCCCTCTTCTATTACCGCACGCGCAATGACGCCGACCTCCGCGGCCACGTGGAACTGATGGATACCACCCGCAACGTGTATGCCCTGGCCGGCCGTTTCGAGTATGCCGATTCGCTCTCGCAGGTACGCATGACGCGGGATCCGGCCGTGATGTCCGTAACGGACGAAAAGGGCAGGCGCGACACGCTGTATCTGGGAGGTGATCTCATGATTCTGCGCGGAATCCCCCGTTGCGACATTCCCGAAGCATGGAGCAAAGATGCCGAAAAACGGCTCAAGGACATCTCCGGAGACCCGGTGATGGAATACCGGAAGAAAGCGGCTGAAGAAGCGGCGGCCAAGGCGGCCAAGGCGGCTGAAGAAGCGGCCAAAAACGACCCTAACCGCCCGCCGGACAAGCCCAATAAGCCCGCCGGTCCGTCCACACCCCCAACGGGCGCCCCTGCCACGCCGCCAACCGGCGCCCCAACCACCACACCGCCGCAGGTAATTGATTCCCTGGCAACACCCCCAGCCGTGGACTCCCTGGCCACGCCGCCGGTCGTGGACACCCTGCCTCCTCCCAAGGACACCACCAAGGTGAATTTCATCTGGGTCACCGACAACGTCCGCATGTTCCGCCGGAATATGCAGATGCGGGCCGATTCCCTCACCTACAGCGACCTGGATTCCCTGGCCCGCCTGTACAAGGATCCCGTCTTCTTCAACGAGGGCAACCGGCAGTATGCGGCGGACAGTATCTATATGGTCATCAAGAACAAGCAGATGCAGAAAGCCCATCTGCTGTCCAATGCCTTCATCACCATTGAAGAGCAGGAGCATTGCTATGACCAGATCCGGGGAACCGAAATGGTAGCCTATTTCGATTCCACCAACGCCCTCACCCGTTTTGACGCCCTGGGCGGAGCTTCCTCCATCTTCTACCTGGAAGAGCAAGGCGCCCTGGCCACCGTGAACAAAGTGGAGTCCAAGATGATATACGCCCTGTTCAAGGACGGCGACCTCAATCAGATCTACTACTACGAGAATCCCAAGAACGACGGCTATCCCACCGTGCAGATGCCGCAGGAGGAACGTACGCTCAAAGGCTTCCGCTGGGAGCCGGACAAACGCCCCAAGTCTCCGAGAGATGTCACTTCCCTGGAGCCCCGCACAAGCGAACGCTATGCGTATCTGGCCCGGCCCCATACGGAATTCAAACAGACCGATATCTATTTCCCCGGCCACGTAAACCGGATTTACCGGGAAATCGCCATCCGGGATTCCCTGCAGGTTGCCCGGGAGCGGGCCCGCCGGAAAACAGAGGGCATGGCCCCGCTGGACAGCCTGCAAATACCGGTGGACTCTTTGCAGGTTCCCGTTGACAGCCTCCAGACTCTGTCGGACAGCCTGAAAACACCGCTGGACAGTCTGAGAGTACCGCTGGACAGTCTGAAAGCGCCACTGGACAGTCTGAAGGCACCGGCTGACACGCTCACCACTGCCCCCGTCGTCCCCGGGAAAGAACTCACTCCGGCCGAACTGCGCGCCAAGGAAAAAGCGGAAAAAGAAGCCGCCAGAAAAGCCGCCCGGGAAGCCAAGTGGGCCGAACAGGACCGTCGCTACGAGGAAAAGCAGGCTGCCAAGGCCCGGCGAAAACTGGAGAAAGAACGGGCCCGTAAGCTGAAGATGCTGAAGAAATTGGAGAAGAAGGCCCAGAAAGAACGCCGCATCTTTGAGCGATACCTGGAGAAAGAGAGAAAGAAAGCACTAAAACAGAAAAATAAGGAAATCGAACCATGAAAAAGACTGTTCTTGTATCGGGCGGCGCCGGTTTTATCGGCAGCCATGTAACGGTAGAACTCATTCAGGCCGGCTACGATGTGGTGGTGGCCGACAATTTCTCCAACTGCGACCGCACCTGTTTCGAAGGGGTGAAAAGAATTACCGGAAAGGAAGATATTCCCCTGGAAGTGATGGATTTCTGCGACATGGAGGCTGTAAAGGCTCTCTTCCAAAAGTATCCCATTGATGCCGTCATCCACTTTGCCGCCTACAAGGCCGTGGGTGAATCCGTGGCCCAGCCGCTCAAATACTACAAGAACAACCTCACCAGTTTCCTCAATGTGCTGGAGGCCGCGCAGGAAAAGGGCAGTTTCGTGCTCTTCTCCTCATCGGCCACCGTCTATGGAGAGCCGGACAGCGTTCCTGTGACGGAAGCCACGCCACGTAAGCCCGCCACTTCCCCCTACGGCAACACCAAGACCATCTGCGAAGACATTCTCCGGGATACGGTCAAAGCCTCCGAAGGCAAGCTCAAGGGCATCCTGCTGCGGTATTTCAACCCCATCGGCGCCCATCCCAGCGCCCTCATCGGAGAACTGCCCCGCGGCGTTCCCAACAACCTGGTTCCTTTCATCACCCAGACGGCCATCGGCAAGCGGGAGTGCCTGAGCATCTTCGGTAACGATTACCCCACGCCTGACGGCACTTGCCTGAGAGATTACATTGACATCGTGGATCTGGCCAAGGCACACGTCTTTGCCGTGAGCCGCATGGTGGAAGGTAAGATGAAGCAGGACTGCGAGGTGTTCAATGTGGGCACCGGCCGTCCCGTGAGCGTGCTGGAGCTGGTGAATGCCTTCGAAAAAGTGAACGGCGTCAAGCTCAACTACAAGTTCGCGCCGCGCCGCGCCGGTGACGTCACCGCCATCTGGGCCGATCCCACCCTCGCCAACACCGAGATGGGCTGGAAGGCCACCCGCACGGTGGAAGAAACGCTCAAGGCGGCTTGGGCGTGGGAAAAACACCTGGCTGGCAAGTAGTTAACGCTTCGTGATACGGACGTTCTCCAGCGCAATCATCTGGGGAACGTCTATTTTTGTATCTGTCTCCCAGACATAGAAGAAGGCATCCTTTACCGTGATGTCGTGAATCATCTCCAGCGTACCGCTGGCCCGGATACCGGTTTTAGCGTTCCAGCAACTGACACGCTCTATGACGATATCCTGAAAATCCGGCATAAAGGACCGGGTCTGGGCCGCCTGGTTGTCTTCGTAGCCGGCAGGCCGGTCGGCATAGGAGGTCTCGAAGATGATGGCCTCTTCCCGGATGTCGTTCATCACGATGTCGTGAATGCGGATGTTCCGGCAATGGCCACCCCGCTCCGGGGCGCTCTTGAAGCGAAGACCGGTGTCGGTGCCGGAGAAGGTGTTGTGCCGCACGGTGATATCCTCCATGCCGCCGCTGAATTCCGAACCGATCACAAAGCCGCCATGGGCGTGAAACACGGTATTGTATTCGATGAGAATGTCTTTGCAGGGGCCATCCTTCAGGGCCTTGGCTCCGGCGCCGCCTTTCATGCAGATGCCGTCATCTCCCACATCCACCGTACAATGGCGCACCACCACCCGCCGGCACTGCATGATATCGATGCCGTCCCCGTTCTGGGCATTCCAGGGGCAGCGGACGGTTACGCCTTCAAACACAACATCCTCGCAACGGGAAGGCACCAGGTGGAACTTAGGTGAATTCTGGATTGTCACGCCCGTCACGCTTACCCGCCGGCAGTCCGTAAACCGAACCAAGTGCGTACGCAGACGCTCCTGAGAGCGGGCATCGGCCGCAATGTTTTCCTGTCCCACAAGGTTGTAGGCATACCAGAGGCTGCCGTCTTCCGTGACCTCGCCGCCTTTGGAGAGATAGTCCTTCCACTCCACATCGCTCACTTTGCTGCGCTTGACCGGCCGCCAGAAAGACCCGTTCCCGTCAATGATACCTTCGCCGGAAATGCTCACGTCGTGCCGTTTGGAGGCCGATATCCCCGGTTTCACCGACCCGTCCTTCAGGTACAGCGTCTTGTCCGGAGAAAAGAGCACCACGGCACCCCGTTCCAGGTGCAGGTCGATGCAGTCCTTCAGGGAGATGGGGCCCGTCAGGTACAGCCCCTCCGGCACCACCAGATGCCCGCCCCCCTTCTTGTCAAGGGCCGATATGGCCTTCTCGAACGCCCGGGTATTGAGCGCCGACCCATCGGCCACTGCCCCGAAATCCTTGATGTTCACGGTGTTGTCCGGAATCTGCACCGGAGCCGGTGTCACTTGGGCAACCGCCACCATCGGCAGCAAAAGGGTCAGCAAAAAGAGGAAACGATTCATGTTTATAGCATTATTTATTTCGAGTATTCAGCCACGCGCGGAAGGCGGGGCGGGCGCTTTCGCTTACGGGGAGGGTGATGCCGCCCTCCAGGGTGACGGTGGCAGCGCTGGCCTCGCGGATACGGGAGAGCGCCACGATGTAGGAGCGGTGGATGCGCATGAACCGGCCTTCCGGGAGTTCATCCATAAGCCGTTTCAGGCTGTAGAGCACTACCAGGGGCGCATCCTGGGTGTCCAGCCAGATTTTCACATATTCGCTCATGCTCTCGATGTAGCGGATGCTGCCCAGAGGCACCGTAACGGTTTTGTGATCCATCTTAAAAAGAAGGATTTCCGGCAAAGCCGGCTGCTTCTCCGCATGCTGAATAGTCTGCTCCAGTAAGAGCCGCTGTGCTTCCAACTCACGCAACTGCCGTTCACCCCGGATATTCCGGAAAACAGCCTTGACTCCCAGATTCACCCATATCACCAGAAGGCCGATAACCACCTTCATCACCTCCGGCTGCAAAGGGCGGAAACCATCTGGTGGAGCCGGACGGAAATCACCCCCGGGCGGCGAAGGCGGCGGGGCCTCCATCATCTGAGGAGGACGCTGGGGGGAAAGGAAACAATAGGCTCCGAACAACAGCAGAAGCGGAAGCACCATGAGCAGATAGGACTTCCACTTTTTCCTAAGAAGAAAAGGTGCCGCCAAGGTGTCGTGGATCAGAAAAAGCAGGAAAAAGGGAAGAATCTGTGCCCAGATATCCAGCATCGCTCTCCAGGAGAGGCTGAAATCCCTCCCGGAAAACAACAGGCACACGGGGACCAGGGCAAAGACCAGGACCCAAACTGCGGCATACAGGCCAATCTCCCGTTTTCTCATTACATCCATACGGATGCAAAAATAGGAAAAAAGGAAGAAACGCAAAAGCCGGGCCACCCGTTCGCTGAAAAAAATCCCGTATTCGCTGAATTCGAATCAAATTGGCTGCACTTTTGATAAAACCTTTCCCGAAAAGTATGTGTCATCTAAAACCTTACAGCCATGAAGAAGGTATTTTATCTGCCCCTCTGCGTGCTGGTAGCATGCACGGGCTGCAACAAAGACAACCCCTTTAATAATGGAATGGCCGATTGGAACGAAGCCGGAAGCACGTCGGGGGTGACCGGCGCAACCACCATCGCGGTCTCCACGGATGAGGAAGACCTCATTTCCGGCACCAACTTCGACCGCACCATCACCATTCATTTCAACGAAGGCGGGCAGGCCGCCGTCAAGGGCGATGCCAACAATATCGTAAAAGTGAGCGGCAACCAGGTGACGGCCGACAACACCTCCACCTCCGAAAAAGTAAAATACGAACTGTCGGGATCTACGTCCAACGGTTTTTTCAAAGTCTATTCCAAAAACAAGCAGGCTATTGTCCTGAGCGACGTTTCCATCTCCAACCCGGGCGGCGCAGCCATTAACAATCAGGGCAAAAAACGCTGTTTCGTGGTGGTCAACGGCACCAATTCGCTGGCGGACGGCAATTCCTACACCCAAACGCCTGAAAACGAAGACGAGAAAGCCGCCTTCTTCTCCGAAGGGCAACTCATCTTCTCC
Organism: uncultured Bacteroidales bacterium; assembly: GCA_900320795.1. Taxonomy (GTDB): domain Bacteria; phylum Bacteroidota; class Bacteroidia; order Bacteroidales; family UBA932; genus Cryptobacteroides. The sequence goes on from ONTQ01000015.1 coordinate 32,482, forward strand.
GGCAGCGGTTCCCTCACCGTAACCGCCAAGGGAAAAGCCGGCATCACCTCCGACGACTATCTGCATTTTATGGCGTCCCCCACCATCAAGGTCACCTCCAACGCCGGGCATGCCGTGCGCGGCAAGGATGCCGTCATCGTCTCTGACGGCGTGCTGGAAGCCATCGCCACCCAGGCCATGAAAAAAGGCGTCGCTTCCGACAGCCTGGTCCTTTTCAACGGCGGTGTCACCACCGTCAACGTGAGCGGCGGCACCGCCTATGATGATGAAGACCAGGAGTTCAAGGCATCGGCCGGCGTAAAGGCCGACCTGCTCTTTGTGATGAATGCCGGCACGCTTACCGTAACCAACTCTGGCTCAGGCGGAAAGGGTATCAGCGGCGACGGCCCGGGCTATTTCCAGGGCGGAACCGTTACCGTGAACGTAACGGGCAGCAACTACGGCCAGTCCTCCTCGGGCATGGGCCGTCCCGGCCAGACCAGCTCCTCCTCCTCCTCCTCCGACGACGACAGTTCCAAGAGTGCCAAGGGCATCAAGTTCGACGGAGACATCTATATCAGCGGCGGCAGTCTGTCGGCCAAATCCTCCAACCACGAGGCCATCGAGTCCAAGGGCAAGATTGAAATCACCGGCGGCACCGTGTATGCCCAGTCCAAGGACGACGCCATCAACAGTGCCGGCATGCTGGCCATCACGGGCGGCAGCGTGTGCGCCTATTCCACCGGCAACGACGGCATAGACGCCAACGGCAACCTCTTTATCGAAGGCGGCGTAGTCTATGCCGTGGGCTGCGGCGGGGCAGAAAATGCCATCGACGCCAACACCGAAGGCGGTTACAGACTTTATGTGAACGGCGGCGTGCTCTTTGCCCTCGGCGGCCTGGAAAACGGCTCCGTCCTGAGCCAGAACTGTTACCAGGCTTCTTCCTGGAGCAAAAACACCTGGTATTCCCTCTCTGTGGGCAGTGACACCTACTGCTTCAAGACTCCTTCCAGCGGCGGCACCGGCCTGGTGGTTTCCGCTTCCTCCGAGCCTGCGGTCCTCTCCGGCGTAACGCCTTCCGGCGGCACCTCCGTCTTTGGCGGTCTGGGCGTCCTGGACGGCTCCGCTTCCGGCGGCAATTCCGTGAACCTGAGCGCCTACAGCAGCGGCTCCGGCATGGGTGGTCCCGGCATGGGAGGCCCCGGCGGCGGCAGAGGCTGGTAAATCCTCT
>ONTQ01000065.1 GCA_900320795.1 uncultured Bacteroidales bacterium
CCCTTATCGCGGGCGCAAAATATCAGGGAGAATTTGAGGAACGACTGAAAGGCGTGGTGAAAGAAGTGGTGGACAGCGCGGGAGAAATCATCCTTTTCATCGATGAAATCCACACCCTGGTGGGTGCCGGCCGCACTTCCGGGGCCATGGATGCCTCCAACATCCTCAAGCCGGCCCTGGCCCGCGGCGAACTTCGCACCATCGGCTCCACCACCCTGGACGAATACCAGAAGTATTTCGAGGCCGACAAGGCCCTGGAGCGCCGGTTCCAGATGGTGATGGTGGACGAGCCTTCGCCCGCCGAATCCATTGCCATCCTCCGTGGCCTGAAGGAGCGCTACGAGAACCACCACAAAGTGCGCATCGAGGACGATGCCCTCATCGCCGCCGTGAATCTGAGCCACCGCTACATCACATCCCGTTTCCTCCCGGACAAGGCCATCGACCTGGTGGACGAGGCCGCTTCCAAACTGCGCCTGGAGATGAATTCCGTCCCCGAGCCCATCGACGAACTCAATTCCGCCATCCGGCAGAAAGAGAAAAACTGGAGGCCGAGTTGAAGCAACTGCAAGACAAGCGAGAGGGCCTCATGAAGCGCTGGAACGAGGAAAAAGACACCCTGGGCGGCCTGCAGACGGCCCGCCAGGAACTGGAGGACCTGAATCTCCAGGCCAAGACGGCCGAGCGCAGCGGAGACTACGCCAAGGTGGCCGAAATCCGCTACGGCCGCATGGCCGACACCCAGAAGCGTATCGACGAACTCACCGCCAAAGCCGAAGCTATCCAGAATCCGCTTGTCACAGAGGCGGTTACGCCAGAAGACATCGCTGAGGTAGTGGCCAAATGGACGGGTATCCCCGTGAAACGGATGCTGGAGAGCGAAAAGGAAAAACTCCTCAGGATGGAAACCGAACTGCACAAGCGGGTGGTGGGTCAGGACGAGGCCATCCGCGCCGTGGCCGATGCCGTACGCCGCAGCCGGGCGGGCCTTTCCAGCGAAAAGCGCCCCATCGGCAGTTTCCTCTTCATGGGCACCACCGGCGTGGGCAAGACCGAACTGGCCAAGGCCCTGGCGGAATTCCTCTTCAACGATGAGAACATGCTCACCCGTATCGACATGAGCGAATACCAGGAGCGGCACACCGTGAGCCGTCTGGTGGGTGCGCCTCCGGGATATGTCGGTTACGACGAAGGCGGCCAGCTCACCGAGGCCGTGCGCCGGAAACCCTATTCCGTAGTGCTGCTGGACGAGATTGAAAAAGCCCATCCGGACGTATTCAACGTGCTTCTGCAGGTGCTGGATGACGGCCGTCTCACCGACAACAAGGGCCGCACCGTGGACTTCAAGAACACCATCCTCATCATGACTTCCAACGCCGGAGCCGACATCATCCAGTCTTACATGGAGCGCCTGCCCGAAGTGAACGGACTGGACATGCAGGCCATCGCCTCCCGCCGTTCCCTGCTGGACGAATGCCGGGGAAAGGTGCTGGACGTGCTCAAGATGACGGTGCGTCCGGAATTCCTGAACCGAATTGACGAAATCATCATGTTCGACCCCCTCACCAAAGCCGATATCCGCGACATCCTGCACATCCAGGAAGACGACCTCCGGCAGAAACTGGAGAGCAGCGGCATCACGGTGGAATTCACCCCCGCCTTCGAGGAACACATGGTGGAAAACGGCTACGACCCGGCCTACGGTGCCCGTCCCGTCAAACGCCTGATGCAGCGGGAACTGGTGAACCTCCTGGCCAAAAACATCCTGGACGGAACCGTCCACAAGGACTCCGTCGTTCTCGTCGATGCAGCCGGTTCGGAGGTGTTAGTCCGAAACAAGTAAAACAACGACCGCCTCGACAAACAGAATGGGCCAGAATGCCATTATTCTGTCGAGGTGGCAGGTATTTTGTGGAAAAACGGTAAAATTATTGCCGCCTTGACAGAAAAAACGCCTTCCAGCGCATTTCTTATGTCAAGGCGGTAATCTTTTTTACTCCGCTGCTTCCGGATTCTCCTGGGAGACGGGGAAAGCAGGAGCCTCGCTGGCGGACTGATCGGCCTGGTTGACGATTTCCGTGCTCACGGCCTCGTTGGAGCCGCTGTTGGTGCTGCCGCGGCCGACAAAGACGGTGATGATGGAAACGACCAGGATGAAGGCTACCAGATACCAGGTGGCTTTCTCAAGGATGGTGGCCGTCTGGCGCACGCCGAGGGTCTGGTTGGCGGAAGTGAAATTGGTTGCCAGGCCGCCGTCCTTTCCGTTCTGCAGGAGGACGACCGCAATCAGGAGAATGGCCGCGATGATGATGAGAACGACCAAAACTGTAAACGCTGCGTTCATATGGTTTTATCTTTTATTTGTCCAAATTTTCGATAAGGGATGCAAAGTAAGCACTTTTTTCCGGGATTTCCAAAATCAGACGTGAATAAATGCGCCGGGCTTCCTCCGTGCGCCCCTGCTCCTCAAAGATGCGGGCCAGGGTCTCGGTGGCGAAACGGTTGGCCATCTCGGTGCCGCTCATATCCCCCTGAAGGGTGTTCTGGGGCGCTTTGCCGGCAAAACGGGAGAAGATGCTGTCGCCGCTCTGACGCACATTGTCATACTGGGCCTGCGAAAAATAATCGCCGCCCACGACGCGCACTTCCCGGATCGGCCCTTCCGGAATAGGCTGGGCCGACGGTTCCAGATACGAGGAAAGGAGCGTGGTAAGGTCTTTGTCGGAGCAGTCCACCGTGCGGGCCTTGCGTACCAGCACAGCCAGTTTGCTGCGATCCGGGACATAGAGGGCTTCGGCCGCATACTGCTCCTCGCCCCAGTCTTCCCCCATCCGGGCCATCCGGCGGCACAGTTCCACGCGGGCGGCTCCGTACCAGGGATACAGGTTCACCACGCCGGCCAGTTCGTCCATCGTGAGGGTGTGAATGTCTATATAAGAGGAACCTACCATTGCGCTACGGTTGCATTGAAGATGTCTTCGACCAGTTTTTCCACGATGGTTTCGCACAGGCCCGCTTCCACGGCGTCCAGCGTCTGGGTGGCATCAAAGTCCTCGTAGGCGCTGAAACTCTTGTTCTCCACGTTGTCCTCGGGATATTTGTTGTTGGTGAAATTCACGTTCACCGTGACGGTGAGACGGTTCTGGGACGCCAGTTCGTCGGCCGTGACGGCGGTGGCCTTCACGTCATATCCGGTGATTTCACAGACCAGCTCCAAATCTCCGTCCACATCCACCTGCTCCAGGCGGGTCAGGCGGCGGAACTTCTCCTGCAGGGCTTCGGTCATCTGGTTGGAGAGGGCGGGATTCACGCGGAGGGCCCGGTATTCCACATAGGGGATGGTGATGGTGTTCACATCGGCCTGGATGGAAGTGCCGGTGAAAGAGTAAATGCCGCAGGCCGCTACGAGACAGCCCGTCAGAAGCATGGATATGAGAGCCTTCAGTTTCATTTCTTGCGGTATTCGGGCGGGAGTTTACGGTAGAGGGTACGCTCGCTCATACCCAGTTCCTCGGCCGCTTTCTTCCGGTTTCCGTGGTACTTTTCGAGGGCCTGCCGGATGAGGTCTTCTTCCTTGCGTCGCACGCTGAGGCTTTCCTCCGGGTTTTCCCTGGGTTCCATATGGACGATGGAGCCCTGGTCCGGCATTTCATCCTGCCCCTGCCATTCAGCCTCTTCTTCCACGGGCGCCGGCGGAGCAGGCAGGGAACGGCGGTCCAGACGGGCCTTCAGGGCTTCCACCTCCTGCTTGAGGTCGAAGATGGCCTTGAAAACAGCCTGCCGCTCATCGGCATTGAAGGCCGATGACGGCTGCGGCCCCTCGTAGAGCGCCGGGATGGGCTCTCCCTCCTCGCGGGGCATGAAGGGCATGAGGTCCTGGGCGCCCAGTTCGATGCGCTGGTGTGTGGGGGTCACCTTCACGGACACCTGGGCGGTGAGACTTTGGGTGAAACCCTGCAGCTGGCGGATGTTGCCCGGCCAGCGGTATTGTTCCAGCAGCCGGATGGCGTCCGGACGCAGGCTGATCTTGCACATGCCGTTCACCTCCGAGAAGTCCGAAGTGAACTTGCGGAAGAGAAGGTAAATATCTGATTTCCTGTCTCTTAACGGGGGTATGCGGATTTGCGCGGCGGAAAGGCGGAAGTAGAGGTCCTCGCGGAATTTCCCGCGCTTGACGGCTTCGTACAGATGGACGTTGGTGGCGGCCACCACACGGACATCCGTATGGTCCACCTTGTTGGAGCCCACCTTGCGGTATTCCCCGCTTTGCAGCACCCGCAGCAAGAGCGCCTGGCTCTCCAGCGGAAGTTCGGCAATCTCGTCCAGGAAGAGGGTGCCGCCGTCGGCCTCTTCAAAATAGCCCTTGCGGGTTTCCACGGCACCGGTGAAGGAGCCTTTGACATGGCCGAAGAGCTCGGAGTTCACGAGTTCCCGGGGCAGGGCGCCGCAGTTCACCGCGAAGAAGGCGTTCTGCCGGCGGGTGCTGAACTGGTGGATGATGCGGGCAAAACTCTCCTTGCCCACGCCGCTCTCTCCCTGAATGAGTACGCTGAGACCGGTGGGAGCAAATTTAACCGCCGTCTCCAACGCTTCGTTCAGGACCGGGTCGTTGCCGATGATATCGTATTTATTCTTGAGTGCCTGTAAGTCCATAATAGTTCTTGCAAAGATACTTATTTTTTAAATAAAATGCGTATATTTGTAGGACTAGCATCTGCTTATTCAACAAAAGCATCATATGAAAAGATTTTTTGTGTTTCTTGCTGCCGCAGTGTTTACCGTAGCCTGCGCATCCCCGGAAAAGATGGCCAAAATGGCCGAAAATGTGAAAGTTGAGTGCCAGCCCGCCGTTCTGGAAGTGGTGGCCGGGACCATCGACGCAACCGTCAACGTCACCTATCCCAAGGATTACTTCAATCCGAATGTGGTGATGGAAGTGACGCCCGTGATCGTCTATCAGGGTGGCGAAGCCGCCATGAAGCCCTTCAAGTATCAGGGAGAGAAGGTCCGCAACAACTACAAGGTGGTCTCCAAAGACGGCCAGAAAGTGAGCGAAAAGATTCATTTCGACTATGTGGAAGGCATGGAAAAATGCTACCTGGAACTCCGCGGCAAGGTGATTGCCGGCTCCAAGAGCATCAACCTCCCCACCAAGAAAGTGGCCGACGGCGCCAACACTACCTACATGCTGGTGAAGAATGCCGGCAACGTCTCCTTCAAGGCCGATAATTACCAGGAAGTGATCTCCAGCACCACCGAGGGCCAGATCAAATACCTGGTGAACAGTTCCGAGGTCCGTGGTTCCGAACTCAAAGGCTCTTCCGTGAAAGAATTCCTGGCCACCCTTGACAAGATCGCCCAGGACGAGCGTACCACCGTCAAGAGCACCGAAATCGTCGCCTACGCTTCCCCGGAAGGTGCCGTGGACAAGAACAACAAGCTGTCCGACAACCGTTCCAAATCGGCCACCAAGGCCTGGGACAAAGTGACCAAGGGCCACGAAGCCGCCGACCCCACCGTCCGCAGCGTCGGTGAAGACTGGGAAGGCTTCCAGCAGCTGGTTTCCCAAAGCAAGCTGGAAGACAAGGACCTCATCCTCAGAGTCCTCTCCATGTACAGCGACCCCGCCGTCCGTGAAAATGAAATCCGCAACATGTCCCAGGTGTTCACCGCCCTCAAGGGTGAGGTCCTTCCGGAACTGCGCCGCGCCCGCCTCATCGCCAACGTGGAATTCAAGAACTACAGCAACGAAGAACTGCTGGACCTCCTGGAGAACAACGAGAGCCTGCTGGACGAAGAAGCCCTCCTGAGAGTGGCCTCCCTCGTTCGCAAGCCCGCACAGATGGAAGAAATCTATAAAAAGGCCATCAACAAGTTCGACAGCGAGCGCGCCAAGTTCAACCTGGCCGCCCTCTACCTCAACCAGGGGAAGGACGAGAAAGCCCAGGCCGGATTCAATGAACTCAACGCCAACGATCCCGACGTGATCAACGCCAAGGGTGTGCTGGCCCTCCACAATGAGGACTACAAGACCGCCGAGGCCGCCTTCCGCAAGGCCGGCACCGATGACGCCAAGGCCAATCTGGGCATCGTCCTTCTCGAGACCGGCCGCTACGAAGAGGCCGCCCGGGTGCTCAAGGATGTGGACGGCTGCTGCAACAACACGGTCCTGGCTTACATCCTCACCGACCAGCTGGACAAGGCCAAAGCTTCCGTCCACTGCAAAGACCCCAGGGTACACTACCTGAAGGCCATCATCAGCGCCCGCGAGGGGGATGCTGAAGGCGTAAAGGCCAACCTGGAGAACGCTTTCAAGAACAAGGCGCTCAAGGAACGCGCCGCCACCGATATCGAATTCGCCGGTTATACGCTCTAAAACCGTGAAAAACGGCCTGACCATTCTGGACATCATCTTCTGCATCTTCCTGTTGCCGGGGATGATGTTCCTTTTCCCGATTGGGGACTGGATTCTCTGGCACCCCAGCTATGTGGCCATCTTCGCCGCATGGCTGTACGGGGTTTGGGCTTTGTGCCGCTTTGTGCTGGGGCCGCTTCTGCGCCAGCAATGGCGGGGGGTCATCACCGTAGCCGGGGTCGTTTTCCTGCTGGGAGCCGTTAATTTCCTGATGACCCTCACCCACGTGGATTTTCCGGAAGTGGCCGAAGAGGTGGAGAAAACCTACCTCCACATCCGTGCCATGTGGGTGCTGCTGCTGGCCGTCTTCGGCTATGGCATCCCTGTGGGTATGCTTTGTTCCCAAATCAAGGAAATGGAGGCCGACAAGGAGGCCAGCCGGGCCGTGGCCGAGGCCGCCCGGGCCCTGGAGACCCGTCGGGCGGAGGCTGAAACCGGTGATGAAATCCAGGTGAAATCCGGATATAAGACCATCCATATCCCCCTGTCGGCCATCCAGTTTATCGAAGGCCGCAACAATTACGCCTGCTTCCACCTGGACCACCGGGAAGACGTGGTTTCGCAGATTCCGCTCAAGGATGTGCTGGAGCTGATGCCCCCGGGAACCTTTGTGCGCATTCACCGCTCCTACATCGTGCCTGTCTGGCGTATCGAAAAACGAAAGAGCACGGAGGTCCGGCTCATGGGCATAGACACCCCCATTCCGGTGGGCCGTTCCTACAAAGACAACTTAAACAACACGAATGGCTAAAGATTTTTACGCAACCCGCTCCACGGCCTGGTGGAAGGTGGCGATTGCCATGATCGGCTCCTGCCTCTCGGGCGTCACTTTCGTCTCGGTTCCGGGCATGGTGGGGGCGGTAGGTTTCGGCTATCTCCAGATGTGCGTGGGGTTTTTCCTGGGCTATCTGGTTATCGCTTTTGTGCTCACGCCCCTGTATTTCCGGCTCAATGTGGTCTCGGTGTACGAATACCTGGAGAAACGCTTCGGAGTGGCCTCGCACAAGACGGGCGCCTGGTTTTTCTTCGTGTCCAAGATGCTGGGGGCTTCGGTGCGGCTGTTCCTTATGATTGCCACCTTGCAACTGCTGGTGGCCTCTCCTGCGGGCATTCCCTTCTGGGTGACCACCCTTGTAGTCGTGGCCCTGGAATGGCTTTATACCGTGCGCGGCGGCGTGAAGGCGGTCATCGGCCTGGACATCGTGAAGACGGTGGCCATGCTGGTGGCGGTGATCCTGTGCCTGGTGCTCATCGCCCGCGAAGTGGGAAAGCCGGACACTTCGCTGATGCGGGTGTTCTATTTTGACGATGTGAACCATCCGGAATATTTCTGGAAACAGCTGCTGGGCGGCCTGTTCACGGTGGTGGCCGCCACCGGACTGGACCAGGACATGATGCAGCGCACGCTGGCCTGCAAAAGCGTGCGGGATTCGCAGAAGAACCTCATCGTGAGCGTGTTGCTGCAGATTGTGACCATCGCACTGTTCCTCTTCCTGGGCGTGTACCTGTATCAGTTCGCCGCCCTGCACGGGATTGAAGCCACCGGGGATTCCCTGTTCCCGGCGGTCACCTGGAGCGGCCTGCTGCCAGCCTCGGGCCTGGTGGCTACGCTCTTTATCGTGGGCCTGGTGATGGCCGGTTTTCCGGCCGGAGGCAGCGCCCTCACCGCCCTCACCACTTCGTTCACCATCGACATCCTGGGCGGAAAAGAAGAAAAACGCACCTGGGTACACACAGGAATGGCCGTGTTGATGGCCGTCTGCATCCTGGTGTTCAATGCGCTCAACAACACCAGCGTGATTGACGCCGTTTACCGGCTGGCCAGTTACACCTACGGACCCATCCTGGGTCTGTTTGCCTTCGGCCTGTGCTGCAAAAAGCAGGTGCGGGACCGCTGGGTGCCCGTGGTAGCCGTGGCAGCGCCCTTGCTGTGCCTGGTGCTGGACCTGAACTCCGTCCGCTGGTTCAACGGCTATCATTTCAGTTATGAACTGCTGGCCATGAACGCCGCCTTCACCATCATCGGCCTGTGCTGCCTGATTCGCCGCGAGCGATAATATCTACAAACGACTCAACATCCATAATTTAACAAAAATATGAAAGCATTCAAACACATCGTGGCCGCCGTGGCAGCCCTCTCCCTTTTCACTTCTTGTGGCATCCTTGGCGGCAGCGGCCTTTCCACCGGCACCACCGCTTCTACCGGCAGCACCACCGGATCGGCCCTGGCTACCATCTTCAATGTTCTGAAGAACACCGGCGCCCTGGACCTCGGAAATCTCACCAACCTCATCAACCTGGGGCAGATTCTTACCGGCGCCAATTCGCTGGTGGACGCCAGCAAGTCCTACACCGACCAGTTTGCGGCAGACCTTATCAAGAGTTCCAACAATATGATTACCTCCTCCAACGTGAATCAGGTCATCGACGGACTCAAGAAACTGGCGGGAACGGATACATCGGCCCTCACCAAAGCCACATCGGCCGCCTTTGCCGGCAATCTGGTGCCTGTTTCCACCTCCGACAAGAACGTGAAGGCCAACCTTGCCGCCATCGACACCATCATGAAAGCGATGAAGAAATAGGCATTTCCCTTTGTATCAATCGAAAGCCACAGCGCCCCATTTCCGGCGCCGTGGCTTTTTTATACGCATAGTTTTTGCAGGAAAAAAGGCCGACAAAAAACCATTTTACTATGAAAAAAATGTTTTTGCTTGTTCTCACCGCCTTTCTGACGGGCTTTTGCGCTTTTGCGCAGGATAATACTTTTGT
>ONTQ01000103.1 GCA_900320795.1 uncultured Bacteroidales bacterium
TGCCGCCGTCTCCTACGCCCTGGGTCAGGGCGCTCCCATGATCGCCGCCATCTGGGGCGTGTTCATCTGGAAGGAATTCAAAGGCGCTCCCAAGCAGGTATACGGCCTGCTGGCCCTCATGTTCGGCCTGTTCATCGCCGGTCTGGGCTGCGTTGTGATCGCCGGCATGTAATCCATTCGTGTTATGAAGAAACTGTTATTCAGCATATTGTTTCTGTTCCTGTCCTGGGCTGTCCTGGCCCAGAACAGGACCGTTACGGGTGTCGTAGTGGACGAACGGGATACGCCCATGGCCGGTGCCACCCTGGTGGCCGGAAAAGCCTATGCCGTTGCCGATGGGAAAGGCCGGTTCAGTCTGCAAGCCCCGCAGGATGCAGTCGTCACCGTCTCCTTCCTGGGTTATGACGATTACCTGTTCACCGTGAAGGGCAACGCCAACATGACCATCCGGATGAATCCTTCAGCCGCAACCCTGCTCAACGAGTCGGTGGCCATCGGTTATGGTAAAACCACCAAGAAAGAGGTCACGGGCGCCGTTGTCAGCTTAAAGTCGGAGGACTTGGACAAAGGTTCCTTCACCTCGGCCGCAGGCATGCTGCAAGGCAAGGTGGCCGGTCTCACCGTGGTGAACCCGGACGGCGGCGACCCCAACGCCTCCTACCAATTCCTCCTGCGCGGTACCAATACCCTCAGCGCCGGCCAGGGTCCCCTCATCATCATTGACGGTGTGGCCGATGCCGATGTCCGCAATATCAACTTCCAGGAAGTGGAATCCATCGACGTGCTCAAGGATGGTTCCGCATCGGCCATCTATGGCACCCGCGGCACCAACGGCGTGGTCATCATTACCACCAAGCGCGCCAAGAGCGGCACCACCTCCGTCCAGTACGACGGTCAGGTGTCGGTCCAGGCGGTGCAATCCCGCGCCAAACCTATGACGGCCCGCGAATTCGAGTACACCATCAAGAATTACGCTCCCGGCAAATCGGGCTCCCTGTACGGAAACGACACCGACTGGTTCAAGGAAATCACCCGTACTCCCGTGAGCCACAAGCACAACCTGGCCATTTCCGGCGGCACGGAGAAATTCAGCCACCGTACGGTCATCAACGTGGAGCAGAATCAGGGTCTTCAGAAGAAGAACGATGCTGCCAAGTACCTGATCAAGACCAACATCACCCAGAAAATCCTGGAAGGCTGGCTGGACTTGGATGCCAATTTGAGCTATGTCAAGCGCGTAGCCTCCCCGGCCAACTACGGTGCATTCCGCCAGGCCTTTATGCGCAACCCCACCGAACCGGTGTACGATCCTGACGCCACCATTTACGGCGGTTACTATACCATCACGGAATCCGACTACACCAACCCCGTGGCGATGATCAACGAGCGTGACGCCCGCAACGAGACCTCCACCCTGGCGGCCAACCTGCGTGCCACCCTGAACATCCTGCCCGTAAAGGGACTCAAGTGGGACAACTTCGTGAGCTACAGCAACGAAAAATACTCCGCCCAGGAATACAAGACTTCTTACTATCCCAGCAGCGTGGGTAAGAAGGGCGTAGCCTATACTTCCTCCAACGACTACTCAGACATCCAGTGGGAAAGCACCGTACAGTATTCCAATGTCTTCAACGGCCACTCCATCCAGGCTATCCTGGGATATACCTGGCAGCAGAAGATGAACTGGGAATCCAGCATGGAGAACTACGGCTTCGACTCCGACTTCTACAAATACAATAATATGGGCTCCGGTACCGCCCTCAAGGAAGGGCTGGCCGATATGACCACCTACCGCTCGTCCAGCCGCTACATCGCCTTCTTCGGCCGTGCTATCTGGAACTACAAGGAAAAGTACCTGGCCTCTGTATCCCTGCGCCGTGACGGTTCTTCCCGCTTCGGCAAGAATCAGAAGTGGGGCTGGTTCCCGGCCGTGAGCCTGGGCTGGCGCATCACGGAAGAGCCCTGGATGGAGAACGTGAAGTGGCTGAACGAACTGAAACTCCGCGCGGGCTTCGGCGTCACCGGCAACCAGGACTTCTCCAACTACAAGTCCCTGATGCTGATGTCTACCGGCACCAGCTTCTATTACAACGGTGAATGGATCAACTCCTACGCACCCGCTTCCAACGCCAACCCTTACCTGAGATGGGAACGCAAGAACGAGTTCAACGTAGGTTTGGACTTCTCGGTACTGGACAATCGCCTGGGCGGTACGCTGGACTACTACTACCGGCTCACCACCGACCTCCTGTACGAATACAACGTGCCGGTTCCCCCGTACGATTATAAGACGCTGTTCACCAACGTAGGCTCCATCAGCAATATGGGTATCGAACTCACGCTGTACGCCACGCCGGTCAAGACCCGCGACTGGGTATGGAACACCACTCTGGTGGCTGCCCACAACGAGAACAAGCTCATCAAGTTCACCAACGAGGAATTCCAGAACCAGGACTACGAAATTGGTTGGGCCGCCACGCCCGTGGGCGCCTATCTGCAGCGCCTGATGGAGGGCGAAAGCCTGGGCTCCTTCTACGCGCCCCGCTACTCTCACGTAGGATCCGACGGTTCCGATGTCCTGCAGGACGAATTCAACGGCAAGGTGCCTGTGAGCAAGTGGAGCCGCATCGGCACGGCCTATCCTGACGTCACGCTGGGCTGGACCAACACCCTGCGCTTCCGCCAGTGGACCCTGAGCATGACTCTGCGCGCCGCCATCGGCGGAAAGGTGTTCAACTCCTACCGGGCCAACTACGAGAGCCTGCAGCAGATCGGTCTGCGCAACATCCTCGCCTCCTGGCTGGACAACACCAACTACACCGGTGAAATCCGCTACTCCGACAAATATATCGAGGATGCCTCCTACATGAAACTGGACAACGTATCTATCAGCTACGACATTCCGTTCAGCAACAAGTTCCTGCACGGCGCACGCGTATTCGTCTCCGGACAAAACCTGCTGTGCGTCACCGGCTACAAGGGCGTAGACCCGGAAGTCAGCCTGAGCGGCCTCACGCCCGGTATCGAGAGTACCAGTTACTATCCCCGTACCATGACCTTCACCCTGGGTGCCACCCTTAGTTTCTAAACTGACGCGGTATGAAAAAAATTCTGTATATGGTTTTGAGTGCAGTCGCCTTCTGTGCCTGCACCAATTTGGACGAGGAAATCTATTCCAAAATTGCCAAGGATAACTTCTTCACCACCGAAGAACAGTTTGTCAAGTATTCGGCCCGCGCCTATACTTCCCTGCAGCACTGGGGCACCGAGAAGAGCCTGTGGACCTTCGTCATCCAGAACACCAACGAGGTGTGCGTTCCCGTGAACCCCAACGGCGGTTGGTGGGACGACGGACGTTACAACGAAGTGCACGTCCACAACATCTCTTTCAGCAACCGCCTGCTGGAAATGGCCTGGGAATACTGGACCAACGGCGTCACAGCCTGTAACGACGTCCTGGACACGTTTGAAAGCGTAGAACAGGACTTCGACGCCAAGCGCCGCGTGATTGCCGAAGTGAAGGTGCTGCGCGCCTACTTCTACATGTGCGGTATCGATAACTGGGGTTCCATTCCCTTCTCCATCAGCAAGAAGGAAACCGGCTATCCGGAGAAGAAAGACCGTGCTTTCGTGTTCGACTTCATCGTCAAGGAAATCACGGAAAACATCCAGTATCTGCAAGAGGAGCCCACTGTCGAGTACTACGGCCGCATCACCCAGGGAGCCGCTTATGCCCTCCTGGCCAAGATGTGCCTGAACGCCGAAAAGTGGATTGGAGAGCCCATGTGGAGCCAGGCCGAAGTCGCCTGCCAGGAAATAATCAAGAAAGGTCATTACAGACTGGCCCCCAACTACAAGGATAACTTCGAGGTGTACAACGAGAACTGCCCGGAGCAGATTTTCGCCATCCCGTACAGCACCGTTTACACCACGTCCGACCACCACGCCTTCCTTATCTATATGTCCACCCTGCCGGCCGACCTCTGCCGCCCCTTCGGCATCAACGCCGACGGGTGGGATGGCCTGTGCGGAGAACCCGACTTCCTGGACAGCTATGACCCCGACGACACCCGCAAGGCCGACACCTGGCTCTATGGCCAGATGTACGACAAGGACGGAAATGCCATCGAGTATGAGTCCGGCGTACCTTACATCATCGACCCTGACATGCCCGAAAGCGTGTATGGGAAAGATAGCCGCCGCGGTCCCCTGCAGGGCGCCCGTATCGGCAAATGGACCTACCAGGACGATGGTAAGCTCACGGGCGGCCAGGTGGGCATGGAGAACGACTTCTTCCTGCTCCGCTATGCCGATGTGGTGCTGATGTACGTGGAAGCCCTGGTACGTCAAGGCAAGGAAGACGAGGCCGCCAACGTGGCCGACTTCAAGGCCATCCGCACCCGTGCCGGTCTGGAACCGATGACAGCCGACGAGCTCACCCTGGACAACCTGTACTGGGAACGTGCCCACGAACTGGCCATCGAAGGCTGGAGCCGCCAGGATATGATCCGTTTCGACAAATTCCTGGAGGCCTGGTGGGCCAAACCCGCCAAGACCGAGTCCGATTATCTTCTCCCGATTCCTAAGACCGCCAAGGCAGCCAACCCCAACCTGTAGTAAAGATGAAACGTTTATCCCTCATATCACTGTGTCTGCTTCTGCTGGCCTCCTGCGCCCAGAAGCCGCTGGAGATTACCCGCACGCAGCTCAGGGACAAGATTGCCGGCGCCTGGCTAGGCCAGATGGTAGGCAATATCTATGGACTGGAATACGAAAACAAGTTTGTCGATGAACCCGGCGAAGGTCCCTTCGTATTTAACAAGGCCATGACCAAGATGGCCGCCGTGGACGGTGCCTTCTCCGACGATGACACCGATGTGGAATACCTCTATCTCCTGATGATGGAGAAATATGGCATCGACATCACGTACCAGCAGGTGAAGGAAGGCTGGATGTACCATATCCGTGACCGGGTGTGGCTAGCCAATCGCGCCGCCCTGGGCCTGATGCACTATGGTTTCACGCCGCCTTACACTGGCAAGAAGGAATACAACCCGCACTGGTTCCAGATCGACCCGCAACTCATCAACGAGATTTGGGCCTACACGGCTCCCGGCATGCCCAAGTATGCCGCCGCCATCTCCGACTGGGCTGCCCGCATCACCTCCGACGACTGGGCCGTCTCCCCTACCGTGGTATATGGCGCCATGTACTCCGAGGCCTTCTTCGAGAGTGACATTCCCACGCTCATCCGCCACGCCAAGGAATATCTCCCCCAGGGAGACCGTTTCCGCCATATCATCGACGAATGCCTGGAGCTGTGGCAGAAGAACCCTGACGATTGGAAGGCTTCGCGCAAGGTGATTGCCGATGAGCTCTATGTGAACGAGCCCGACATCACCAAGAGCATCTGGAATGCCGACCTGAACGGCGCAATGGGTATCCTGTCCCTGCTGTACGGCGACGGAGACATTGAAAAGACCCTCCTCATCGGTTGTGCCATGGGCTTCGACTGTGACAACCAGACCGCCACGATGTGCGGCCTCCTGGGCGTCATCAACGGCGTTGGCGGCGTTCCGCTGGACCGCGCCATGCCTTTTGAGCACTGGACCAAGCCCTTCAACGACCGCTACATCAACGTGACGCGCTACGATATGCCCGACGCCTCCATCGAAGACATCATCGAACGTACCGTAGTTCTGGCCGAAAAGATTATCCTGGCCCGCGGCGGTTCCGTCCGGGAAGAGAACGGCGAAAAGATCTATACCATCAATCCCAAGGCCACCTTCAAACCGGCCCAGGAAC
>ONTQ01000092.1 GCA_900320795.1 uncultured Bacteroidales bacterium
ATGGATGGTATGTGCTCAACCACTCGGTCACCTACAACAAGAACCTGCGCATCGTGGGAAACGCCAAAATCATCTTGTGCGACGGCTGTACGCTCACGGCCCAAGGCGGCATCAGCATCCAGACCAACAAGAGACTTTACGTATATGGACAGGAAGAAGACTCAGGTAAGATCTATACCCATGCCCGCTCCGGTCCCGGCATCGGAGGGACGGGCGACATTCTTGCCGGCAGCCTTATCGTCCACGGCGGGATCATCGACGCGAAGTCCGGTTCCAACAACAATGCGGGCATCGGTGGAGGCAACGGCAACGGCAGCGGAATCCAGTCTGTCGTCATCCTTGGCGGAAGCGTCACGGCCGAGGGAGGAGACAGCGCGGCCGGCATCGGCAAGGGTCTCTACAACAATTACTGGGAAGATATCAGGATTTTTGGCGGAACGGTAAAGGCGATGGGAGGAGATTATGGCGCTGGCATCGGCGGAGGTGAGGACCGTGGCAACGGCACCATCACCATATGGGGCGGACACGTGGAAGCCGAGGGCGGCTATAGTGCTGCCGGCATCGGCGGAGGTGAGGAAGGCGACCAGGACCGCCCCATCACGATCCATGGCGGCTATGTCCGTGCGAGGGGCAGTTCCGATTCGTCCGGAAGTGACGGCGGCGCCGGTATCGGCGGAGGTTACAAAGGGAACGGCGGAACGGTGACAATCAACGGCGGCACCGTTTACGCTTACGGCAATCGCCATTCCGCAGGCATTGGCGGAGGCAGCGAAGCATCCGGCGGTACCGTCACGATCAACGGTGGTGAGGTTTATGCCAAGTGTTCCGGGTCTCCCGGGCGTGGCGCCGGCATCGGTGGAGGTTACAAAGGGAACCAGGGAGGAACGATCACCATCAATGGCGGAGTCGTCAATGCCGAAACTTCTCAGGGCGCCGGCATCGGCGGCGGTTTCAAGGGGCATGGAAGCACGATCATCATTACCGATGGCCTGGTGACGGCCAAATCTAAGGACGGCGCCGGCATCGGAGGCGGCAGCAGTATGGATGGCGGGGGTGGAGGAAATGGCGCCAACGTGACGATTTCAGGAGGTGTCGTGATCGCCGTTTCGGAGAAAAAGGGTGCCGGTATCGGCGGAGGTAACGATGGAAACGGTGGCACCGTGAAAATTTCCGGCGGCCATGTCACGGCGGTAGGCGGCCAGTTCGATACCGATTACTGGCAGGACGAACTCGAGCCGGATTATACCGGAATCATCAAGGGGTTTGGCGGCCATAACTACCACGGCATTGTCGTAGAGTTCCTGAAGGAATTGCTTTTCTCGGGCTCCTGGGGCGGTGCGGGCATCGGCGGCGGAGACGATGGGAACGGCGCAAACGTGACCATCACCGGCGGCACGGTGATCGCCAGCGCATCCAATGCCTATGCGATCGGGCGAGGCGACGGCGGCGGTGGCGCGGGCAATCTCAGCCTGTATGATGACGCCGAGGTCTTGCTGCGTCAGGGCCAGGAGTGGGTCCCTCAAAAGGAGGAGGACAGGGTCTCTACCTGCCATTGGAAAGAGTCTGTCATGATTAAACCATGCGACCACTCTTCCGTCTCCTATACCATTGACAATGCCCACGACAGTCATACGGTAACCTGCCTGCTTTGCAAGTACCATAAGACAGAGCGGCATCAAACCGACCAACAGGGTAACTGCGTCTGCGGATACGGCCTGGGCACTTGCGAGATTTCTCTCTACATGCCCTCGGAAGCGGCGGACGGCAGCTATGATTGCCACAGCTTTGTCATAGGAAAGACCAAGGACTTCCAGATTCCGTCCAGCACGCCCCGTGTCGGCTCACTCCAGTTTGAGGGCTGGATGCGTGGAACCCCGGCCAATGTTAACGGCTACGAATGGGTGGACTATAAGGAACCGCTCTTGGAGGAGGATGGCATCCTTCATGAGGTTTCCGAAGATATCGCCCTCATCGCTCGGTATAAGGAATATTGGACTGGGTCGGGAATCGGTACGGAAGGAGATCCGTACCTGATCGCGACTACCGATGACTTGGACCAGCTCGCCACCCGGATCAATAACGGGGCTGATTTCACCGACCGGTATTTCCTGCTGGTCAACGACATCGTTTATGACGGTACGGAGAATAACTATACCCCCATCGGGTGTTACCAGTCATCCGGAATCAAATCATTTAACGGAGTGTTCCTGGGCAACGGCCATACCATCAGCGGCATCAATGTCACACGGAGCGGATCCGGGGTGTCCGCTTCCGGTGTCGGTGTATTCGGTTTTATAGGCCGGCAGGGATATGTTTACGACCTCCGCGTCAAGGATTGCACCTTTGCCGGAAACCAGTGGGTCGGGTCCATCGCCGGATGGAACCTTGGCCGCATAGAAAGATGCCTGGTCATCGACGGAGATGTTCAGGGCAGGGAGTATGTCGGCCGCATCGTGGGTTACAACGAAAGATGGGTCCACTACAACTACTACACGGCTGACGGAAAGAACGGCATCGGCGGAAACAGTTCCGCCAGCAATGTGGACAACGTTTACGGCGGCCATCGGGGATATGTGATCAGCTGTACCAACTCCCTTAATTTCCAATATGTTGAAAGCCCCGGCACCGGTTTGACCTTAAATGCCGTCCTCGAATGTGACGGGATCCTCTATGCGCCAGCTGGAGTCACAATCAATATGGAGGTCTCTTCTAGAGACGGCAACACCATAACCGTTCTCAAATACAACGACCAGGTTCTTGAGCCCAAGAAAGAAGGTGTATATACGTTCACGATGCCGTCTGCCGATGTGTTAATCTCCGCAACGATAGATTTGGATGCGATTTCGCTGCGGGATGATTATGCCAATTTGGAAGTATTGTCTGGGAACACCGGAAAGATAACGAATGTCACCTTACATGGCCGAACTCTTTGGAAGGACGGATCCTGGAACACAATATGTCTTCCCTTCGCATTGAGCGATCAGGATATCGCCACTGGCGATTGTCCTTTGCACGGAGCAAGGATCAAAACGCTTTCCGGAGCGACCTTCCTGGACGGGGTCCTCACGCTCAGTTTCAGCGATGCCTCGTCCATTGAGGCTGGCAAGCCATACATAGTGATGTGGGATCCGGGCACCGATATCTCCGACCCTGTGTTCTTGGGTGTTACCATCGTGGACACCGAGCCCGAAAGTGTCGTTGCTGACAACGTCACCTTCACCGGCATTTTCAGTCCGGTGAGCCTGACTGCGAATGACAAGACCAAACTCTATCTGGGTGCCGACAATAAACTGTATTACGCCCAGAAGGATTTGGATATCAATTCTTTCCGTGGCTATTTCGTGTTAGGCGACGGCATTCGGCTGAATTCTGTGCAACGCATTGTGCTGGACATTGACGACATACGGATAAAATAATTCGCTATATGAAAAAGAAAGAGAGAATCACTTATGAATCTCCCTCGATGGAAGTCTATAATGTTCCCATCGCGAGAGATCTCCTTCAGGTAAGCGGAGAAGAAAACAACGATTTGAAACTTAAAGACTATGAATTTGAAGACGCTTAAATATCTGGCGCTTGCCGTGCCTTTCATCATCGCGTCCTGTGCCCGGGAAGCCGATATTCCGGATGATAACACAGCGCCTGTTGCCGTGGAGACTCCCACGGGCCGTCCAGTAACCATCTCCGCAGGTCTTCCCGCGCAGACGAGGGTCGCTCACGAGTTGAGTGAGACTTCGATCCATCCCACGTGGGAGGTCGGCGACCAGGTGACGGTGACGTTCACCAAGGACGGGAGCACTGTCACAGAGACATTTACCCTCCAGAGCGGCGAGGGAACCCAGAGCGCCAAGTTCTATAACGAGGAAAGCCAGCTGGGTGACAACACCCCGTTCACCGTCGAATATATCGACAAGAACAATCCCGATGGCTGGGCTGAGCAGAAAGGCACATTGGAGTGTTTGCCAGAGTGCCTCTCGGCGACCGTGAGCAAGCTGTCGGAGTCGGCTACGCTTGAGCCTGCCCTGACATATTTCCGTGTGGTCACGACCATTCCCTCCGGCACCGCCTACACTTATGCTTATCTGAGCAGGCTGGAAGGAGGTTTCACGATGTATTCGAGTCCCGGGACCAAGGGCGCTGTCACAGTGAAGCCCGATGGCGGTTTCTCTGGTTCCGTTGACTTCTACATTGCAGTGAAACTGGTCGGGAACACCTCGCAAAGTGGTTCCGACATCTTCTCCCAAGATGTCTCCCCGAAGTTCCAGATTGAGTTCGGCGATAGTGTCCAGGGCATCTCGGCCGACGGCCAGGCCTTCCAGGCCATAGCCGATGAGTCCGGTGACACCTACAAGTACAGCTGGTCACCAGCAAAGGACTACGTTGCCGGAAAGGTTTATAGGATAGCGGATAAGACCTTCACTTCCGTCACCGCCGCCCATGCGATGCCACGGTAGAAGCTAAGTAAGTTCGTCTAGAATTTCAGGGCTAGGCCGATGCCGTTGCCGGTGTGGCCGAAGTTCAATTGGGCGGTGGGAATGCCGCCGTTATTGTGGGTGTTGACGATACTGTTGAGCTTGTCGCAATTCTTTACAAGAATAGGAACGCCTACTCCGGCGGTGACAAGACCTACTCCTGAGGTGATCAATCCGGAGATTATCAAGGGATTACCTGCTTTGGCACCCTCTTCCGCACCCTGTTGCGCTCCCTCTTCTCCTCCGATGGCTCCGATGGAACCACCTATAGCGGCGCCAACCAGACTGGTGGTCGCTCCAAGGAGCAGCACGGTAAAACCTGCAAGGGTTGCGGCCCCACCACCTATGACGAGTCCAAGGCCAGTGTTCCTGCCCTTTCTCGCTCTCTCCCATTCGGCATTGAAGTCATGTCCGCCAATATCAGCCAATAGGGCAGCTTGATCCTGAGGGGAAAGACGCTCCCCGTCCATCTCAATGTGAGTCCCAACCCTTTTGATAAAGCCGGCATCAGCATACTGAGCCCAAGCCCCGAAAGAAAGGAGCAATAGTGTGACCGCTACTATTATCCTTCTCATTTCATAAAAGTTATAACAGGTACAAATACTCTTCAGAGATGTCTTGGTACCTGGCGTGATCCAGGCTCCGCCATTGAACCCTTAATCTGTCCTGCTCTCCTTCCTTGTCGGCCATTATCACGCTGAAATCGTGGAAACCCTTTTCAAGATTGACTCTTCCCTGAAAAAGGTTGTCATCGCTCATAGTCCAATCATCGATGTGAATCGTGGCTTTTCCACGACTTGTCACGTTGAAGAACCAGACTCCGGTCTCAGGGACATAAAGTTTTCCTGACAGAAGGTAACCATGTGACTCGGTATGCCTTTTCCGTACGATGAACGGGGTACTGACGACCTCGGATGCTCCCTTGGTTCCGGAAAGGATGTCTTCTGCGACGGTGAAGTCCCCGATGTATTCCGTCCTGGTCAGTCCATGATCTTTCCCTTTAGCGTCAACGGCCTTGTGAAGGGTGTAATCCAGGTCCACCTTCAATGTGTCCATCTGAACAATTCCTCCATCTTCCTCACGGATCCATGTGCGGAGACCGTAATCACCTTCGGTCAACTCGATGACCCTGGCACCGAAAGGCAGATTATTGTAAGTCGTGTTCCGTCCGGAGAATCTTCCGTAAATCAGGTAAACATCATCCTTATTCACCACATAGTCATTGACATGGTCGTGGCCGGTGAAAACGGCATGGACGTCACCGCACTCGACGAAAGCGGAGAACATTCCGGTGTTCAGGTAACCAGGGCACTCGTTCTCCTCACGGACTCCCGACATGGCCTGACCGGCCTTGATTGTTTCCCCGTATTCCAGAAGAGGAATATGGAAGAATGAATACGCCGGATACGGCACACCCCCGTGGGCATTTGTGTAGGCAAAACTGGTGTTGCGGTACCATTCCACCTGGTCCCATCTGAACCAGCCGTAATCTGAGTCCACCGCCTCGTTCGTAGTGTAGTCTCCTGAATCCATGCAATACAGCAGGGCAGCGGTCCCATCACCCGAGGATGCTTTGATTTCCACGGCCATGTCATCCAGCCAGCCGGATTTTGCCGTGTTCAGACTCATGGGATGCGAAAGCACGATATCCGCTATCTGTCGCTCTGTCAGCTCCTGCTCCCTGTCATGGTTGCCCAGCGTGACCACAAAGGGTATTTCCCTTTCATCAAAGGGCTTTAGGAAGTTGACCCAGGAGGAATCGGCTCCTATTCCGGTCACCACATCTCCGGTGAAGATCGCAATGTCAGGCTTCTCTGTGTCAAGCATATAGCATAGCTGCCGGAGAGCCTTTACGTACTCATCTTGCCTCTCCCAGCAAATGTGGGTGTCCGTCAGCTGCAAGATCTTGAAAGTCCCTTGATCGTTGAAACGCAGGGAAATGTCTTTTGTCGCGGCTGGCTTTTCATTGGAAGAACAACTTGCCAGGATGATTCCCAAAGACAACACAATGATCTGATGAATTTTTAACATATTGAATGGCTGTTAATCAAGTGTTTCTATAGCAAATATACGGAACAATTCTTATATTTGCTTAGCGAACTAATTATAACCAATTAAAGTAATGAATATCCTTTTAACATTGCTCTTCGGAGCCGTCGCTGGCTGGCTTGCCGGTTTCTTCGTGATTAAAGACAAAGGTGGTCTTATCTGGAACATCATCATCGGTCTTCT
>ONTQ01000001.1 GCA_900320795.1 uncultured Bacteroidales bacterium
GAACCACCTCTTCCCATTCCGAACAGAGAAGTTAAGCTCACCATCGCCGATGGTACTGCCCCACCAGGTGGGAGAGTAGGTAGCTGCGGTTCTTTGGAATGCCAGACGTCATGCGACGCCTGGCATTCTTCGTTTATGTCCCTACGGTCCATAAACCAAAGAACAAAGATCCACGTGTCCCCATCCCCAACCCCTTCCCTCGGGGAAGGGGCTCTTTGGTCGCTTCGGTTCGAGGGTATTTGTAATCTGTAATTAATTTTGTAATTTTGTAGACTTTTTGGAGCAAATACAACACAAATTCTATATAATTATGCAAATCGTATCCGTTTTCGGTAGAGAAATCCTTGATTCCCGCGGAAATCCTACCATCGAAGTTGAAGTTACCCTTGATTCCGGTTTTGTTGGTGTAGCCGCCGTTCCTTCCGGCGCTTCCACCGGTGAGAATGAAGCCCTTGAGCTCCGCGACGGCGATAAGAAGCGCTATGGCGGCAAGGGTGTTCTCAAGGCTGTGGACAATGTGAACAAGGTCATCGCCCCCGAAATCATCGGCATGGATGCCACGCAGCAGCGCGCCATCGACAAAGCCATGATCGAATTGGACGGCACGCCCACCAAGAGTAAACTCGGCGCCAACGCCATCCTGGGCGTGAGCCTCGCCGTGGCCAAGGCTGCTGCCGCTGAACTCGGCATGCCTCTGTACCGCTACATCGGCGGCACCAATGCCTATGTTCTGCCGGTTCCCATGATGAACATCATCAATGGTGGCGCCCACTCCGACGCACCCATCGCTTTCCAGGAATTCATGATTCGTCCCATCGGCGCCGCCAACGAGGCTGAGGCTGTCCGTATGGGTGCCGAGGTGTTCCACGCCCTGCAGAAAGTGCTCAAAGGCCGTGGCCTGAGCACCGCCGTGGGTGACGAAGGCGGTTTCGCTCCCGCCCTGAAGGGTATCAACGACGCCCTGGATTGCATCATCGCCGCCATTGAGGCTGCCGGTTATGTGCCGGGTAAAGATGTTACCATCGCCATGGACTGCGCCGCTTCCGAGTTCTGCTTCAAGGAGGACGGTAAGTTCTACTATGACTACAAGCAGCTCAAGGACGGTAAGAAGAAAGACCCTCGCGGCCGCAAGCTCACCACCGACCAGCAGATCAACTACCTGAAGCAGCTCATCGCAAAGTACCCTATCGATTCCATCGAGGACGGCCTCAGCGAGGAAGACTGGGAAGGCTGGGTGAAGCTCACCAAGGCTATCGGCGACAAGTGCCAGCTCGTGGGTGACGACCTCTTCGTGACCAACGTGAAGTACCTGCAGAAAGGTATCGAAATGGGTGCCGGTAACAGCATCCTCATCAAGGTGAACCAGATCGGCTCCCTGACCGAGACCCTGGACGCTATCGAGATGGCCCACCGTCACGGTTACACCACTGTCACCAGCCACCGCAGCGGCGAAACCGAGGATACCACCATTGCCGATATCGCCGTGGCCACCAACAGCGGTCAGATCAAGACCGGTTCCCTGAGCCGCACCGACCGTATCGCCAAGTACAACCGTCTCATGCGCATTGAGATCGAACTGGCCGAAGAGGCCCGCTACGGTTACAAGAAACTCCGCTAAGAAGTAGTCATTCGAAATAAGTTGGGCCAGGTAGGTTGTTTAAAAACCCACCTGGCCCAAATGGTTACAGCGTGTCCTGCTTCAACTGTTCCACGTACTGGGCGATACGGCGCAGTTCCCGGGGAATGGCGATGCTCTGGGGGCAGCGGGGCAGGCAGTCTCCGCAGCCAATGCAGTGGTCGGCCTGGCGGACGGAGGCCACGGTCCGGTCATAACTCACCAGGTAGGCCTTCTTGAGCCGGGCATAGTCTTTCTGCTCCCGGCTCTGGGCGTAGGTGCCTTCCGTGATGGCCTTGTTGTAGTGCAGGAAGGTGCCGGGGATGTCGATGCCCCAGGGGCAGGGCATGCAATACTTGCAGTCGGTGCAGTTCACCAGCGGATACTCCTTCATCTGTACGGCCATCTGTTCCAGGAAGTCCAGTTCTTCGTCCGTGAGGGGCTTGAAGTGGCCGAACGTCTTAATGTTGTCCATCAGCGGGTCCATGGAGGTCATGCCAGACAGGGTGCACAGGACGCGCGGGTGGGTGCCGCAGAAGCGGAACGCCCAGGAAGCGATGCTCATGTCAGGCTCGCGCTGCTTCATCTGGCGGGCGATACCTTCGGGGACATTGGCCAGTCGGCCTCCCAGGAGCGGTTCCATGATAATAATGGGGATTCCGCGCTTGTCCAGTTCGGCATAGAGGTAGTTGGCGTTTGCATTGCGGATGCCGTCGGCATGGGTCCAGTCCACATAGTTCATCTCGATCTGGCAGAAGTCCCAGCGCATCTCTCCGCTGTCGTGCATCTCCATGAAGGCGTCGAACTCGTGCTGGGCGCCGTGGAAGGAGAAGCCCAGGTTGCGAATGCGCCCGGCCTCTTTTTCCTTGCGGAGAAAGTCAATCATACCGTTCTCCACATAGCGCCTGTTGAAGGCTTCCTTTCCGCCCCGGCCGATGGAATGCAGCAGGTAATAGTCGAAATAATCGGTTTTGAGCTGCTTGAACGATTCGTGGTACATCTTGATGGACCCTTCCGTGGAACGGTCTCCGAAATTGGAAAGCTTGGTGGCGATGAAATAACTGTCGCGCGGATGACGGCTCAGGGCCTCGCCCGCGGCTTTTTCGCTCTGCCCCTGAAGATAGGCCGGGGAAGTGTCGAAGTAGTTCACGCCATGCGCCAGGGCATAATCTACCATTTCGTTGACGGCCACCTGGTCGATGACGTCTTTCCCGTCGGCATCCTTGATCATCGGCCAGCGCATGCAGCCGAAACCCAGTACCGACACCTTGTCACCGTTGTGGGGATTCTCCCGCACCAGCATCTGCTCCGGACCTTCTGCCGGGGCTGATGACTGGCCCTTTTTGGGTGCGCAAGCAGCCGCTACAGCCGCCGCACCGGATATCTTGATGAAGTCTCTTCTTTTCATACATGTTGGAATTTACCGTTCACCGTAATGGCGCTGATGGGGCGGGACGGGCACAGGTGCTCGCAGGCGCCGCAGCCGGTGCAGATTTCTTCGGCCACCACCGGGAACAGCAGGCCTGTTTCCTCGTTCTCCACCATTTGGATGGCGCCGGAAGGGCAGGCCTGGGCGCATTTTCCGCACAGGGCTTTTCCGCTGGCCGATACGCAGAGCTCCAGGTTCACATGGGAGGTACCCACATGGTACTGCGTCTTTTCCTCCCGGGTGATTCTGCCGATGGCCCCCGTCGGGCAAAGCTCGCTGCAACGGGTGCATTCCGGGCGGCACCAGCCCTTTTCGAAAGACATTTCCGGCTGCATCAGATGCTCCAGGCTTCCGGAAGGCCGGAGGACATTGTTGGGACATTCGGCCACGCAAAGCTGGCAGGCCGTGCACTTGCGATAAAAGTCTTTCACGCTCTTGGAGCCGGGTGGCGTCACGGGAATTTCCCGCACGGGAGCCTGTTTGGGAAGAATGTCGGCAAAACCGCCGTCCACCTTTTTGGCCGCTTCCTGCGCCCGGGCTTTCACGCCCTTCAGTGCTGCGGCACCCGCCACGGCCACCGTTCCGGCCATCATGGCGCGGCGAGATTGACCGGCATCGGGCATGACGTCACTCCCGGCTTGACCGGGAGTCTTCCCCCACGCAAAACGGTATTGCAGGGCGCCGAACTTGCATTTGTCGATGCAGTTGAAGCAGTCCACGCAGCGGGAATGGTCGATAGACTCCGTATCCTTTCCAATGGCAATGCACTGGGCCTTGCAATGCAGTTCGCAGGCTTTACAGTGCTTGCATTTGTCGTGGTCTATCAGGGGGCGGAACATGGCAAAGCGGGAGAAGAAACCGAGTGTGGTGCCCACCGGGCAGATGCTGTTGCACCAGGTGCGGCCACCCTTGAAGGACAGGGCCACAATCACCACCAGCGTAACCACCGCGACCACGAAGGTGGGAACGCTGCGCATCCACACTTCCTTCTCATAGAAGGCATAGCTTCCGGCGCGTTCCGCAATATGGGCCAGCAGGTTGTTGCCCCATAGCCATACCGGCTGCAGCAAGTTCTGCACCATGCGACCATAGGCGCTGTAGGGAGCCAGCAGGGCCACGGCGGCCTGTACGCCCAGCACGAGGAGTATCACAAAGACTACCCACACCCCGTAACGGAGCGATTTCATCTCTTTCTTAAACTTATACGGAGCCTTTTTCTTCAGCGTTCCCAGGTGAGAAATCCCGTCCTGAAACACCCCCAGCGGGCAAATCACGGAGCAATAGACCCGGCCAAAAACGAGCGTCAGCGCCACCAGGGCCACAATAACGCCCACATTCAGGGCCAGCACGGCCGGCAGAAACTGCAGTTTGGCCATCCAGCCCAGATATCCGTGCAGCACGCCTGTGAAATCCAGCAGAAGGAGGGTGATCCCAATCCAGAATATCCAGGCCAGCACGACTCTGACTTTTCTTAACATAATCCTAATAATCGTTGTTCTCGCAAAGATAAAAAAAAATTTTTCTTATCTTTGCAAATTGAGTAAAACGAAGAACTATGTTACCGAAAGCCAAGGAAATCGTGGACGCCATGTCCGTCAAGATGCAGGATACCGTAGCATTCCTGGAAGAAGACCTCAAGAACTACCGCGTAGGAAAGGCCTCTCCGGCCATTCTGAATCCCGTGATGGTGGACTATTACGGTACCGTCACGCCGCTCAACCAGGTTGCTTCCGTGACAACGCCGGATGCCAAGACCATCGCCATCCAGCCTTGGGAACGCTCCATGATCGGCAAAATTGAAAAAGCCATCTTGGATGCCAATGTGGGCCTCACTCCTTCCAACAACGGTGAAATCATCCGTTGCATGGTTCCCGCCCTTACCGAGGAGCGTCGCAAGGAACTCATCAAGAAGGCCAAAGCCCAGGGCGAGACCACCAAGGTAACCATCCGCAACGCCCGCCGCGACGGCATCGACCTCCTCAAGAAAGCCCAGAAGAACGATGGCCTCTCCGAGGACGGAGAAAAGGAAGGCGAGGAGGAACTCCAGAAGATCACCGACAAGTGGGTGAAGAAGGTGGACGAGGTTATCGCTGCCAAGGAGAAGGACATCCTCACCGTATGATGACCATCGAACCCGCCCGCCGAACATTATCGGTCAAGGAGTATTATTTCTCCGTCAAGAATAAGGAAATAGCCCGGCTTAATGCACAGCGCGCACAGGCCGGGCTTGATTCTATCATCAACCTGGGAATCGGCTCGCCGGACGGGTCCCCTTCACCGGAAGCGGTGGAGGCGCTCTGTGCCTGCGCCCGCAGAAGCGGTACCCATGGCTACCAGAGCTATACCGGTATTCCGCAGCTGCGGGAAGCCATCGCCGCCTGGTATGCCCGTTGGTACGGCGTGCAGCTGGACCCCGCCTCTGAAATTCAGCCCCTCATGGGCTCCAAGGAGGGCATCCTTCTTCTGTCGCTGGCCTTCCTGAATCCCGGTGACAAAGTGCTGGTGCCCAACCCCGGCTATCCCACCTACACATCGGCCACCCGCATGTGCGAAGCGGAGCTGGTCTCCTACGACTTGTTGGAGGCCGATGGCTGGTATCCGGACTTCGAGGCCTTGGAAAAAATGGACCTCGACGGGGTCAAGATCATGTGGACCAACTATCCCAACATGCCTACCGGCGCCCCTGCCAGGCGGGATGTCTTTGAAAAGCTGGTGGCCTTTGCCAAAAGCCACGGCATCCTGCTGGTGAACGACAATCCCTACGGTTTCATCCTCAACGAGCCGCAGTCCATCTTGTCGGTCCCCGGTGCTCGAGAGGTGTGCCTGGAAATGAATTCCCTGTCCAAGAGCCACAACATGGCCGGCTGGCGTGTGGGCATGATGGTTGGCTCGGCCGATGTGCTCCAAGAGCTCCTCAAGGTGAAGACACAGATGGATTCCGGCATGTTCCGTGGCATCCAGGAGGCTGCGGTCGAGGCCCTGAACGCACCGGAGGCATGGTACACGGCCCTCAATGCCGAATACCGCCGCCGTCAGGCAGTGGCCCGCCGCATCATGGACGCTCTGGGCTGTGTCTATGACTCCGATGCGGGCGGCCTATACGTCTGGGCCCGTGTCCCTTCCGGCCTGGCTGCCGACTGGAGCGACCGCATCCTCTACGAGGCGGGCGTGTTCCTCACGCCGGGCTTCATTTTCGGCCGAGGCGGTGAAAACCATCTCCGGATTTCGCTCTGTGCCGATGTGCCCACGCTGGAGCGGGCGTACGGGAAGATTCTTCACTTCGTTCAGAATGACAGGTAGTATGAGAACGGTAGGCATTATCGGCCTGGGACTCATCGGCGGGTCCATGGCCATCGACCTCAAACGGAGGGGGTTTGCACAGAAGGTGCTGGGTGTGGAGCGGGACTCCATTGCCGCCGAGGCGGCCAAAACCATCGGCCTGGTGGACGAGGTGGTGAACTATGATGCCTGCATCCAGGGGGCCGATATCCTGGTGGTGGCCGTCCCCGTGAGCGCCGCCGTGAAGATGGTCCCGGACATTCTGGACCGGATGTCTCCGGAGCAGATTGTCATCGACGTGTGCTCCACCAAGAGCCAGGTGTGCCATGCGACGCAGTATCACCCCCGTCGGGGCCGGTTTGTAAGCACACACCCCATGGCGGGAACGGAGTATTCCGGCCCCTGGGCCGCGCAGCCGGGCCTTTTCGACGGGCGGGCCTGTATCTTCGCCAATTCGGAAGAGAGCAGCCCAGAGGCCCTGAAGGCCATAGAGGAAATGTACGGCGTCCTGAACATGCGGCCCATCTATATGAATGCCGACCAGCATGATGTCCATACGGCCTACGTCTCCCATATCTCCCATGTCACTTCCTTCGCCCTGGCCCTTACCGTCCTGGACAAGGAGAAGGACGAAAAACACATCTTTGACCTCGCTTCCGGCGGTTTTTCCTCCACGGTGCGTCTCGCCAAGTCCAGTGCCGACATGTGGGTTCCCATCCTTACCCAGAACCACGACAACATCCTCCAGGTGATGGACACCTATATCGGCAAGATGCAGGCCTTCCGGGACGCCATCGCCACGTACGATGAAGACAGCATCCGGGAGATGATTGACCAGGCAAACAGAATCAAGAAGATTCTTCGCTGACGCTCAGAATGACAGGTTAAAACGAAGAAAATGGCACACGAACTTGATATAATTCCCGGGACCGAGTGGGGCTTTTTCACCCTTCCGCGTCCCATGTGCATCGCCGGTCCCTGCAGTGCGGAGACCGAGGAGCAGGTGATGGAAACGGCACGGGGGCTGCACGAATTCGGCATCCACGTCTATCGGGCCGGCATCTGGAAGCCGCGCACCCATCCGGGCTCCTTCGAGGGGGTAGGTACCCCCGGACTCCGATGGCTTCGGAAGGTGAAGGAAACCTACGGCATGAAGGTCTGTACCGAAGTTGCCTCCGAAAAACACGTGCTGGAGTGCCTCAAATCCGGGGTGGACATCATCTGGATTGGGGCCCGCACCACCGCCAACCCCTTCCTGATGCAGGAGATTGCCGATGCCCTCTCCGGCACCGACATCCCCGTCCTGGTGAAAAATCCCGTCAGCCCGGACCTGGACCTCTGGGTGGGCGCCCTGGAACGCCTGAACCGATCCGGCATCCGCAAACTGGGCGTGGTGCACCGCGGATTCTCCACATCGGCCAGCATCCCTTACCGCAACGACCCCGGCTGGAAGATTGCCATCGAACTGCGCACCCGCTATCCCCAGATGGTGTTTTTTGCCGACCCTTCCCACATGGGGGGAGACCGCAAATATCTGCAGGAACTTTCCCAGCGAGCCATGGACCTGGGCCTGGACGGCCTTATGGTGGAAAGCCACTGCGACCCTTCCTGCGCCTGGAGCGACGCCAGGCAGCAACTTACGCCGCGGGCCCTTCAGAACCTGCTGGAGAGCCTCGTTATCCGCGACAACACCTCTGACAACGAGGCGTACAAGGAAGGAATCGACGTCCTTCGCGCCCGCATCGACGTCATCGACGAAAGCCTTCTCAAACTCCTCAAGGACCGTATGGACGTGAGCCGTAGCATCGGCCGGTATAAGAAAGAGCACAACGTGGCCATCCTTCAGGCGGTCCGGTGGGAACAGCTTCTCTCTGACATGGTGGCCAGTGCCGCTTCGCTGGGGATTTCCGAGGAGGCTGTCCGCGGCGTCATGACAGCCATCCACGAGGAGTCCGTGCGGGTTCAGAACCAGGTTTTGGAAGCATAATTTTTGTATATTTGTAAGTATGAATGCAGTGCTTGAATTAGTAGTCCGCTTGCTCGTCGCGGCCGTTTTCGGAGCCCTCATCGGCTATGAACGGGAACTTCGGGCCAAGGGCGCCGGTATCCGGACGCATGTGCTGGTGGCCATCGGCTCCAGCCTGTTTATGCTCATTTCGCAGTTCGGCTTCCCCGATGCGGCGAAGTTCGACGCGGCCCGTATCGCAGCGGGTGTGGTGGGCGGCCTGGGTTTCCTGGGCGGCGGCATCATCATGAAGACCAAGAGCCATGTGAGCGGGCTCACCACTGCGGCCGGCATCTGGGTGACGGGTGCCATCGGCCTGGCCTGCGGATCCGGTATGTACGAGGTGGCCGTCGCCTGCGAGGTTGTCGTGCTCATCTGCCTGGAACTGCTCAATTACTATACGGTGCGCCTGGGCGAAAAGGAGTTCACCGTTGTCCTTTCCTCTTCCAGCCAGCGTGCTCTTACAGAGGTGGTTACTTCTTTCAAGAAGAAAGTGAAGACTTTCTCGCTTTCCAAGCAGGACAATAAATACAAAGCGGAAATGCTGCTTCACTTCCCCAAGCGGAAGACAACCGTCAGTATCCTGGAGCAGTTGAATTCCTATCCGGATGTAGAACTCGAAAGTTTTGAATAATATGGAAAGACACATCAACACCATCGGCGTTCTGACTTCGGGAGGCGATTCTCCCGGCATGAACGCAGCCATCCGTGCCGTCACCCGCACCGCCCGTTACCACAACATGAACGTGATTGGCGTGATGAGGGGCTATCAGGGCCTTATCGACAAGGAGTTCGTGAAATTCACGTCCTCGTCCGTTTCCAACACCATCCAGCGCGGCGGCACCATCCTCAAGACGGCCCGCTGCATGGAGTTCCTCACGCCGGAAGGCCGGAAGAAGGCCTATGACAACATGGTGGAGGCGGGCATCGACGCCCTGGTGGTAATCGGCGGCAACGGCTCCCTTACCGGCGCCCAGCTTTTCGCCCGGGAGTACGACATCCCCATCATCGGCCTGCCCGGAACCATCGACAACGACTTGTATGGAACGGACTCCACCATCGGCTACGACAGCGCCCTCAATACCATCGTGGAGTGCGTGGACAAAATCCGCGATACCGCCAACAGCCACGACCGCGTGTTTTTCGTGGAAGTGATGGGCCGCGACGCCGGTTTCCTCGCCCAGAACAGCGCCATCGCTTCCGGGGCCGAGGCTGCCATCATCCCCGAGGGCAAGACGGATGTGGACCAGTTGGCCGAATTCATCGAGCGGGGCAAGCGCAAGAGCAAGAACAGCGCCATCGTGCTGGTGAGCGAATCGCAGAAAGACGGCAAGGGCGGTGCCATGTACTATGCCGAGCGTGTCAAGAACGAGTATCCCCAACTGGGTTCCCATGTAACCATCCTGGGTCATCTCCAGCGCGGCGGCACCCCCAGCGCCTATGACCGTATCCTGGCATCCCGGATGGGCTATGCCGCCATCGAAGCCCTGCTGGAAGGCCAGCGCAACGTGATGGTGGGTATCAAGAACGACGAAATCGTCTATGTCCCCATCTCCCGTGCCATCAAGATGGACAAGCCCATCAACCAGGAACTCATTGCCGTACTGAACGTACTGTCGATGTAGTTCGGTCCGGACACAACTTTGTAAAAGGTCTGCTTTTTTCCAGCAGACCTTTTGCACTTTCCTATCAAGCCAGGACCTCAGCGAAGGCCGTTTCCTCTTCCGGAGTGAGGAAGACGGCTTCGATGGGAACGTAGAAGAGGCGTCTGCGGACGGCTTCGGGCATGTTTTTGCAGTCCCGGAGCCGCTGCGCATCTTTCTCGGTGGTCATGAGGCAGGCCGTGGGCTGCTTCTTCACGGCCGATGCCATTCTGCGGACATCGGCCCGGGTGTAGGTGTGGTGGTCCGGCATCTCAAGACTCCGGCCGATTTTGTAAGAATCCGAAAGATAATTCAGGAACAGTTTGTTGTGGGCAATGCCGGTGATGAGGGTGCAGTGTTTGGAATAAACATAGTGCGGGTCTGCATCCGGAAAAACGCCGACGGGGGCCGTGTAGCGGAGGGTGGTGAAGAAGAGGGGCTGTTCGGTCCTCAGTTTCAGTTGCTTACGCCACTGCTCCCGTTCCTGGTCGTCCAGGAAGGCGGGACACTTGGTCACCACCACGACATCGGCCTTTCTGAGGCGGGAAGGGAGGTCCCTCAGGTGGCCCCAGGGATAGAGCCGGTCCTTGAAAACGGGGTGGTTGTAATCTACCAGCACGATGCTCAGCGTGGGCCTGAGGCGGCGGTACTGGAAGGCATCGTCCAGCACGATGACCCCGGCGCCCTTGAGCTCCTCGCATCCGTGGATGCGGTCTTTATCCACGGCGACGGTGATGTCGGGGAATTTCCGGGCAATCTGGACGGGCTCGTCACCAAATTGAAGGGCCGATCCGTCGTGGGGAACAATCTGGAAGCCTTTGGACTTTCGTTTATACCCCCGGGAAAGGACGGCCGGCTGTTTCCACTGTGCAATGAGCATACGCAGAATCATTTCCACATGGGGCGTCTTCCCTGTTCCGCCGGCAGTTACATTGCCGACGCAAATAGTAGGAACTACCGGGGAGAAACTTTTTTTCCAGCCCTTATCGTAAAAGAGATGCCTTATTCTAAGCGCGAGTCCGTAAATCATAACCTACAAAGATAACATTATTTTGTCTATCTTTGCACGCGAAATGAAAATCGGAAACATAGATTTGGGGGAGAGGCCGGTTACCCTGGCGCCCATGGAGGACGTTACCGACGCATCTTTCCGCATCCTTTGCCGGGAGGCGGGCGCCGCCATGGTCACTACGGAATTCGTGAGTTCCGACGGCCTGGTGCGGGATGTCGGAAAAACCATCGCCAAGATGCACACCCTGGAGGAAGAAGCCCCGGTGGCCGTGCAAATCTACGGCAGCATCCCGGAGGCCATGGTGGACGCGGCGCGGATGGCCGCCAACGCCAAAGAACTCGCCGGAGGCCACGGGGCCGATATCGTCGATATCAACTTCGGCTGCCCGGTTTCCAAAATCGCCGGCCGCGGTGCGGGCAGCGGCATGATGCGTGAGCCCGAAAAGATGGTGGCCATCACCAAGGCCATCGTGGAGGCCATCCCCGACAAGCCCGTCACAGTGAAAACCCGCCTGGGCTGGGACGAGGGCTCCAAAATCATCGTGGAACTGGCCGAAAGGCTGCAGGATGTGGGCATATCGGCCCTCACCATCCATGGCCGCACCCGCTGCCAGATGTACAAGGGAGAGGCCGATTGGACGCTTATCGGCGCGGTGAAAAACAATCCCCGGATGCACATCCCCATCATCGGAAACGGCGATATCAACAGTGCTTTGAAAGCCAGGGAGGCCTTTGACCGCTACGGCGTGGACGGCATCATGGTGGGCCGTGCCAGTTTCGGCCACCCGTGGATTTTTACGGAAATCCGGCACCTGCTGGACACCGGTGCAGAACTACCGCCCATGAGCGTACGGGACCGCGTGGCCCTGGCCAAACGGCACTTCCAACTGTCCCTGGACCTCAAGGGCCCCGTGACCGGCGTCTATGAAATGCGCCGCCACCTGTCATGTTACTTCAAGGGGCTGCGGGATTTCAAGGATACCCGCATCAAACTGGTCACCTCCAAGGATCCGGAAGAGATTTTTGCCACCCTGGATTACGTAGCGGAGCGCTGGGGCGCCGAGACCCCGGCGGTGGAAGGCGTGTATGGGTTATAATATTTGGTTTTCTCCCAAATAATTGCTACCTTTGCGGTCCCTCTGATTACGGGGGGATCGCAACTTTTTATGTTAAACCATTAATTATCAAGACAGTGGACACACTTAGCTACAAAACAGTTTCCCTGAATAAGGCAACTGTGAACAAGGAGTGGCTCGTCATTGATGCAACCGACCTCGTGCTCGGTCGCCTGGCTTCCCGCGTCGCCATGGTGCTGCGTGGCAAGAACAAGCCCGGCTTCACCCCGCATGTGGACTGTGGTGACAACGTCATCATCGTGAATGCCGAAAAGATCCGTCTCACCGGCAAGAAGATGACCGACCGCGTTTACACCCGCTACACCGGCTATCCCGGTGGCCAGCGCTTCACCACCCCGCGCGAGATCCTTGCAAAAAGACCCGCCGAACTCATCCGTCGGTCTGTGAAGGGCATGCTCCCGAAGACCCGTCTTGGTGACAAGCTCATCAACAACCTGTATGTTTATGCAGGTCCCGAGCACCCGCACCAGGCCCAGAATCCCAAAACCATTAAGTTTAACGAAATCTAAACAGAGCACATGGAACAGAAACACGCCCTTGGAAGACGTAAATCAGCTGTCGCTCGTGTTTATGTAGTACCCGGTACGGGCAAGTTCGTCATCAACGAGCGCCCCATGGAAGAGTACTTCAAGGAGGGAACCCTCCAGTACATCGCCAATCAGGCCCTCGAGGTCACCGGTACTGCAGGTCAGTTTGACATCAAGGTTACCCTCGTAGGTGGTGGTACCAAAGGTCAGGCCGAAGCCGTTCGTCTCGGAATCGCCCGCGCTCTGTGCGAGGTGGACAAAGAGGCTTACCGCTCCACGCTGAAGGCCGCCGGCTTCCTCACCCGCGACGCCCGCGAAGTCGAGCGTAAGAAACCCGGTCAGCCTGGCGCACGTCGTCGCTTCCAGTTCAGTAAGCGTTAATCGCTTCTTCTGGTTTTACGTCAGCACGGCTTTGGTATTCATCAAATCCTGAGATCCCGGTGAGGATGAGAATCTTCCCGAGCTACAAAAAGGATTGCCGGGCCGCGAAAAAATTTCGGAGATGAAACAAGGTTTCCTACTCCGGATTGATGAAAGAGTTATAAAAACAAAGACACAAACAAACCCATGTCTAGAACAAATTTCGAACAGTTGCTTGATGCAGGCGCACACTTCGGCCACCTGGCCCGCAAGTGGAACCCCAAGATGGCTCCGTATATCTTCGTAGAGAGGAACGGAATCCACATCATCGACCTGCACAAGACCGTCGTCAAAATTGACGAGGCAGCCGAGGTCCTCAAGGAAATGGCCCGCAGCGGTCGCAAGGTCCTCTTCGTTGCCACCAAGAAACAGGCTAAGGACGTAGTCGCCGAAAAGGCCGCTTCCGTCAATATGCCTTCCGTGACCGAGCGTTGGCCGGGCGGTATGCTTACCAACTTCCCCACCATTCGCAAGGCCGTCAAGAAAATGAACACCATCGACAAGATGAAGGAAGATGGCACCTTCGAGAAACTCGCCAAGCGTGAGCGCCTCCAGGTGGAGCGCCAGCGGGCCAAGCTGGAGAAGAACCTCGGTTCTATCCGCGACATGTCCCGTCTCCCGAGCGCCCTTTTCGTGGTCGATATTCAGAAAGAGGCCAATGCCGTTAAGGAGGCCGTTCGTCTGAACATTCCGGTTATCGCTATGGTTGATACATGTTGCGATCCCACGCCCATTGATTACATGATTCCGGCAAACGACGATTCCACGAAGTCCATCGAGCTCATCATGGATGTGATGTGCCAGGCCATCAACGAAGGTCTCGAAGAGCGCAAGCTCGAGAAGGAGAAAGAGGCCGAGGCTGCTCCCGCCCAGGAAACTGAGGCTGCCGCCCCCGCCAAGAAGCTCCGCTCCCGCCGCGCCCCCAAGGCCGAGGCCGTGGAAGCTCCTGCTACCACCGAAGAGTAATTAACCTTTAAAAGCAAGTAATTATGGCTATCTCTTTAGCAGATATCAAGAAACTCCGCGACATGACCAGCGCCGGCATGATGGACTGCAAGAAGGCACTCGAAGAAGCTGCCGGTGATTTCAAGCGCGCTGTTGAAATCCTTCGCGAGAAAGGTAAATCCACCCTCGCCAAGCGCGGTGACAACGAGACCACCCAGGGTGCTGTCCTCAGCCGCGTAAACGGCGGAAAGGCCATCCTCGTCTGCCTCGGTTGCGAGACCGACTTCGTGGCCGCCACCCCGGACTTCAAAGCCCTCTCCGGCAACATTGCCGATGCCGCTATCGCCGCTTTCCCGGCCAGCGCAGAGGAACTGAAGGCTGTGAAACTTGCAGATGGTTACTCCATCGAGGAAGACATCACCAACCAGGCCGGTAAGACCGGAGAGAAGCACGTGCTGGCTTTCTACGGCGCCCTCGAGGCTCCGTTCGTGAGCGAATATGTGCACTTCAACGGCAAGCTCGGCGCCATCGTCGCTTTCTCCAAGGAAGTTCCGGCCGATATCGCCCGCGGTATCGCCATGCAGGTGGCTTCCATGAATCCCGTGGCTGTGGACGCCGCTTCCGTTCCTGCCGATGTCATCGAGTCTGAAAAGACCGTTGCCATCCAGAAGACCAAGGACGAGCAGGTTCAGAAGGCTGTGGACAACGCTCTCAAAAAGGCCGGCATCAACCCCGCCCACGTTGACAGCGAAGACCACATCGAGTCCAACACCGCCAAGGGCTGGCTCACCGCTGAGCAGGCCCAGCAGGCCCGTGAGATCATTGCCAAGGTGGGAGAAGAAACCCTTGCTTCCCTCGCCAACAAGGAGCAGATGATCAACGGTATCGTCAACGGACGTATCCAGAAGTTCCTGAAGGAGAACACCCTCTTGGAGCAGGAATACCAGTTGTCCGACGACAAGAAGACCGTGAAGGAAGCCCTTGCCGCTGCCGATAAGGAAGCCAAGGTCGTTGCCTTCAAGCGTTTCTCCCTCGCCGACTAAAAAGTCCAAATGGTGAAAAAACAAGTGGCTGTCCATTCGGGCAGCCACTTTTATTGTCATCCTGAACTCCATTTTGTCATCCTGAACGAAGTGAAGGATCTACTTCACGCCGAAGGCGAAGATGCAATGGCTGGAGTAGGTTTCTCCGGGCCGGAGTACGGCAGAGGGCCAGTCGGCCTTGTTGGGCGTGTCGGGATAGTGCTGGGTTTCCAGGCAGATGGCGCTGCGGAAGGGATAGGCGATGCCTTTCTTGCCCACCACGGTGCCGTCCAGGAAATTGCCGGAATACACCTGGATGCCAGGCTCGTCGGTATAGACTTTAAGGTCTATGCCGGTGGCCGGACAGTACAGTTCGGCGGCGACGGCCTTGATATTTCCGTCGGTGTCCAGGACCCAGTTGTGGTCATAACCGTGGCCGTTGCGGATTTGCTTGCAGGTGGGATGGTTGATATCCTGACCGATGCGCTTGGGCTGCGTGAAGTTAACGGGGAAGTCTCCGACGGCGCGGATTTCGCCCGTGGTCATAAAGGTGCTGTCCACCGGGGTGAAATGGGAGGCGTTCACATACAGGATGTCGTCCTCGATGCTGTGGGTGGCCGGTTCTCCGGAGAGGTTGAAATACGCGTGATTGGTCATATTGATGACGGTGGCCTTGTCGGTGACCGCCTCATAGGCGATGTCGATGGCATTGTCCGGTGTGAGCGTATAGGTAACGAGGGCCGTCACCGTTCCGGGGAAGCCGTTGTCTCCGTCAGGCGATACCAGACGCAGTTTGACGTGCTTGGCATCGGCCTCGACGGCCTGGTAGGCGCGGTACTGCCAGCCGGTAGGGCCGCCGTGAAGGCAATGGCCGTAGTTGTTCTGCGGCAGTTGGTATGCTACGCCGTCGAGCGTAAACCGTCCCTGGTTGATGCGGTTGGCATATCGGCCGATGGCGGCGCCGAAATCCGTCTGGTTGTTCTGGGGATAATAATCGCTGATTTTGTCAAAGCCCAGCACGACATCCCGCATCTCCCCGTCTTTGTCCGGGACCAGAATGGACACGATACGTCCGCCGAAATTGGTGATGCACACTTCCATTCCGGACTCGTTGGTGAGGGTATAGAGGGCCGTGCTGTCCGTCTCGAAATCCTTGGGATTGAGCCCCGAGCGGGTGAGCCCGGCCTTGGGGGTGCAGGCGGCCAGGACAGCCGCTGCCGCAAAGACAAATAGAATTGTTTTTTTCATGGGAGCCGTCGTTTGTTTTAAATTTATCCAAAGATACTTATTTTTGCAGGAGAAATAACCACAATTATGAAAAAGATTCTTTTCCTCACCCTTCTGTCGCTTGCCTTCACCGCCCGGGCACAAGTGGTGGTCTCCGTCCATGAAACGGCAACGGACCAGCCTGTCATTCCGGCCGAAATCTACGGCCAGTTCTCCGAACATCTTGGCCGATGCATCTACGAAGGCATCTGGG
Organism: uncultured Bacteroidales bacterium; assembly: GCA_900320795.1. GTDB lineage: Bacteria > Bacteroidota > Bacteroidia > Bacteroidales > UBA932 > Cryptobacteroides. The sequence goes on from ONTQ01000001.1 coordinate 16,513, forward strand.
TGGGGGAAGATTCTTCCATCCCTAACGTAAACGGATACCGCACCGACGTGACAGATGCCCTCAAGGCCCTCAAAATTCCCGTTCTGCGCTGGCCCGGAGGCTGTTTTGCCGATGAATACCACTGGATGGACGGTATCGGCCCCAGGGAAAACCGCCCCAAACTGGTGAACAACAACTGGGGCGGCACGGTGGAGGACAACTCCTTCGGGACGCACGAGTTCCTGAACCTGTGCGAACTGCTGGGCTCCGAACCCTACATCTGCGGCAACGTGGGCAGCGGAACGGTGGCCGAACTGGCCAAATGGGTGGAATATATGACCGCTGAAAACGGCTCCATGGCCGAACTTCGGGCCAGGAACGGCCGCAAGGAACCCTGGAAAGTCAAGTACCTGGGAGTGGGCAACGAAAACTGGGGCTGCGGCGGAGAGATGACGGCCCAGTATTACTCCGATGTCTATAAGCGCTATGCCCTCTATGCCCGCAACCACTCCGGCAACCAACTCTTCAAAATCGCCTGCGGCGCTTCGGAAAGGGACTATGAGTGGACCCGAACCCTTATGAAAAACGCCCGCTGGAATATGTCCGGCCTGTCTTTACACTACTACACCGTCCCGGACTGGAACAACAAGAAATCGGCCACGGATTTCACCCCGGAGGAGTACTATAACCTCCTTACAGACACCTATGCCATCGAAGAAATCCTGACCAACCACATCGCCATTATGGACGCGTATGATCCGGAGCGGAAGGTTGCCCTCATCCTGGACGAATGGGGCACCTGGTACGATGTGGAGCCCGGTACCAACCCCGGCCACCTGTTCCAGCAGAACACCATGCGGGATGCGATGGTGGCCGCCATCAACCTGAATATTTTCCACAAGCATACCGGCCGGCTCAAGATGGCCAACATCGCCCAGATGGTGAATGTGCTGCAGGCGATGATTCTGACGGACGGTCCCCGGATGATTCTCACGCCCACCTATCACGTGTTCCGGATGTTCAATGTCCACCAGAACGCCCGCCTGGTCCCCTCGGAGGCCCGCTGCGGAACCATCGTATCGGCCAGTGGAGAGATTATGCCTTCCTTCAGCCAGTCCGTTTCCCGGGACCGGAACGGCCTCCTGCACGTGTCCCTGGCCAACCCTTATCTGGACAAGGCCGTGAAAGTGGAGGTGGAGTTTGACGAGTTTCGTCCCAAAGCCGTCAGCGGTGAAATCCTGAAGGCTTCTACCATCACGGCACACAACGAGTTCGGCAAGGCCCCCGCCGTTGCCCCGGCCGATTTCCGGGATGCGAAGGTGAACGGAAAAAAACTGACGCTCACCTTGCCGGCGGCGTCAGTCGTAGTGTTGGAAGTGAAATAACGGCTTATTTCCTGCTCCGCCACAGGGCGGTCATTTCTTCCAGCGTCTTGCCCTTGGTTTCGGGAACCAGTTTCCATACGAATACCGCGGCAATGAGGCAGATGACTCCATACAGGGCGTAGGCGAAGAACGGGCTGCGCGTGTACATGGGTACGAAGGTGGAACTCACGATGAAGTTGAAAATCCACTGGAAGGCCACCGCCCAGGCCGTTGCCTGGCTGCGGATGGTATTGGGGAACAACTCCGAAATGTACACCCAGCAGATGGGGCCCCAACTGAACATAAAGCAGGCGCTGTACAGCATGATGCTGATGACAGGGACCAGGGCGGGCAGGCTCACCACATTGGAAAGGGCCACGCCCAGGGCCCCCAGCGCCATCCCCAGCGAACCGGTGATGAGAAGGGGCTTCCGGCCCAGTTTCTCCACGGTGAAAACGGCCACCAGGGTGAAGGAAATGTTGATGACGCCCATAATCACGGTGAAGAGCATATTGTTGCTCACGCCCATGGATTCGAAGATGCGCGGGGCGAAGTACAGCACGGCATTGATGCCGATAATCTGCTGGAAGACGCTGAGCATGCAGCCGATGAACACCACCATGAAGCCATAGGCGAACAGATGCTCGTGTTTTTTGTGGCTGTCCTGCTGAAGGGAGGCCTTGATTTCCAGCAGAATATCGTTGGCGCGCTGCTCTCCGTTGATTCGGGCCAGGACATCGAAGGCCTTGGGGGCCTGTCCGTGCATGGCCAGGTAACGCGGCGTTTCGGGAACCAGCAGGATGAGGAGGGCAAAAAGCGTGGCGGGCACGGCCTCCGACACGAACATCACTCTCCAGCCGACGGCATTGGTCCAGGCCACCACCTCGGGGTCGCCGGCGTGGCTCCGGATAATGAGGAAATTCACGAAATAGACCACCAGTTGGCCGAAGATGATGGCGAACTGGTTCCAGGAAACCAGCGTTCCCCGCTTGGACGCCGGCGACACTTCCGCGATATACATAGGGCAAAGGGCCGATGCCAGGCCCACGCCGATGCCGCCCAGGATGCGGTAGCCGTTGAAGGCCACGAGGAGGCTCCGGCAGGCGACGCCTTTCTCAAAGAACAGGAATTCCGGATAATACGAGCCCAGTGCGCTCAGAAGGAACAGGATACCGGCCACGAAAAGGGATTTCTTACGGCCCAGGCGGGAAGCCAGGAAACCGGAAATAAGTGCGCCGATGATGCAGCCGATGAGGGCGCTGGAGGTGGTGAACCCGTGCAGGCCGGCGGTGTACGTAAAATCTGTAGCGCCCTGGAAGAAGGCCTGGAGGCCTTTCTCGGCACCGGAAATGACGGCTGTGTCGTAGCCGAATAAAAGTCCGCCGATAACTGCGACCAGTACAATCCCGGCCAGATAAGCGGAACTGCCGTTCTTTTTGTAATTGCTCATTGCCTTTTTAGAATCAAAGTTTCTTTACAAAAATACAGAAAAAATGCGTATCTTTGAAAAAATCCCCGTGATTAAAAAAAGAATATCCAAAATAATAGTATGGCTAAAGAAAATCTTCAGAAAATCGCATCGCAGGTACGCCGGGACATCATCCGTATGGTAACGTCGGCCAAATCCGGCCACCCGGGCGGTTCCATGTCCACCACGGACATCCTCACGGCCTTGTATTTCGAGGTTATGGACCACAACCCCGCCACCTGGACCCGTGACGGCAAAGGACAGGATATGTTCATCCTCTCCGCCGGTCACCTGGCTCCGGTCTATTATTCCGTTCTGGCCCGTGCCGGTTATTTCCCGGTAAGCGAACTGGGCACCCTCCGCAAGATGGGTTCCCGCCTGCAGGGCCATCCTTCCATCCGCAGGGGCCTTCCGGGCGTCACCCAGGCTTCCGGTTCCCTGGGACAGGGCCTTTCCGTGGCCGCCGGCCTGGCCTTGGCCAAGAAGATGGACGGGGACAAGCATTTGGTATATGTCCTTTGCGGAGACGGAGAGTCCGAGGAAGGCCAGATCTGGGAAGGTGCGGAGTTCGCCACCCACCACTCCCTGGGCAACCTCATCGCCATGACGGACTGGAACGGCCAGCAGATTGACGGTCCCATTGATTCCGTGTGCGGCGGTGGAGACCTCCAACTCAAGTGGCAGGCCTTCGGCTGGAACACGGTCACCGCGGACGGTCACGATATAGAGGCCATCCTCACGGCTTTCGCCAAAGCCAAGGAAATGGGCAAGAAGACCAACCGTCCCACGATGATTCTCTTCAAGACCGACATGGGCCACGGCGTGGACTTCATGGCCGGCACCCACAAGTGGCACGGCAAGGCCCCCAACGAGGAGCAGTGCGAAGCCGCCCTCGCCCAACTCGAAGAAACCCTTGGTGATTATTAATGAGAAAGTCCTATGAAAAAATACATCGATTCAGGAAAGAAAGACACCCGCAGCGGCTTCGGTGAAGGCCTCCTCCGGGCCGGTAAGGCCGACGAGCGCGTGCTTGCCTTAACCGCAGACCTCAAGGGTTCCCTCAAGATGGACGCCTTTGCGGCCGAATTCCCCGAAAGATTCATCCAGTGCGGCATTGCCGAGGCCAACATGGTGGGCGCTGCCGCCGGTCTGGCCATTGCCGGCAAGATTCCCTTCATCGGCTCGTTTGCCGAATTCGTGACCGGCCGCGTTTACGACCAACTCCGGCAGGAGGTCTCCTACGGCAAGACCAATGTGAAGATTGCCTCCTCGCATGCCGGCATCACCCTGGGTGAAGACGGTGCTACGCACCAGACCATGGAGGACATCGCCCTTATGCGCGCCCTTCCGGACATGGTGGTGGTGAACCCCTGCGACTACAACCAGACCATGCAGGCTACCATCGCCGCCGCCAAATATGAAGGCCCCGTGTACCTGCGTTTCGGCCGTCCTTCCGTTCCCAACTTCACGGATCCCGAGCAGCCTTTCGAGATTGGCAAGGCTTATGTGATGAATGAAGGAAAGGACATCACCGTCTTCTGCTGCGGCCACCTGGTGTGGGAGGCGCTTCAGGCAGCGGAAGCCCTTGAAGCAGAAGGCATTTCCGTGGAAGTGGTGAATGTGGCCACCATCAAGCCGCTGGACGAAGAAGCCATCGTGGCCTCCGTCCGCAAAACCGGCAAGGCCATCGTGGCCGAAGAGCACAACATGGCCGGCGGCCTGGGTGAGGCCATTTCCGGCCTGCTGGCCCAGAAGCAGCCCACCCGGCTCTGCTTCATGAACGGCGGAGACCGTTTCGGCCAGACCGGTACCCCGGCGGAACTCATGGCCCTCTACGGCCTGGATGCCGCCCACATCGTCGAAAAGGTCAAGGCCATCCTCTAAGGCCCTCTCTGCTGCAAAAGGTCTGCTTTTAAGCCGCACACCTTTTGCGCCTAATCGGCTTCTCATAGGCCTGTATGGCCATTTTGCTGCAAAAGGTCGGACAGAAAAAATCCGACCTTTTGCATTTCTGTGGGCACTATTGGTCAAAAATCCGTACCTTTGCAGCCATGACAGTGTATCTTACCGGCAGCCCCACGCGCTATGGCGAGGACCATTTCACCGAAGACAACGGTTTTCTGGCCGATGTCAGGGCGGAATTGGCGCAGGCTGTGCGGCGGGCGGGCCCTTCATCGGAAGGCCCGGCATCGGCCCGGCCCCGGGTGCTCCTGGTGAGCGCCGCACCGGACGACCGGGGCTTCACGGATTCGGTCCTGAAGGGGATGAGCCAGTGCATCCACAACTCCGGCATTGAGACAGAGGAGATTGTGATGCTGGACCGCCGGAATGCGGCCCAAACCCGGGAACTGGTTCACCGGGCGCACTGGATTGTCCTTTGCGGCGGGCACGTTCCCACCCAGAACAAGTTTCTCCATGAAATTGGCCTGAAAGGGCTCCTGAGAGGCTTTTCAGGCGTATTGATGGGTTGCAGTGCCGGTTCCATGAACTGCGCGGAGAACGTGTATTCACACCCGGAAATGCCCGGCGAAGCCACCGACCCGCAGTATCGGCGCTGGCTCAAGGGCCTGGGCCTCACCGACATCAACCTGGTTCCGCACATGGAACAGGTGCGCTTTGCCCGGGTGGACGGCCTCCGGCTGTTCGAGGACATTGCCTTCCCGGACAGTTGGAACCACCGCTTCTACACCTTCCGGGACGGCGGTTACGTGAAAATCAAGGACGGCCGCAGCGAACTCCGGGGAGAGGCTTTCGAAATCACCCGGGGCGCCATGCGGCGCATATCAGAAGAAAACAAATCCTATTCATTTATGAACTTAATATTTATTTCCCCCCATTTCCCGGCCACATACTGGCACTTCTGTGCCGGGGCCAGGGCCAACGGCATCAATGTGCTGGGCATTGCCGATACGCCCTACGACAACCTTCCGTGGGAACTCCGGCAGAACCTCACGGACTATTACCAGGTCAGGAATCTCGAAAACTACGAAGAAATGTACCGGGCCGTAGCCTGGTTTGCGCACAAATACGGAAAAATCGACTGGATAGAATCCAACAACGAATACTGGCTGGAGCAGGACGCCCGCCTCAGGACGGACTTCAACGTGACCACCGGCATCAAGAACGACCAGATTGCCTCCATCCGCAACAAGAGCGAGATGAAAAAGTACTATGCCCTGGGCGGCATCCCCACGGCCCGGCAAATCAAGGGTTCGGAGGGCCTGGCCAAGGTTAAGGCTTTCGTGAAAAAGACCGGCTACCCCGTCATCGCCAAGCCCGACAGCGGCATGGGTGCCGGCGGTACCACCAAAATCCACGATGCCAAGGAGTTGGACGCCTGGTTCGCCGCCCATCCGGACGACTGTCAGTACTATGTGATCGAGGAGTTCATCACCGGGCTTCTAATCAGTTATGACGCCATTTATAATTCCCGGATGGAGCCTGTTTTCGAGAACAACAGCGTGTTCCCTACGCCCATCATGGAAATCGTGCACGACAACCTGGACACCTGCTATTACACCAACAAGACGGTGCCCAGAAAGCTCTCCGAGATCGGCCGTCGCACCGTAAAGGCCTTCAACATCAGAAGCCGCTTCGTACACCTGGAGTACTTCCAGCTGGACCGCGACCGCGAAGGCCTGGGAAAGAAGGGCGACTATGTGGGCCTGGAAGTGAACATGCGCCCGCCGGGAGGATACACTCCCGACATGATGAATTACGCCCACCAGACGGACGTCTTCCAAATCTGGGCCGACATGGTGGCCTTCGACGAGGCCCGCAAGCCGCTTGGGGAAGATGCCTATTGCGCCTATGCAGCCCGCCGGGACGGAAAGGCCTACAAGCACAGCGACACGGAAATCCGGGAGCGGTACGGAAGTGCCATCTGCTTTGCCGACCGTGTCCCTGACGCCCTTTCCGACGACCTGGGTAACTTCTGCTACATGGTCCGCCTCAAAGAAAAGAAAGACATCCAGCCCTTCTTCAACTTTGTGACGGAACTTTGGTAAAAAATGCATATCTTTGTAAAAATGCATCTTTTTATGAAAAGAATCCTGTTTCTGGCCCTCCTTCTGGCTCTGACCGCCTGCGGTACGGGCCAAGTGGCCGTGAATACAACCCGGCCACAGTCTCCTGCTTCCGTCGCCAAGGCGGGAAAGGCCTACCTGGCCTTTACTTCCCAGGACAAGGAGAACATTGTGGTCACCGTGGACGGAAAGGAATACAGGACGGAGACCATCCAGGTAAAGGCCCTGGGCGGCAACCAGAACCTCAAATCCGTTTCCAATGATATCCTTGCCCTGGACCCCGGCTCCCATGAGGTAGTGGTGAAAAACCAGCAGGGAGTCCAGGTGTACAAAGGCAGGATTGCCGTATCGGCCCAGGAGCATAAAGTGATACAGATAAACCCTTAAACCTATGCCCAACGCAACAGGGCACATCGCTCAGGTCGTAGGACCGGTCGTGGATGTGCATTTCAACATATCGGCCCGCAATGTGGAACTGGAGCTTCCGCGGATTGACGACGCCCTCATCGTGAAGCGTCCCGACGGGAAAGACATCATCCTGGAGGTGCAGCAGCACATCGGTGAAGATACCGTGCGCTGCGTGGCCATGGACTCCACCGACGGCCTCAGTCGCGGGCTGGAAGTGTTGAACACTTTCCGTCCCATTTCCATGCCCGTAGGTGCCCAGATTCGCGGCCGCGTGATGAATGTCACCGGAGACGCCATCGACGGCATGCCGGAGCTGGACCGTCACAACACGCTGCCCATCCATCGCGATCCGCCCAAGTTCGAGGATCTCACCACCTCCCAGGAAGTGCTATTCACCGGCATCAAGGTCATCGATTTGCTGGAGCCTTACCTTAAGGGCGGAAAAATCGGCCTGTTCGGCGGCGCCGGCGTGGGCAAGACGGTGCTCATCAAGGAACTCATCAACAACATCGCCAAGGCGCACAACGGTTTCTCCGTTTTCGCCGGCGTGGGAGAGCGCACCCGTGAAGGAAACGACCTTCTTCGCGAAATGATCGAGTCCCGCGTCATCCGCTATGGCGAAGCCTTTGAGAAAGCCATGGAAGAGGGCCGATGGGACCTCTCCCTCGTGGACCCCAAGGAACTGGAAAAGAGCCAGGTGTCCATGGTCTTCGGCCAGATGAACGAACCCCCGGGAGCCCGTTCCAGCGTGGCCCTGAGCGGCCTCACCCTGGCGGAGAGTTTCCGCGACAGCCATTCCGGAGAAGGCCCGCGCGACATCCTCCTTTTCATCGACAACATTTTCCGTTTCACCCAGGCCGGTTCCGAGGTGTCGGCCCTGCTGGGTCGTATGCCCTCGGCCGTGGGTTATCAGCCCACCCTGGCTACCGAAATGGGCAAGATGCAGGAGCGCATCACCTCCACCAAAAACGGCTCCATCACCTCCGTGCAGGCCGTTTATGTCCCGGCCGATGACCTCACGGACCCCGCTCCCGCCACCACTTTCACCCACCTGGACGCCACCACGGTTCTCAGCCGTAAAATCACCGCTCTGGGCATTTACCCGGCCGTGGACCCGTTGGAGAGTACCTCCCGCATCCTGGATCCCAACATCGTAGGACAAGCGCATTACGACACGGCCCAGCGAGTGAAACAGATTCTCCAGCGCAATCAGGAACTGCAGGACATCATCGCCATCCTGGGTATGGATGAATTGTCGGACGAGGACAAGACCACGGTGAACCGCGCCCGAAGGGTGCAGCGCTTCCTGAGCCAGCCGTTCTTTGTGGCGGAGCAGTTCACGGGCGTTCCCGGTGTAATGGTGAGCATCGAAGACACCATCAAGGGCTTCAACATGATTATGGATGGCGAGGTAGATTACCTCCCGGAACAGGCCTTCCTGAACGTGGGCACCATTGAAGATGCCATCACCAAGGGTGAGGCCATCCTGGCCGCCGCCAAGTAGATTCTTTGTTTCGCTCAGAATGGCCATCGCACTTCATATCCTCAGTCCCGAAGGGACGCTGGTCCAGGCCGATGTGACCCTGGTCACCTTGCCCGGCGTGGAAGGGCCTTTCACCGTGCTGAAGGACCATGCGGCCCTGATTACGGCCCTGGAAAAGGGCAGCATCCGTTACATCGAAAGCGGAGAAGAGAAGTTTCTCCCCATCCACGAAGGCTTCGTGGAGGTGAGGGACAATGTCGTGAAAGTCTGTGTTGAGGTATGATGCTTGCCTGGGTCATATCGTTGCTGCTTTTCTGGCAGGCCGATCCTTCTCCGGCTGCGCCGGTTCAGGATGACAGTCCTGTCATTCAGAGCGACGGCGAAGAATCCGGAGGGATTGACGTGGCGGAAATCATCTTCGAACACATCGGCGACGAATATGAGTGGCACATCACGGAGTGGAAGGGAAAGCCTATCGCCATTCCGCTGCCCTGCATCGTCATTGAGAACGGGGTGCATGTGTTCACCCTTCACCATGCGGCGGAAAACGGCTATACCTTGAATGAGAACGGCAAGTTGGTGAATGCCGCTACGGGAAAGCGCCCGCTGGACCTTTCCATCACCAAAAATGTGCTGTCCCTGATGATGAGCACATTCCTGCTGCTGGTGATTATCCTCCTTACCGCCCGCTGGTATCGCAAGCACGATGCGTTGAAGGAGGCGCCCACCGGTCTGGCTGCCGCCATGGAGCCGCTGGTGATGATGGTGCACGACATGGCCAGGGAGAATATCGGAGAAGATTACCGCCGGTATTCGCCCTATCTGTGCATGGCCTTCCTGTGGATACTCCTGAACAATTTTATCGGCATCATTCCGTTCTTTCCGGGCGGAGCCAACCTCACCGGCAACATCGCCATTACCCTGGTGTTGGCCCTTTGTACGTTCTTCACCGTGAACTTTACGGGTACGAAACACTACTATAAGGAAATTTTCGCACCGGATGTCCCGGTGTTCCTTAAACCCATCATGCCGGTTATCGAGGTGTTCAGCGCCCTCATGAAGCCGGTGTCCCTCACCGTCCGTCTGTTCGCCAACATGCTGGCAGGGCACATCATGATTCTGAGCATGGTGTGCATCATCTTCATCATGGCCAAGTACGGGCCGCTCATGAGCGGTGGAATGACGCTGGTCAGCGTGCTATTCGGAGTGTTCCTGGATGCCCTGGAGTGCCTGGTGGCCTTTATCCAGGCTTATGTTTTCACCATGCTCAGTTCCATTTACATCGGCCTGGCCAGACAGAAAGAAGAATAAACTTTAAATACTGATATTATGATTTTGACTACAATGATTCTCCAGGCCGCTGCAGGTGCAGCCCTCGGTAAGTTCGGTGCCGCCATCGGCGCAGGTATCGCCGCCATCGCCGCTGCCTTAGGCATTGGCAAGATTGGCAAGTCCACTATGGAATCCATCGCCCGTCAGCCGGAAAGCGCCGGTAACCTGCGTACCTCCATGATTATTGCCGCCGGTATGGTTGAGGGCGCCGCCCTGTTCGCCATCATCGTCTGTCTCCTTGCCATTGTAATGAAATGAATCTGGTTACGCCGGACGCCGGCCTCCTGTTCTGGATGGTCGTCATCTTCGGCCTTGTGTTTTTCCTCCTCGCGAAGTTCGGTTTCCCGATCATCACGGATATGGTGGACAAGCGCAGCGCCAGGATAGCGCAGTCCCTCAAGGATGCCGATGAAATAGAGGCCCGCATGGCCGCCTGGAAGGTGGAGCAGGCGCAGCTGCTGGAAAAAGCCCGCCGGGAGCAGGCCGCCATCCTCCGCGAAGCCACCGAGACCAAGAGCAAAATCGTGGCTGATGCCCAGGCCCAGGCCCGTGCCGAAGCGGACAAGATCCTTTCCGAAGCCAAGGTCCAGATTGCGGCCGAAAAGGAGAGCGCCCTCCGCGACGTCCGTCGGGAAGTGGCCCTCCTGGGCGTCCAGGTGGCGGAAAAAGTGCTCCGCCACGAACTTTCCGATGAAGGCAACCAGAGGGCTTTTATCGACGGGCTGGTCGATGAGGCTTCGAAGGCACAGATGCATTCCTAAATGAACCGCGCCATTGTCATAACCCGTTACGCCTTAACGCTTGTGAAGTATGTCCGGGACACCGGGCATGGAGACATCGTGTGTTCTGAAGCGGAGGAGCTCCTGAAAGCGCTCCGTACCGTGCCGGACCTCAGCCGCATGATGGGCGCGGCCAGTGACGTCGTGAGCGCCTTCGACAAGAAAAAATTGCTGCAGACGGCTCTCGGAAACCGTATGTCGCAGGAACTCAGCCGCTTCCTCACGCTCCTGAACCGCAATGGCCGCATGGAACTGGTGGAGGATATCCTGCGGGACTTTGTGGACATGTACCACCGCAGCATCGGCGTCCGCAGGGCACACCTGACCACGGCCACCGAACCTTCGGAACGCCTCTTGCAGCGCCTGAAGGCCCTGGTGAAGCAGAAGACGGGCGATGACGTCATCATTGAGGTGGACGTCGATCCGGGTATCATCGGCGGTTTTGTCTTCGACATCGACGAATACCTCATGGATGCCAGTATCAAACGCCAGCTAGACCTCATCCGCGAACAATTTATTGAACGAAACAGAAGAATAATCTAATGGCAAATACTACCCTCAAACCCAGTGAAGTCAGCGATATCCTGCTCGGACAACTCAAAGACATGAAAAACGATCTCCAGTTCGAGGAGATTGGCAAGGCCCTGCAGGTGAGTGACGGCGTGGTGCGTATCTATGGCTTGGACCATGCCGAGGCCGGCGAACTGCTGGACTGTGGCGCCGGTGTGATGGCCGTGGTGATGAACCTGGAGGCTGACAACGTGGGCGCGGTCCTGATGGGCCCTACGGACCATGTGAAGGAAGGCATGGTGGTGCGCCGGACCGGCCGCATCGCCGCCGTCGGCGTAAACGACAACCTGCTGGGACGCGTGATTGACCCGCTGGGCAATCCGCTGGACGGCCTGGGTCCCGTCGAGGGGGACAAGGTGGACATGCCGCTGGAACGCAAAGCCCCCGGCGTCATCTTCCGCCAGCCGGTGTCGGAGCCGCTGCAGACGGGCCTCAAGGCCATCGATGCCATGATTCCCATCGGCCGCGGACAGCGCGAGCTCATTATCGGCGACCGTCAGACGGGCAAGACGGCCATTGCCATCGATACCATCATCAATCAGCGTGCTGCATTCGAGGCTGGAAAGCCGGTGTACTGTATCTATGTCGCCATCGGCCAGAAGGGCTCTACGGTGGCGTCCATCGTAAAGACGCTGCGGGAACACGGGGCTATGGATTACACCACGGTGGTGGCTGCCACGGCGGCCGATCCGGCTGCCCTGCAGTACTACGCTCCGTTTGCCGGTGCGGCCATCGGCGAGTATTTCCGCGATACGGGCCGGCATGCCCTGGTGGTGTACGACGACCTTTCCAAGCAGGCCGTGGCCTACCGCGAAGTGTCCCTGATCCTTCGCCGGCCGTCCGGCCGTGAAGCGTATCCGGGCGACATTTTCTACCTGCACAGCCGCCTTTTGGAGCGGGCTGCCCGCATCATCGACCAGCAGGAAGTGGCCGCTCAGATGAACGACCTTCCGGACGTTCTCAAGGACAAAGTAAAGGGCGGCGGCTCCCTTACCGCCCTGCCCATCATCGAGACGCAGGCTGGTGACGTATCGGCCTATATTCCCACCAATGTGATTTCCATCACAGACGGCCAGATTTACCTGGAGCAGAGCCTGTTCAACCAGGGCGTTCGGCCCGCCGTGAATGTGGGTATCAGCGTGTCCCGCGTGGGCGGCAGCGCCCAGGTGAAGTCCATGAAGAAGGTGGCCGGCACGCTTAAGATCGACCAGGCCCAATGGGCCGAACTGGAGGCCTTCTCCAAGTTCTCCTCGGATGTGGACAAGGTCACGGAACTGGCCCTGGACAAGGGTCGGAAGAACAACCAACTGCTCATCCAGCCGCAGTACAGTCCCATGCCGGTAGGGGAGCAGGTTGCCATCCTTTACTGCGGCACCCATGCCCTCATGCGGGACATTTCCATCGCGCAGGTACGGCCCTTCCAGGACGCTTTCCTGGACCGCCTTCGCGCCGCCCACAAGGCCGATGTCCTGACGCCCCTCGGCGAAGGCAAGCTCACCCCGGAGATCGAGCAGATTCTTGCCGAAACCGCCGCCTCCGTTATTTTAGCCATGGAATAACGCTTCCTGTCATTCTGAGCAAACAACCTGTCATTCTGAGCGAAGCGCTGTATGCCAACATTAAAGGAAATCAAAGGCCGGATTGCATCGGTGAAGAACACGCTGAAGATTACTTCGGCGATGAAACTGGTCTCGTCGGCCAAACTGCGGAAGGCACAGACGGCCATCGAGAACATGCGCCCGTACGAGAAGCAACTTCAGGCCATTCTGGCTTCGGCCGGCAATGCCTCGTGCACAAAAATGGCCGATTCGGTGCACGACCTGCCTGAAAACGCTGCCTCGTGCACAAAAACGGCCGATTCGGTGCACGGGCCCCGGGCCATTATTGCCATCGCCAGCAATTCGTCGCTTTGCGGCGGCTTCAACGCCAACGTCATCGCCAAGGTGCGTTCTGTGCGTAGCGCAGGCGACGTGGTCTATTCCATCGGCCGGAAAATGGCCGATGCCATGCGCAAGGACGGGTTCCCTTCTCCGGAAGACTTTACCGCCCTGTCGGAGCGCCCGGCTTTTGCTCCGGCCGCCGCGCTGGTGGAAGACCTGGCCAAACAGTTGGAAACAGGCAAGATAGCGCAGGTGCTTCTGGTCTATAACCACTTCGTTTCCACCGCCCGGCAAGTTCCTGTGGCGGAAGTGCTGCTGTCGGCAGCGGGAGAAGACTCCCTTTCTGGAGCATTTGCCCGTACAGGGTCGCGAAGCGACGCGGAAGAAAGGGAGTCTTCTCCCGCTGAAAGCGAAGCCATCATCGAGCCCTCCCGGGAGGACCTCCTGAAGGTACTCCTTCCCAAGACCGTGAAACTTAAACTCTACGCCGCCCTTCTGGACAGCGCCGCCGCAGAGCATGCCGCCCGTACCGTGGCCATGCAGACGGCCACCGACAATGCGGAAAACCTCCTGGCGGAGCTTACCCTCCAGTACAACAAGGGCCGCCAGCAGAAAATTACATCCGAAATCCTGGACCTCGCCGGAGGCCAGGCGGAAAACCAATAATAGCATGAAAAACTATATCCAAGCCAACCGGGAGCGGTTCTTCGAGGAACTCTTCTCACTTCTCCGCATTCCTTCCATCAGTGCCAAACCCGAGCATAAGGCCGATATGTACCGCTGCGCCACCCGCCTTACCGAACTCCTCAAGGAGGCCGGGGCAGACCGGGCCCAGGTGTATGAAACCGCCGGGCACCCCGTGGTCTTCGGCAGCAAGGACATGGGCGCGGAAAAGACCGTGCTGGTCTATGGCCACTATGACGTGCAGCCCCCGGAGCCGCTTGAAAAATGGCGTACAGACCCCTTCGAGCCCGTTCTGGGCAAAGATTCCCTCACCGGGGAGGATGCCATCTATGCCCGGGGCGCCAACGACGACAAGGGCCAGTTGTTCATGCACCTGAAGGCTTTCGAATTCCTGCTTCGCACCGGCCGGCTCAAGCATAACGTGAAGTTCATCTTCGAGGGCGAGGAAGAAATCGGCAGCCCTTCCCTCCCGGCCTGGGTAGAGGAGCATAAAGACCTCCTCAAGGCCGATATCATCCTGGTGTCCGACACCACCATGATTTCCGAAAAGGTGCCGTCCATCAACTGTGGCATGCGCGGCCTGGCGTATTTGGAAGTGACGGTGACCGGCCCCAACAAGGACCTCCATTCCGGCCATTACGGCGGCGCGGTGGCCAATCCCATCAACGAACTCTGCGCCCTCATCGCCTCCCTGCACGACGCCGACGGCCGCGTCACCATCCCCGGCTTCTACGACGACGTGGTGGAACTTTCGGCCGATGACCGGGCCCTTCTGAACAAAGCGCCCTTCGACATGGAGGAATACAAGAAGTTCCTGGATATCAACGAGGTAAAGGGCGAAAAGGGCTATACCACCCTGGAGCGCACGGCCATCCGTCCCTGCCTGGATGTCTGCGGCATCTGGGGCGGCTACACCGGTACGGGAGCCAAGACGGTGCTCCCTTCCACGGCGCATGCCAAGGTGTCCATGCGGCTGGTTCCCTGGCAGACATCGGCCAAAATCACCCGGCTGTTCAAGGAGCATCTGGAGCGCATTGCGCCGCCGTATGTTAAGGTGGACGTCAAGCCTTGCGAAGGCGGTGACGGCTTCCTTATCCCCATCAGTTCTGCGGCCTACCAGGCGGCCTCCCGCGCCATGGCGGAGGTGTACGGTATCGAGCCGGTGCCGGCCCGCGGCGGCGGTTCCATCGCCATCCTGGCCGATATGCAGAAGATTCTGGGAATCGATCCGCTCCTGATGGGCTTCGGCCTGGAGCGGGACACCATTCACTCTCCCAACGAGAGCTACCTCCTGCGCCAGTTCTTTGCCGGGATGGAGTCTATCGCCCTATTCTACAAATATTATTAATTTTTTATCGCATTTTGCTGGAAAAGTGTTACCTTTAGACACTAAAACTAAGCAAAATGAAAGCGGGTGATCTCGTAAAGCCACTGGCCACATTCAAATTCTGGAAGGAACTTTTCATCATGACTTTCGGCATGTTCATCGCAGCGGCCGCGGTCTATTATTTCCTCATGCCCAGCAAACTCATCGTGGGCTCCATTACGGGTTTGTCCATGGTGTTGTCGGAAGTGTTCACACTGGCGGGCATCCCCATCAAGGTTTCCGTGATGGTGACGGTCATCAATGCCATCCTGCTTCTGCTCGCGTGGCTTCTGATCGGTCCGGAATTCGGGGCCAAGACGGTCTATACGGCGCTCATCCTGGGCCCGCTGCTGGAACTCTGGGAGAAGATTCTTCCCTATGAAAGACTGCTGGAGCCCGGCCAGACCTCCGTCATGGCCGACCCTTGGTTCGACCTCCTGTGCTTCGTGCTCATCCTCAGCGCCTCGCAGTCCATCCTGTTCAATATCAACGCATCTACCGGCGGCCTGGACATTCTGGCGAAGATTGTGAACAAATACCTGCACTTCGATATCGGCACGTCGGATTCCGTGGCGGGCGCCCTTATCTGCTGCACGGCCTTCGCCATCAATCCGTTCCGCATGGTGGTCATCGGCCTTATCGGCACCTGGATCAACGGCCTGGCCCTGGACTATTTCACGGCCAGCCTGAACCGACGCAAACGCGTGTGCATCATCTCTTCCCAGTATGAACGCATCCGCAAATACATCATTGAAGACTTGCAGCGGGGCTGCTCCCTGTACGATGTGACGGGCGGCTACAACGGCCACCACAATGTGGAAATCCAGTCCCTCCTCACCCAGGACGAGTTCTCCAACCTGATGAATTTCCTCAAGGTCAACGACATCCACGGATTCATCACGGCCGGCAACGTGAGCGAGATTTACGGTGACTGGAATGCTAAAAAACGCAAAAAGAAAATAAAATAATTCCTTCATTTATGTTTTGGCACGGTATTGGATATTACCGTGTCAGACATAAATATTGATACCTTACTATAATCCCCGCGGCCAATTGTGACAATTCGCTTGCGGGGAATTCTTTTTAGTGGCAGTGTCGTCCGTTGCGCAGTGTGCCGTTGGCTTTTTTGAAAGCGGCCCCAGGGGCAAAAACGCCCTGAATTGCCCCGCAGAGGCCCCAACGACTACCCCCCCAGGGGCAAAAACGGGCTAAATTGCCCCGCAGTGGCCGCAAAGACTGCACGCCAGGGGCAAAAACGGGCTGATTTGCCCCGCAGTGGCCCCAAAGACTGCACCTCAGGGGCAAAAACGGGCTGATTTGCCCCGCAGTGGCCCCAACGACTGCACCTCAGGGGCAAAAACGCCCCAATCTGCCCCGCAGTGACCCCAAAGACCGCCCTCCAGGGGCAAAATCGGCCCAAATTGCCCCGCGGAGGCCCCAAAGACCGCCCTCCAAGGGCAAAAACGGTCCAATTTGCCCCGCGGAGGCCCCAACGACTGCACCTCAGGGGCAAAAACGCCCTGAATTGCCCCGCAGAGGCTCCAACGACCGCCCCTCAGGGGCAAAAATGGGCTAAATTGCCCCGCAGTGGCCCCAAAGGACTCCATGGCGTGGCGGCGGTGCCTGGAAGCACAAAAGTCTGATGGCCGGGTGGCCGCCAGACTGCTTCCTTCTTGTTGGAATTACTGTGAAAGTTCCGTTGAGTGGACCGTCTGGGGAAACAATCTGCACCAGACATATTTCCCAACCATCTTTTTCCCTTGATTCGATTTCGGCGTTGCGCACATGTGCTGGCCGTGCTGCGTTGATGGTCAGAGCGCAGTAGGTGGGCGATTCCGTGTTGAGTTGGAAGCCGACCAAGGGGGCGCTACAAATCGGCCAGGAGGGATTGTAAGGAGGTTCCGGGCTCATAGTAGCGGGCCTGCCAGCCGGCCTGGAGGGCTGCGTCCACGTTGGTCTGGTTGTCATCCACGAAGAGGATTTCTCCCGCAGGGAGGCCGATCCGGCGCTGCACCTCCCGGTAACATTCCTGCGTGGGCTTCATGAGTTTCATCTCGCAGGAGATGAACTGCCCCTGGAAAGCCGTTTCCGGATGGATGCCCACCCCGCGGAACAGTTCATAGGTGCGGGCCATGGAAATGGGATTGTTGTTGGAAAGCAGGTACAGCGGATAACGGGCCGATAAGTCCTTGACAACCTGTGCCGTAGCCTCCGGAACGCCCGTCAGGAGTGCGGCCATGGCACGGTCCACGTCGGCCCCGGTGCAGCCGGGACGGGATTCGGCGAGGATGCATTCGCGGAAACGCTGAGCACTCAGGCGGCCGGCCTCCATTTCTCCATAGATACCCTTCTGGTGGCTGGCGTCCAGCAGTTCCGTGATGCGCTCAAAGCCCAGAATTTCCCGGAAAGCCCGGATGCAGCGCTTCAGGTCCAAATCGACCAGAACGCCGCCGATATCAAATACAATCGCTTTAACCATTTGCCTGCAAAGGTAAGCAGTAAACGCAAAATACGCAATACTTGAATAGGCTTGCATTATAAGTTGCCAGACGCGGTAAAAAAATGGGATATTTGGCGATTTATAAATATTATGCCAAATGAAGGGGTAGTTTGTATCTTTACGGCGAAATATAACAAGTTAAGCCACCCGGCCGCCCCCCGGCGGGAAATCCGCATCCGGCGCTATGTGAAGTCGTTCAACCATAAAAGGATGCCCATCCTTCTCACCGTCGTGTCCACCGTTTTGGGCCTGGCCCCTTTCCTTTCCGACGGCCCGGAAGAGGTGTTCTGGTTCGATTTTGCAGCCGGTACCCCCGGCGGGCTGCTGTTCTCCCTTATCGCCCTGGTCCTGTTCCTTCCGGTGTTTGCCATAAAGAAGGGTTCCGGGCAGCGATGAAATGACGGGCATACTTGCCGTAAGGCAAAATTTGCCGTATCTTTGCACCATGTCGTTCTACTCCTTCTTCCGAATCAGCAGGCCGCGGGCGCGGAAAGTGCCGGCGGGGGAGGTGAATGCTGCCTATAAGCGCCTGCGTGCCAGGACGTTCTGGGGCGTGACGGTGGCTTACACGCTGTACTATGTGTGCCGGATGACCCTGGGAGTGGTGAAACAGCCGCTCATCGACGGCGGGGTGCTCACGGCGGGGCAGTTGGGCATCATCGGGTCGGCCTTTTATTTCGTGTATGCCGTCGGGAAATTCATCAACGGTTTCATTGCCGATTACTGCAACATCCGCCGGTTCATGGCGGTGGGCATCGGCGTATCGGCCCTGGTGAACCTGATTCTGGGGCTGCTGGGCCTCCTGCATGGGCCGATGGGCCTGGGCTCCATGCTCATCCTCCTCACGTTCGCCGTCCTTTGGGGGGTGAACGGCTGGATGCAGAGCATGGGGTCGCCGCCCGGCACCATCAGCCTGTCGCGCTGGTATCCGCTTTCGCGCCGGGGAACCATGTACAGCATTTTCAGCTCCACGCCGCAACTCGGAAAGGCCGTCTCCATGATTATGACGGGCTTCATCGTCGCGGCTGCGGGTTGGCAGTGGGGCTTCCTGGCGGCGGCGGTGGCCGGGTTTATCGGCCTGGCCGTTTCGCTCATTTTCATTGCCGATACCCCTGAAAGCGAGGGACTTCCCTCCGTGCAGGAACTCTCCGGAGAGGAGGTGCGGCCCATGGATCAGCGCCCCACCAAGGAACTGCAGAAGTGGGTGTTCCGCCATCCGGGCATCTGGGTGATAGCCATCTCTACGGCGTTCTTGTACATTACCCAGCACGCCGTGAGCGACTGGGGCGTGCTGTTCCTCCAGAAGCAGAAGAGTTTCTCGCTGGAGCGGGCTACGCAGATTATCGGCCTGGCAGAGGTCTTCGGCGTGGCCGGCAATCTCTGCGCCGGCTGGCTTTCGGACGTGGTGTTCCGGGGCAACCGGGTCCGGCCGGTGGTCCTGTCCGGCGTCATGGCGGTGCTGTCGCTGGCCGGTTTCCTTTTCTGGGGGGGCGGTTTTGCCGTGAACATGGCGTTTGTGGCCGTGTTCAGTTTCGCCTTCTCGGTGGTGTTCTGCATCGTGGCCGGCCTCATGGCGCTGGACTTCGTGCCCCGCAAAGCCACGGGTGCCGCCCTGGGCATCGTGGGCATCTCCAGTTATGCCGCCGCCGGCCTGCAGTCCGTGGCCAGCGGCTTCCTCATCGAAGGCTTCGCCTCTGACGGCCTCTACGACTTCGGCCCCGTCTCCCTCTTCTGGATTGTGGCCTGCCTGCTCGCTTTCGTCCTCCCCGTCCTCGGCTGGAAGTATCTCAAGCATTAAGCCTTTATTTCGTGCTTCAACTCTTGAAACCTGCCAGGAGGTGCACTGGTTGGACCTTGGCGCAATGGGCCCGGAAATCTTGCCTGAAGGTCCATCGGCCGAACCTTGGCGCAAGGAATCTAACTCAAAGGCTGGAGAATGGCGGGCCGATACCTTAAGGTGAGGTATAAGGCCCGGATGACCAGGTGGGTGAAGTAGGCGGCCATCAGAATGTGAAGGCCGATTTCCGGGGACAGGTTTCCCATGCTCATGTCCGGGGCTCCCATTCCGATACCATCCATGCCCAGGCTTCCGGGGTTGAAGGTATTGGCCAGCCATCGGCCGGAAAACCAGACGGCGAAAAAGCCCAAGGCGCAGAGCAAGGTGCTGTTTCTGAGGTCCTTAGAAGCGGTTGCGCCGATGAAAATGCCGTCCCAGGTGAAGGCCGGGCAGCCGATGAGCGGCATCACGAGGAGCCAGGGGATGAACTGTCGGCCAGCCTCCACCACCGTGGTGTCGGCGGTCATGAGACGGAAGAGCGGCGTACCGCCGAGCCCATATAGCAACATGAACACCGCCGCCAGGCCGAAGCCCCAGGCAAAGGTGCCCCGTGCGGTGGAACGGACTCCATCCAGGGAACGTTCGCCGATGAATCGGCCCGTGAGCGCCTCTCCGGCATAGGCAAAACCGTCGGTGAAGTAACTGAAAATCATGAGGAATTTCATGAGGATGGTGCTTACGGCGAGCATCAAGTCCCCGAGCCGGGCGCTCAGGACCGTAAAGCCGATATACACTGCAATCATGCCCACCGACCGCAGGAAAAGGTCGCGGTTCAGGGTGAAGAAACTGGGCCGATGGCCGATCAGCGCTGCGCCTTCCGGTGTTTTTTCGGCCCCAACTCTCCCGCCATCGAATGATTGCGCCTCGTATCTCCCGCCATCGACTGTTTTCGCCTCGTGTCCGTGATTACTAACATTGTCTGTATCAGCACTTTGCTGATATTTCTCGTCGCGATTTCGAACGAGAAATTTCAGCAAGTGACTCAGCGACAGGTACTTGCGTGTCACGAAAAGGGCCAGGAAAAGGCCGGTCCACTGGGCAAGGACAGTGCCCCATGCCACGCCGGCAAAGCCCATCCCCGAAACAAGCACCCTCCCGGCCGAAGAAGCGACGCCGGTTCCAAGGGTGGCAAGGGCATCGCCGGCCGAAGAAGCAATGCCGGTTCCAAGGGAGGGGAGAAGACTGCCGGCCGGGAGTACAAGTCCGAAGGCAAGGAGCACGGAGAGCAGCATGTTCACGCCGTTCACCCAAAGATCCACGAGCATGGGCCGGAGACTGTCCTGCAGGCCGATGAACCATCCTTTCAAGGCAAAGAGCGAGAGGGTGGCCGGCGCAGCCCAAATGCGGATGTAGAAGTACTGCGTGGCCAGCATGCGCACTTCGGGGGAGCACTGCACCACCAGGAACGCCAGTTGCACCACCACCCATTGCAGCGCGATGAGTGCCAGGCCGGAAACCATCGCAATCCGCAGCGCCCGCCCCAAAATAGAACCAATCTCGGGGGCAAATCGGGCCGATTTTGCCCCTGGGTTGCCGGAAAATGACTCGCCAGGGGCATTTAGGGCCAATTTTGCCCCTGGGTTGCCGGAAAATGACTCGCCGGGGGCATTTAGGGCCGATTTTGCCCCTGGGTTGCCGGTCTGGAGCCGACCGTAGGCTTGGGCGGTGAGGCCGCCGGTGCCGGCGCGGAGGAAGCCGAAGTTCCAGTACAGGAGGTCGAAGAGCATGGTTCCCACGGAGATGCCGCCGATGAAAGAGGCCCCGGAAACGCCTCCGGCGGCGCCAAGGTGCCCTACTACGGCAATATCCACCATGCCCACCAGGGGCACGGTGATATTGGCCAGGATGCTGGGCCCCGACAGCCGAAGTATTTCCCTGTTCAGTTTCATGTTTACAGATTCTTCACTTCGTTCAGAATGACACTTTGTCCAGAACGTCAGCACTTCTTTCAAAATGGCAACACTTCGTTCAGAACGCCAGCACTTCTTTCAGAACGTCAGCACTTCTTTCAAATAGCCAGCACTTCTTCCAGAATGCCAAGGCCTGCCGTTCTAACGAAACTTCTTGTCTTCTTCCAGCATTCCCAGGTAGGAATTGTAGCGCTCGGGGGAAATCAGCCCCTCTTCCACGGCGTCTTTCACGGCGCAGCCCGGCTCGTGCGTGTGCGTGCAGGGCGTGAAACGGCAGCCCCGGGCCGCCCGGAGCATCTCCGGGAAGTAACGGGCAATCTCCTCCTTCTGAACGTCCACCAGGCCGAAGCCCCGGATGCCCGGAGAATCAATGACATACCCTCCGCTCTCCAAAGGGTACATCTCATACAGGGAAGTGGTATGCTTCCCCTGCAGATGCGCGGCCGAGATGGCCCCAATCTTGGGAGAAAGCGAAGGGTCCAGCGCCTTGATAAGCGACGATTTCCCCACGCCGGATTCCCCGGAGAAGAGGTTCACCCCTCCCTTGCAGGCCGCGCGAATCTCTTCGATGCCCTCCCCGCTTACCACGGACGTTTCTATCACCGGGTACCCCGCCCTCTCGTAGATGGAACGGAAACGGGCCAGCTCCTCCGGCGCCAGTTCCCGGTACATGTCCGTTTTACTGAGGACGATGGTGGCCGGAATACCATACAGTTCACAGGTGACCAGGATGCGGTCCAGGAAGGGAAGTTTGACTTCCGGAAAATACAGGGACACAACAACATAGGCCCGGTCAATGTTGGCGGCGATGATGTGTGCCTGCCGTGAAAGATTGGTGGAGCGGCGGATAAGGTAATTGCGTCGGGGCAGGATTTCGGTGATGACGCAGCCGTCTTCATCGGCCTGATACCGTACGCGGTCTCCCACGGCGATGGGATTGGTGATTTCGCTGGCCTTGAGGCGGATTTTTCCGCGCAGCACCGCCGGGAAAATATCCCAGGAAGGCAGTTCCGACAGCAGATAGTGGCTGCCGGCGTTTTTTACCACCGTGGCTTCCCCGCTCCTCATGGCTCCGACAGGGTGAGTGCCTCCCGAAGCACCGGTTCCAGCAAATCGGCATAGTGGGTCATGCCCCGGTCGGTGAAGTGGACGCCGTCCACGAAGTCTTCCTGGTCCGTCATTTTAAAGGAAGGGACATAGAACAGATGCTTCTCTCCGGCGGCCACCAGGCGCTCGTACAGGGCCTTCTGGGCGGCATTTCTTCCATTCACTTCATCGGCGATGGCCCGGTCGAGGACCATGTGCGAAAAATGGGGGTCTTCCACGAAAATTATCGGTACGTCGGGATGGGCATCCCGCACGATCCGGAAAAACTTTTCCCCTTTTTCCCGGATCAGGCTGTCCGCTGCATTGGGCACATAGTCCAGCACAAACACCGAGGGATCGGGCACGGAAGCCATCAGCGTGGCAATCTCATAGTCCAAATGGGCGTTCCCGCTGAAACCGAGGTTAATCACCGTGCGGTCCAGCCGGCGGGCCAGGATATTGGTATGGGCCATCCCCGGACGGGAAGCACATCCTCCCTGCAGGATGCTGGTCCCGTACATCACCACGGGTCTTTCCGAAACCGGGCTGTCCAACTCCGGCTGGTACAGGGAATACCCTTCCGGAACGCCCAGTTCCAGCGTCTTGATTTCGTCATACAGGCCCAGGTACAGCATGTATTCCCGCATGGCGGGCTCCATATTGCCCACCAGCCGGGACTCGCGGTCCTTCGTTATGGGCCCCCACTCGAAACCGCTGCGGATAAACTTCCACTGCCCGTCCAGGTGGGCGTACAGGTCCACGCCGCCGGTGCCGCAGTCGGTCATGTGGCCCATGTGGTAGCCGGTATTGCTCCATCTGGCGTGGATTTCAGGGGCGTCGGTGCGGAAACGCACATACAGCCCGGCCGAGTTGCGGCCAAGGGCCCACAAGGCATCCCGCACAACCCCCTCCAGGGAGGCCGGAAGCCGCCGGTACCCTTCTGTAGGTGCCGCCTTCCCATACAGCGGAAAGGCCGATGCGTCCGTATAGACCACCTGGCCCCGGAGGGCCAGGCAGGAAGCCAGCAAGACAAGACTCAGGAGGATTCTTTTCATGATCAATTATTTACCTCTTCCGGCAGCCCCTACGAGCATGCGGATATGTTTGTTCAGTTTGTCATTGGCCGTCAGACTCTCCAGCGTGCAGTGCATGCGGTAGCGCCAGTAATAGCGTGGAATGGCCGGTACGTTGATACGCTCGTCGGCCGGATTGCCGCCGTAGCGGATTTCTCCGTCGGTGGCCAGCCAGTCCTGCAGGGGCAGGATGGCCAGCATGGCCGGCGATTTCATGTGCTGGGCCACGATAAGGTCTGCCACCCATGGCTCGCAGAAATAAGGGGCGTCTCCCTCGCAGCCGAGCACTTCGTTGTAGTACCGCTGGGTAAGGGCGCGGTCTTCTTCCCACCAGGCGCGGAGCGGCGAAGTGTCGTGCGTGCCGGTGGCGCAGACGCACCAGTAAGGGTAGCGGTCCGGATGGCCGAAGGCATCCTTCGGATCCTTGGGCATGCGCTGGATTTCCAGGGAAAGGATGTTGAGACTGTCCATGACGGAAGCCACGCAGGCGGGAATCATGCCCAGATCCTCCCCACAGGAGAGCATGCCGGTGGAACGGAGCAGGGTCGGGAGTTTCTTCATGGCCGTCTCCCGCCAGAAATCGTCGTGGCGGCGCCAGAAGAAGTCTTCGCTCAACGCCAGATAACGCTGCTTGAGGGAGTCCGGCAGCCAGGCAAAGCGCTGGGTCTTCTCGCCGGCGATGCGGGGATGCCAGAAATCGGCCTTGCGGGGATCTTCCACGAAGAGGGTGTCTGTGCCGTCCGCGTCGCCGGGATTGAAGCCCATGGCACGGAGTTCGTCTCCGGAGAAGGGCAGTGCGGGGTTGAAGTGGCCCATGAGGCCGCTCTTGTACGGGACGGGAATCTCCCAGATGCGGAAGAAGCCCAGGATGTGGTCAATACGGAAGGCGTCGAAATATTCGGCCATCTTGCCCATGCGGGCTTTCCACCAGGCATAGCCGTCCTTGGCCATTTCTTCCCAGTTGTAGGTGGGGAAGCCCCAGTTCTGGCCGTCTTCGGCAAAGGCATCCGGCGGAGCGCCGGCCTGGCTGTCCATGTGGAAGAGTTCCGGGTGCTGCCAGGCATCCACGCTCTGGCGGCTCACGCCGATGGGAAGGTCTCCCTTGAGGGCCACGCCGTGCAGGTGCGCATACTGTACCGCCTCCTTGAGCTGGAGGTCCAGCAGGAACTGGACATAGCCGTAGAAGCCTACCTCCGAGGCATGCTCATCGGCAAAAGCCTGCACCTTTTTGGCGTTGTAGGTGCTCAGTTCTTTCCAGGTGCCGAATTCCGGCGTTCCGTTGAGGTCCCTCAGGACGCTGAAAACGGCATAGGGAAGCAGCCATTCCCGGTTGGCCTGGACAAAAGCCTTGTATTCGGCCGATGCCATCGTCGCCTTTCCTTTGGCGCCCGCGTAAAGTTTGCGGAGCATTTCCAACTTGGCGCTGTTCACTGCCTCGTAATCTACGGCCGGAAGGGCCTCCAGTTCCGCTTTCCGTGCCTTGTACGCGGCATCCTGGCGCACGCCGGCGGAGGGAAGATGCACGAACTGCGGATGAAGGGCGAAGGAACTCACCGCATTGTAGGGATAGGAGTCCTGCCAGGTGTGCGTCATGGTGGTGTCGTTAATGGGCAGGAGTTGTACTACGTTTTGTCCGGCTTTGACGGCCCAGTCCACCAGGTGCTTGATATCGTTGAATTCCCCTACGCCGAAGCTTTCTTCGCTGCGCAGCGAGAACACCGGAACGGCCACGCCGGCTCCGCGCCAGGGCTCTGTCGGGAAGCGGGGCTCCAGATCGGCGATGATGAGCTGGGTGTTTTTGGGAGGAATCTCTGCGAAGAAGTGGTTGGGCCCTTCTTCCCACAGGCGGATTTCCCTGGTCTTGGTGTCCACGATTACGAATTTGTATTCCATGGGTTCCGCGATGTCCAGGGTGATGAACCACCACGGGAAGCCCTCGTCCGTCATCAGGTGGACGTTTTTCCAGTTCCCCAGGAGTTTACCGGAGCCCACGATGCCCACGGATTCGTCACTCCGCACTTCCGGCACGGCGATGCGGATGCAGATGTTCCCCAGGTCTGGCGACTGGACTTGTTTTTTGCGGAAAGATGAGCCGGAAGGCCGGCGGAAAATGACATCGCTGAAAGCCGATGAATAGAAGGCCGAATTGGAGGGACGCTCCTGCCAGCGGGAACGGACGATGATGTTCTTTTGGGCGACGGGGGCCTTGAAATGGTGACCACGCCACTCGCGCTTCACCACTTTTCCGTCACGGATTACTTCGAAGGAGAAATCGTCACCGTCGTGAAGTTCGCGCCCGGTAAGCATAATCTGCCACAGGCCGCCGAAGGAATAATCCATCACGATGCGGCGTTTTCCAATCCGGAGCTGAACGCTTTCTCCCCACTCGGTGCAATACTGTAATTGAACGTTAATGGTCATATTTTTAGTGTTAATCAATCTGAAAAACCTGCTTTTGGCAGCAGTTAACAAATTTAATGAAATGGGGGGAAATAGACAAGCGGACGGTTGCGCTTTTTTCCCGAACAGTACAGATATTGCGATGAATGAAAAAAGCAGTAACTTTGCAGCGTTATGGCTGATAACGATTGGAAAGACCGTCTGGGCGTGGTGTTTTCCACCAACCCGGATTTTAAGTACACCTCGGTGCAGGAAACGGAGGAGGATACCCTTCCCCCTTCCCGGCAGCGGCTCATCGTGGGCATAGACCGCCGCAACCGCGGCGGCAAGCAGGTCACCTTGGTAACCGGCTTCGTTGGCCGGGCCGATGACCTGAAGGAATTGGGACGTACTCTCAAGACCCGCCTCGGGGTGGGCGGCAGCGCCAAAGACGGGGAAATTACCATCCAGGGAGATTTCCGCGACAAGGTGACGGACCTCCTTAAATCACTGGGTTACAACGCAAAACGCGGAAACTGATGTGGCAGGATTTGTTTCAGGGCGGTAGCCTGCTGCTACCGGACAGTCCTTCGCCGGCCGTCCTGCCGGTGGAGAGCGGCTTTCCGCTTCCGGCCAAAATCCTGACGCTGGTCTTCGTCCTGCTGTTTCTGTTGCAGCTCAAGCGTTTTTTTGAACTGGTCCCTTCTCTGTGGGACAGCGTCTTCCGTGCACGCGGCAGTTTTCAGCTGGAAAACAGTTTCCGCCTCAGCCATGACCGCACGGTCCTGTCCATAACCTTCATCCTTCCCGCCGTCCTCCTGATTTTCCGTTACAGGCTTTATGAGCCCGACTTCCTGCAAGGCTTGGACAGCAATCTGTACCTCCTTTCCGTCGGCGGCGTCGTATTGGCCTATATCCTGCTCCGACTGCTCATGTTCCTGTGGCTGAGGCCCCGTCACAACCGGGATCAATACAATTTGTCCGGCCGGATATTTTTTACCTTTTTCATCCTATTGATGCTGCTGGTTCTGACTACAGTGGGCATTTGTTCGCTTGTACAGGTCAATGATTTCACAATCAAGAATTTAATATATCTTGAATGCGCGTTTGTCTATGGCGTTTTTTTGCTTCGACGCGCACAAATTCTTTCACTGTTTTGCAATCCTTTCCGAACTTTTTTGTACCTTTGCGGCCTGGAATTTTTCCCGACTGCACTGCTCATTGTTTCGGCAGTGGTTTTGTAGAGTAGAGAAGCGCATATAATGAACATCAAAAAGATCCTGGTTTCTCAGAATGCCCCCCGCATCCTTTCGCAGTACCAGGCTGTGAGCGAAAAATTCGGAGTCACCTTCGATTTCCGTCCTTTTTTCAAGATAGAACCCCTTACTTCCAGAGAGTTTCGCGCCCAGCGAATCAATGTTTTGGATTATACGGCCGTTGTCTTTTCCTCCCGTCATGCCATTGACGCTTTCTTTTCCCTTGCAGAGGAACTCCGTGCCAAAATTCCCGAGACCATGAAGTACTTCTGCACCACCGAGGCTGTGGCCATGTATCTGCAGAAGCACATTGTTTACCGCAAGCGCAAGATATTCTTCGGAACCGGAACCCCTGAAAGCGTGGTGGCCCTCATCGGCCCCAAGCACAAGGGAGAGAAGTTTCTCATCGCCATGTCGGATTCCTCTTCGTCCGAGGCGCTTACGTCACTTTTCACCGCGAATCATCTCCAGTACACCACCGGTGTGTTCGTGAAGTCGGTGAGCCAGGACCTCAACGATCTGGACCTCAAGTCTTACGATATGGCCGTCTTCTATCATCCGGCCGATGTCAAGTCCCTCCAGGAGAATTTTCCGGACTTCCAGCAGGGTGAGATGAAGATGGTTTCCTATGGCCGCTCCATCGTCCGGGCCATGGAAGACGCCGGCCTTCGGATTGACGTAAAGGCTCCGTCTCCCGAGGCTCCGTCCGTCGCGGCGGCCATCGAGTTGTATCTGAAGAGTTTAGCGTAATGGATGCGACCTTTCCCAAGTCCGAGCGCCTCTGCGGCAAAACAGCCGTGGAGGCCCTTTTTGAACAAGGGAAAAGCATGCAGGCGGGATGTCTCCGCTGCCGCTATCTCCGTCGCGGGGAAGGGGAAAACGCCTCCCGTGTGGTCATTTCCGTCCCAAAACGCCATTTCAAACGCGCGGTGAAACGGAATCTTCTCAAACGCCGAATCCGCGAGAGTTACCGTCGGCAGAAATCGTTGCTGGAAAACGCTACGGATTTGTTGTTTGTCTATACTTCCCGGGAAGTACTGCCTTACGAGGCTGTTTACGAAGACATGACCCGGATACTGGAGGCCCTGCGATGAATCCGACCCTCAAGAAAATCCTCATTTTTCCGGCTGTGGTTCTGATTAAATTCTATCAGATCTGCATCAGTCCGTTTACGCCGCCCTCCTGCCGTTTTACGCCTACCTGTTCGCAGTATGCGCTGGAAGCGTTTCGCAAGCATGGCCCGCTCAAGGGCCTGTATCTTACCGTTCGCCGTCTTCTCCGTTGCCATCCCTGGGGCGGCAGCGGCTATGATCCGGTACCGGACAAATTTACTTTCTGACCGAAATCCATGCCCAAGAAAGAGAAAATAAAGGAAATGTTCGACGGTATCGCCCCGTCCTATGACCGGCTCAACCATCTGATGTCGCTGAATGTGGACCGCCTGTGGCGCCGCTATGCCCTGAAGGAGATTGTGGACGGCACCGTCCAGCAAATCCTGGACGTGGCCTGCGGAACGGGGGACAGCACCATCGCCATCGCCAAGGCCGCCGGGCTCGGCTCCCGCATCATCGGGGCCGATATTTCCGAAGGCATGATGGCGCTCGTAATGGAAAAAGCCGCCCATGAAGGCGTGCACGACCGCATCCGTCTCCAGGTGGCCGATGGCGAAAACCTACCCTTCCCGGATGGCAGTTTCCATCGGGTCTCCTGTGCTTTTGGCATCCGGAATTTCGAGCATAAGGAACTGGGCCTCAAAGAGTTCTACCGGGTACTCAAGCCGTCCGGGAAAGCCGTGATTCTGGAACTTTCCGTTCCCCGGAACAAGGGGCTCAGACGCCTGTATGACCTCTATTTCCTGCACATCCTTCCCTGGGTGGGCGGGATGGTCTCCGGCGACAAGTCGGCCTATAAGTATCTGCCGGCATCGGTCCATGCCTTTCCGCCTCCGGAAGCCTTCTGCGCCCTGATGCGGGAAGCCGGTTTCGTGGAGGTCCGCAGCAAATCCCTCACCTTCGGCCTGTGCCGGATGTTCGTCGGCCGGAAAATTGAGAAAAAATGAGTATCTTTGCACGATTTTGAAAATACTAAACCCAAACTATATGTCCAATTATTTCCATGACATGCTCCCAAAGGAAGAGTTCGAAAGGATTCCCTATCTTCCTACAATGGGACAATTCGTAAACTGGTTCACCAAGGAATATGCCGATATGCCGGCTGTCAGCGACCAGACCAACACGACTACTTATGAAGAGTTCGGAAAGCGCATTGCCCGCCGCCGCGCTTTTATCAACGGCCTAGGCCTTCCCAAAGGCGCCCACATCGCCATCATGGACCGCAACAGCCAGGACGCCGTGGAACTGTTCCTTGCCGTCACTTCGGCCGGTTATGTGGCCATGAATTTCCCGCCGTCCCTCCCGGAAATGGCCGTGGTGGGTTCCTGCATGAAATTTGACATCGCCGCCATCTTCGTGCGCGACGAGTTCAAGCCCCTCACCGCCAAACTCCAGGGCGTGAAGGTGCTTTCCACCAAGGATATCGCCGAAGAAGAGGCCCCTGTGGCCGATATCGACCCCGAAAGCCCCGCCGCCATCTTCTTCACCGGCGGTACCACCGGTTCCCCCAAGGGCGCCGTCCTCAGCCACCGTGCCCTCATGAGAGGCAACTACAACGCCATCTTCAAGCCCGGCCATGTGATTGGCGTACACCGTTACATCGGCCTGCTGCCGCTGAGCCATGTGTTCGGCCTCATCGCCGGCACCATGGGCTGCTTCTACACCGGCAACCTCTGGTTCGCCTGCGAGGACATGAAAGCCACCGTGGGCAAACTTCCCATGCTCAAACCCACGGTTCTCGTAATCGTGCCCGGAATCTGCGACATCCTCGCCGGCCTGGTGAAGATGTACGGTCCCCAGTTCCTGGGCGGCAACCTCCGCATGATTATCTCCGGTGCCGCCAATGTGCCGCCGCGCCTGGTGGACATTTTCTCCAAACTGGGCGTGGAATTCTGCTTCGGCTACGGCCTCACGGAAACCGCCAACCTTACATCGGCCAATGCCGACGCCATCACCCATCCCACTTCCATCGGCAAGATTTATCCCGGCCAGGAGACCAAGATCGTGGACGGCGAACTCTGGATCAAAGGCGACAACGTGTTCTCCGGCTATTACAAGGATCCCGAGAAGACCGCCGAGGCCCTTACGCCCGACGGCTGGCTCCGCACCGGAGACCTCTGCCGCTTCGACGAGGACGGCTTCCTTTATATCACCGGCCGCATCAAGAACCTCATCATCCTCTCCAACGGTGAGAATGTGAGCCCCGAAAGCCTCGAGGAGCCCTTCTATGCCGATCCTTGCGTCCGCGACGCCATGGTGAAGGAAGACGAACTCAACGGCAGCAACGTGATTGCCATCGAGATTCTTCCTTTCATGCCCGCCTTTGACGGCAAGCCTTGGGAAGAAGTGGAAGCCTACATGAAGGCCCTGGTGGACAAAGTCAACGCCACCCTTCCTTCCACCCATCAGATCCGTAAGGTCACCGTGCGCACGGAAGATTTCAAGCGCACCGGCAGCATGAAGGTTTCCCGCGTATGACCCGTGAAGACGTTTTTGCCGGCCTCAAGGAGGTGATTGGCATCATCCGTCCCAATACGGATATTCCCACGGTGAACTTTGAAACGGAACTGGTGCGTGAACTGGGCATCGACTCCCTGTCCATGATGCTTCTGGCCCTGGCCGTGGAGGAAAAATTCAACATGCGCTTCGACCCTGCCGCCCCCATGCCCACCACGGTGGGAGAGGTTTGCGACACCGTTCTCAAAGCCCTGTAAACGAGAAAGAGCCCCGGCGCCGGGGCTCTTTCTTATTAGATATCCATCACGTAACTTCTTCTGCGCTGGTACGGCTTGGGGTCGTACGGGCCGAAGAGATTTTGAACCTTGTGGTTCTCTTCCAATTGGGGATTCAGCAGCAAGCGTTTGATGCCCAGCCGGATATAATTCTCGTGTAGGTACTTGAACATAAGGAGGGCGGCACCCTTGGACTGGTATTCCGGCAATACGCCGATCAGGAGGCCTTCGGCTACGTGATTGCGCTTGGGACTGAGCTGCGGGAGGATGTGCATCCAGCCGAAGGGGAAGATGCGGCCCTTGGCCTTCCGGACGCCCTGCGAGATATGCGGCATGGTCACCGTGAAGGCCACCAGGTCATCGTTGTCATTGACCACGAAGGCGACCATGTCCTTGTTGAGGACGGGGACATACTGTTTAACATAGCCGTCAATCTGCTCCTCGCTCAGTTTCGTATATTCGTACAGCGGGGCGAAGGCATCGTTGAGCACGTGGAACATCTCGCGTCCCCGGCGGGCCATCTGCTTGAGCGTCCTGGCGCGGTAGATATGCACGCCGAAACGGCTTTCCACCGTGGAGGCCAACTGCATCATGGGCGGAAGCTCGTTGGTGAATTCGATGTAGCGCTGGGTCCAGTCCACGTCTTTTACGAAGCCCATCTTCTCCAGAAATTCCGGATAATAGGGATAATTGTAGATGACGGTGAAGGGACTTTCGTTCTCGAAGCCCTCCACCAGCAGGCCTTCGCGGTCCATGTCGGTGAAGCCCAGGGGCCCCTTTACCTTGGTACAGCCGCGTTCCTTGCCCCAGGCAATGGCTGTGTCGATGAGGGCCTTGGCCACCTCGAAGTCTTCGATGACGTCGAACCATCCGAAGCGGACCGAATTCTCTTTCCACTTTTCGTTGGCCTTGCGGTTGATGATGGCGGCTACCCGGCCGGCCACCTTTCCGTCCTTGTAGGCCAGGAAAAGTTCGCGTTCGCAGAAAGAGAGGGAGGGATTATCCTCCCCGAGGGATTTGTATTCGTCATCCTCGAAGGAAGGGACCCATTTGTCACAGTCTTTGTAAAGGCCGATGGGAAAGTCTATGAAGGCTTTGAGCATTTTCTTCCCTTCGACGGGAATAATGCGGATTTCAGAAGACATAGGTAGAGGTTTTAGTTTAAAAAGCCCACAAATGTAGTCAATTTTTGCTAACTTTGCCAATTATTGATAATGTATGGAACAGAATATCTTTAACAAGTGGAACCGGATTGTGGGCCTGGCGGTGCTGATCATCTCCTCGCTCACCTATCTTTCCACCATAGAACCCACCGCTTCTTTCTGGGATTGCGGTGAATTCATTGCGTCGTCGTACAAGTTGGAAGTGGGTCACCCTCCGGGAAACCCCGTGTTCCAGCTGATTGCGCGCTTTTTCACCATCCCGGTGAGTCCGGAGCATGCGGCCATGGCTGTGAATGCCATGAACGCCATCCTGAGCGCCCTCACCATCTTCCTGCTGTATTTCACCATCGTCTTTTTCGCCAAGAGGCTGGTGGGATTCCCGGTCAAGCCGGGAATGACGGATCCTTCCGTCACAGCCGGCACCGACCGGCTGTCTGTCGGTCGTGCGATAGCCATCTTCGCTTCCGGCGCTGTGGGCGCCCTGGCCTACTGCTTCTCCGACACCTTCTGGTTCAGTGCCGTGGAAGGGGAAGTGTATGCCATGTCTTCGCTGTTTACCGCCCTCGTTTTCTGGGCCATGTGCAAGTGGTACGACGAGGCCGACCGGCCTCATGCCAACCGCTGGATCGTGCTCATCGCCTTCCTGATGGGCCTCAGCATCGGCGTGCACCTGCTGAATCTCCTTACCATCCCGGCGTTCGTCTTCATGTATTATTATCGCATGAACGAAGGGAAGAAACTGTCTTTCAAGAAGCTGGCCGTCATTTTTGCCATCGGCGTCGTCATCGAGTTCCTGCTGGTATATCTCTTCATCCCTTACCTTCCCAAGGTGGCCGCTTTCTTTGACCGGCTCTTCGTGAACGGGCTTGGCTTGCCGTACAACAGCGGCGCCCTCTTCTTCCTGGTAGCCCTGCTGGCACTTTGCTTCTGGTCGCTGTTCGCCACGCTCAAGAGGGGCAAGGTGTTCTGGAATACGGTAATGCTCTGCGTCACTACCCTGGTGATGGGCTTCTCTCTCTTTGCCATCGTCATCATCCGTTCCAGCGTGAAGACTCCTACCAACGAGTATCAGCCCGACAATGCCTATACGCTGGTGCGTTACCTGAGCCGGGAACAGTATGGGTCCACGCCGCTGCTGTACGGCCAGTATTACGATGCGCCCTATGACCTCAAACAGGATAAATACTGGGCTCCGCTGAACGGGAAATACGTCCATGCCGATGCCCCGGCCGATGCCGATTACCTCCCGGAAGGCAAAATGCTTTTCCCGCGCATGTGGTCTGCAGCCGACCCCCGTTACGTGGACTTCTACGAGCAGTACACCCAGGGCAAGGGTATCCGGGTGAAAGGGGCTAAGCACCGCAAGCCCAGTTTTGGGGCCAACATGGCCTATTTCATCGACTACCAGCTCAACTGGATGTACTGGCGCTACTTCATGTGGAACTTTGTGGGTCGCCAGAATGATATCCACAGCCCGCTTCCGGGCAACGTTTTCAACGGCAACTGGGAAAGCGGCATCGCCTTCCTGGACGAACTCCGGCTGGGAGACCAGTCCGACGCTCCGCAGCCGCTCAGGGAAAACAAGGGCAAGAACCATTATTATTTCCTGCCGCTTCTGCTGGGCCTGCTGGGTCTGGTGTTCCAGTTCGACAAGGACAAGCGGGGCAGCTGGATTGTGTTCCTGATGTTCTTCATGACGGGCATCGCCATCGTGCTGTATCTGAACCAGCCGCCCTATCAGGTGCGTGAGCGGGATTATGCCTATGCCGGCTCCTTCTACATGTATGCCATTTGGATCGGCCTGGGTGTGCTGGCGTTGTATGAGTGGCTTTCCGCCGGCCTGAAACAGCTGTCTCCGGTGGCGCTTTCTTCCGGAGTAACAGTGCTGTGCCTGGGCGTTCCGGCCCTCATGGCTGCCCAGAACTGGGACGACCACGACCGTTCCCACCGCTATACCGCTCCGGAGATGGCCTGGAATTACTTGAATTCGGTCGGAGAGAACGGCCTTTTGGTCACGCACGGGGACAACGATACCTTCCCGCTATGGTATGCGCAGGAAATCGAGGGTGTCCGTACCGATGTCCGCGTGGTCAACACCTCGCTTCTGGGAACTGACTGGTACATCGACCAGATGAAGTGGGCCTGCAACGAGAGCAAGCCGCTGAATCTTACCGTGCCGGCCTCGCAGTACCTCTACGGCACCAATGAATTCGTGTACATCGCCTATGACGACGGCTCTGCCATGTTCCTGTCGGATGTGATGACCGTGTTCAAGGACCCCAAGATGAAAGTGGCCCTGGAAAACGGCCAGAAACTGGATTTCATCTGTGCCCGCAATCTGGTGATTCCCGTGAACAAGGAGAACTGCCTCAAGTACGGCATCGTTCCCGAGCAGTTCGCCGACGAGATTCCCGACCAGATTGTCCTTCAGATGTCCAAGGACAAGAATTATGTCTCCAAGCCGGAGCTCTTCCTGCTGGACTTCCTGTCGAACTACGAGTGGGACCGTCCGCTGAACCTCCTGAACATGGGCGGAGACCTCAATGTGGGCATCAAGGATTACCTGATGTTCGACGGTTTCTCCTACCGCTTTACGCCCATCCGGAACAAGATTTCGTCCACGGATGCCGGCAAGGTGGACGCCCTGGCCCAGTATAACGACCTCAAGACCAAGTACAAGTGGGATGCACTGAAGCGTACGGACTACTACGTGGACTACCAGAACATGTACACCTTCCTGGGTGTGCTGTCCCAGCGGCAGTATTTCCTCACCGTAGCCAACGCCCTTATCGACATCCGGGAAAACGAAAAGGCCCTGGAAGTGCTGGACCTGTGCCAGGAAAACTTCCCCGAACAGAATTTCCCTCTGGAAAGTATTCCGCTGGGCTTCAGTTCCAACGACTACATGGTGGCCCAGATGGCCGAAAACTACTATTATCTGGGTGCCGCGGACAAAGCCCGTGACCTGGCCTCCCGCTTTGCCGACCAACTCCTGGACACCATCTCCTTCTACATGCAATGGGGTTCCCTGGGCTCGGCCGAATTTGAAACGGCGAGCCGCGTGTACCTCTATATGTCGGATGTCTGCAAACAGTATGGGGACACGGAACTGTCGGAAGCCATGATGGACAGCCTGGAGGAACTGCTCCACACGGTTACCGGCGGCGCTTATTCCCTGGAAAAGGACGACAGTTTATCGGTTGCTGACTGATAGGGTGAAATGAATCATGCTGCCGCCTGCTTTTTTCGCAGGACCAGCGTGGCGGAATAGGCTTTGTTCACGGCGCGGGCAAAACGGCGGAAGTCGGCATAGCGCTGGGCCGGTTCCCTGCAGGAGCGCAGGCGGATATGCTGCCGGATGCGGATGGTATCGCCCTCCAGCCGGGCCGATGAAGAGAAAACGCCCCATGCGTCATCTATGGCGACATCGTCGGGAAGAGCCTCTACTTCAAATCCTTCCGGGATATGGAGGACAATGATGTCTTCATTGTCCAGGAATCCGTTCACATAGATGTCGTTCACCCTTTCGGCCCGCTGGTAATCCACGGCCTGGGCGATGGGATTCAGGGGGACGAAGAGCCTGTCGGCCTCCCCTTGCAGATTGGATCCGTTGGCGTAGATGCGCGTTTTCATGCTGTAATCTACCGTAATGCAGGGCCGGAAGGCGGCGCCTTCGGAGGCATAGGAGTCAAAATTGTTCCGGAAGCCGTTTACGACCAGTTGGTCTCCTTGCAGTTTCAGGGCCTGTGTCAACTGTTCCACCTGCTTGTCCTTGGGAAGGCTTCCGAATTCCAGATAGGGTTCCAACTCGTCCAGCCATAGTTCCTTTTGCAAATCAAGCGTGGCGGAGCCATCTTCCTTCAGGAAGACTTCTGTCCGCTGGATGGCACGGGAAAGTGTGTCGGCATAGGCGGGGATGCGGATTTTCTCTCCCCCCTCCGGCTTGATGAGCACCACTTCGTGGCCTGCGGCGCCCCGGTGCCTGTATCCCAGAGGATATACCGGGTTGGTGCATTCCACCCACGCGGTGTCCTTCAGTTCCGGAAGCGGGACCGCCAGCATCATGTGGTTCATCTGCCCTACAGAGGCATAACCGGGAAGCAGGTTCTTCCGGTCCGTGCTGATGATATAGCAGTCTGACTCCACTCCCGCTGCGGCCAGCAGGGCCTTCAGGTAATTGGAAAGGCCCTTGCAGTCCCCGAAGCCCAGTTTGGCCACTACCGAAGCCGCCATGGGTTTGAGGCCTCCGATGCCCAGTTGGATGCTCACGTAGCGTGTTTTGTCGCGGAGATACCGGTACAGGACCTGCAACTTTTCCAAGCGGGTGCTGCAAGGGGCGGTCATGGCCTGCACCTCCTCCACCAGCGGGGCGGGAAGTTCCCGGGTGCCTTCCTGCAGGGTCCAGAGCCATCGGCCCAGGGAGGTCCAGTCGGCCTGGGTGCCCTTGTAGCCGCCATAATCAATATTCACCGGAGAACTGTACACGAGGGGAATAAGTTCCCGGAGAGGAGGCATCATGGATTCCAGCCGGATGGCGGGAAGGTGATGAACCTGCCAGCGGTGCAGGCTTCTGCCATCCCGGTTTTCGACGGAGTATTCCACCTTGCCGGCAGAATACTTGACAGGCGTGCCCTCCGGAACGTCCAGGGTGAAAACCGCCTTCTCCACGGCCGTGTTTTCGCCGCTCACGGGAGCAAAGGTGGGGAACGATGCGATGCCCTTTCGGTAGTTCACCTTGTATTCATAGTGCACCACCATGGGGAACTGTTTCACGGAAGGCCGATATGTATATACCCTGGCATCGTCGGCCAGGCTTTCATTCAAGGACAGGAAAACAATGTCTCCCTGTTTGATTTTCAAGGGTTTGCCACTGGAGGGAGTGATTTCTCCCTTGAAGGATTTCAGTTCACGGAAAGAATCGGTGAACAGCACAAGCGAGGCCGCATCCAGTCCCTCTTCGTTGTTTACGCGGAAAGTCTGGCTTACCGTGAACTCTCCGCTGGTGGGAGAATTCATCCGGAAAGTCTCCGTATCCTCAAGGATGACGGCATCGGGTTCAGCCCCTGCAAGGGCTGCCAGAAGCAGGACTGCGAGGAGTATCATATTTTCTTCAGTACGATGGTGCTCTTATAGACGTTGCAAAGGTGCTCCCAGAAGACCTTGAGGTCGGCATAATTCTCGGGGAGAATCATCATGTCCTTGTTCTGGAACTGGAATTGGACCTGAATCCCGCGGGCTCCCATCCGTGCGCACTGGAGGCGGAAATAGAGATTGGCGCTGCCGCATTTGACGGTTGCATCCTCTGGAAGTTGCTCTACTTCAAATCCTTCCGGAATCTCCAGATTGTAGCGGTAGTTGATGTTTTCGGCATAGGGGAACTCCACCGGAGTATAGCGCACGGGGCTGGAGAAAGCCTGCTGCGAATGGAAACTGTTCAGGAAAGGATGCACGTAGATGCGGCCCTGCGCGGTCTGGTGCTCCCTCTCGTAATCGAATTGCAGCCGGGCCGATGAGCCATAAGCCTCCTTGTCATATTGGAAATCAGTTATTTCCAACTGTCCGTCTTTTTCCAGTTCGGAAATATATTCCTCATCCTTGGAGAACGAACGGGCGTACTCTTTGAGGGAACAGGAGGCTTCCCCATAGGCCACCTCTTTCCGCTTGCCCACCGCCAGAGCGGAGGCATCCAGGCTTTCCTGGACGACGATGGATGTGAGGTTCTTCCCCAGGGACTGGAGGTCCACCCAGGCGGGGCTCCCGTCCATGGGATAAAGCCGGGCGTTATCCACTATCAACCCTTCTCCCAGCACATTCAGGTAGCCGTCGGGTGACGCGGCGTCATAATAGTAGGATGTCCCGGTTCCGTTCTGGATGCAGAGGATGAGCCGGTCAAAGGCATCCATCTTCACATGGGACTGAATCAGGATTCCTTTTTCCCTGCTGCGCACCAGCACAGGGTCGGCCTGGATGTCTGCGGCACGCAGTACACTGGCCATCAGGCCGTTGATGGAGGCGGCATCCGAACTGCCTTCCTTGAGCATTTGGGAGGCCGGCTTGGGAACGAAGCCGGTGTTTTTGTTCCATTTAACCTTTTCCAGAATGGCCTCCCGGAGGGCGACCACCTTTTCTTCCAGCGTCTCCCCTTTGTCCAGGGCCGGTTTGAGTTCATCGATAACCTTGCCCTTCGCGTGACATTCCTTGAAGATTTCCGATTTCCGGATCAGGTCATCTACGGAGGACCAGTTATCGGCAAAAGACTGTGCGCTGAAGCCGGGAATCACGATGGATCGGAGCGAGTAACTGGCGGCGGCATAGAACTGGTCCCGGCAGTAGGAAAAACTTTCCTCCGGAAGGGCCGGCATATCGTATAGCACATAGGAGTCCCGGTATAACTGGTAATGCATGTCTCCCAGCATCCGGTCGTTGGAATCGCGCTTGAAAACGGGCTGCCTGGTTCCGCGGACCTGGCGGCTGAAATCCAGATATTGGAGACAGTCCACATCGGCCTCCAGCCAGTTGATGGGAATCTCCTGCTGGAAGAAGACATCTTCCAGTTCCGCATAGTTGGCGCTGTTGAAGGTATAGGAAATCTCCACTACGGAGCCCACTTTTACATCCGGGGCCGAGAAGGAAACCTTTCGAACGCCTTCCGTCACCAGTTCGTCGAAGATGTACTTGCGTGCCAGTTTGGTACTCACCACCTTGCCGTCCTCCAGGTTATGGGTGACAACCTTGATGTTGAATACCGATTCCCCTTTGTCGGCATGGGGGATGCTGAAATCGGCATAAGATTTCCCGTCTTCCTTCAGGATTTTGATGCGGCTGTACGCATTGACGGTCTTGTTGATTTCTCCCACGTTGTTGAAGTCGATACACACGTAGGTATAGTCGTAAAGGACTACGGCCGATGCGGTGGTGTCCGGCTCATATCGGGCGAGGGCTACTTCTTCCGGGGAAACTTTTCCTTCCCGTTTGTCCAGTTTGATGTGCTGCGCATAGGCTAAAGGGGCGACCAGCAGCAAAATAAAGATAAGAGCCTGTTTCATATCATAAAGGGGATTGTCGTAACAAAACAGTGAGGCGCTATCGTTTGAGCCTTACGAAAATGCTAAGCGGCAGCACTTTGCCGAAGGTGTCATTGAAGGCCAGTTCTCCGGAAGTCATTTCGCGGAACTGGCTTTTGAAAGCTTCCCGCACCACGGTTTCTCCGAGGGCGGCGCTGTAGCCGTTGGAGTAGAGGTTGAGGACCATGAAGGCTTCCCTTTCGCTCAGGATGGCCGACACATTCTGCAGCAGGCCGAACAGGAGTTCGTCCAGTTTCCACTTCTCGCCGTCCGGGCCATGCCCGTAGGCCGGCGGGTCCAGGATGATGCCGTCGTATTTGTTCCCCCGCCTGGCCTCGCGCCTGGCAAACTTGAGGGCGTCTTCCACCACCCAGCGGATGCCGTCCAGGCCGCTGCGCTCCATGTTCTCGCGAGCCCATGTAACTACTTGACGGACAGAGTCCAGATGCGTGACATCGGCCCCGGCGCACTTGGCGGCGAGGGAGGCGGCTCCGGTGTAGGCAAAGAGGTTGAGCACCTTGGGAGCGGGGAGGCCGTTGGCCTTGTGGATGCGCACCAGGCGCGCGGTTTCCCGGTAGATGAATTCCCAGTTGGGGGCCTGTTCGGGGAACACGCCCACGTGCTTGAAGGAGGTGAGACCCAGCCTCAGGGACAGGTGAAGGTCGCTGGCGGCGTGGGTTTCGGGGTCCGGCTCTCCGTTATAGGCGATGCTCCACTGGTCTTCCATTTTCTTGGAGCGTTCCCAGGTGCCGCTGTCTTCCTTGCCGGCCTTGCCGAAGCCTGCTCCGGGCTTGAACGTCACATGGCTCAGGCGTTTCCACTCCGTCTCCGGAAGGGAAGGGTCCCAGAGGGCCTTCGGCTCGGGGCGACGGAGGATGTATTTGCCGAAACGCTCCAGTTTTTCTCCCCGGCCACTGTCCAGGAGTTCATAGTCTTTCCAATATTGTGCAGGGAATTCGACAGCCATAACATTTGAATTTTATGCAAAGATAGTTAAATTTGCAGACTGGAATACAATTTAAAGCTATATATCCATGCAACAATTCATTGACAAGTACGACTTCAAAGGCAAGAAAGCCATCGTACGCGTAGATTTCAACGTCCCCCTCAACGAAAATTTCGAAATCACGGACGACACCCGTATCCGCCGTGCCATGCCCACCCTTAAAAAGGTGCTTGCAGAAGGTGGTTCCCTCATCATCATGTCCCATCTGGGCCGTCCCAAGAAAGTGGATCCCAAGTTCTCCCTGAAGCACATTGTGGACCACGTGAGCGAATGCCTGGGCGTTCCCGTCCAGTTCGCCGAAGACTGCCAGAAAGCCAAGGCCCAGGCCGATGCCCTGAAGCCCGGTGAGGCACTCCTCCTGGAGAACCTCCGCTTCTATGCCGAGGAAGAAGGCAAGCCGCGCGGCCTCGCCGAGGATGCCACCGACGAGGAAAAGAAAGCCGCCAAGGCTGCCGTGAAGGCTTCCCAGAAGGAGTTCGTCAAAACCCTCGCCTCTTATGCCGACTGCTACATCAACGACGCTTTCGGCACCGCCCACCGTGCGCATGGCTCCACCGCCCTCATTGCCGAGTACTTCCCCAATGACAAGATGTTCGGCTACCTGATGGAAGGCGAAATCAAGGCCATCGACAATGTGCTCAAGAACGCCCAGCGTCCCCTTACCGCCATCATCGGCGGCTCCAAGGTGAGTTCCAAACTGGCTGTCCTGAAGAACCTTGTGGGCAAAGTGGACAACCTCATCATCGGCGGCGGCATGGGCTATACCTTCATCAAGGCCAAGGGCGGCAAGATCGGCCAGTCCCTGCATGAAGATGAACTCATCCCCGATGCACTCGAAATCCTGGCCACCGCCAAGGAGAAAGGCGTAAACGTGTACCTGTCCATCCAGACCGTTGCCGGTCAGGCCTTTGACAACGATACGCCTCGGCAGATCTTCGATACCGACAATATCGCCGAAGACTGGGAAGGCATGGATGCCGCTCCCAAGACCCTCGAGGCCTGGACGAAAGTCATCCTCGCTTCCAAGACCATCCTCTGGAACGGCCCCGTGGGCGTTTTCGAACTTCCCAACTTCGCCAAGGGTACCCTTCAGATAGCGGAAGACCTGGCCGAAGCCACCAAGAATGGTGCCTACACCCTCGTCGGTGGTGGCGACTCCGTGGCTGCCGTTACCCAGATGGGCTATGCCGACAAGGTGAGTTACGTCTCCACCGGCGGCGGCGCCATGCTGGAAGCCATTGAAGGCAAAGTCCTCCCCGGCATCGCCGCCATCCAGGACTAAGCGCCCTTCGCGTGGCCGCTAAGTCCCTGAACAATAGTCAATTATATAGTATTCCTCGTTCAAAAATTGAACGAGGAATACTGTTTAAATACGGGAGAGTCAATTACTTTGCTGTCACGCGTTATTGCTCGAGGGAATGGGCGAAGTGGGTGGGGTCTTTTTTCTGCGGCGTTTTTTCCGGATGGACGGCCGCGGCGGGGATTTTTTTCACATAGGCATAGACCAGGAAGCCGATGCCCAGCAGAACGAACGGGATGCTGAGGAGCTGCCCCATGTTGAGGACCATGTCCTGCTCGAATTCTACCTGCGGGTTCTTCACGAATTCGATGAGGAAACGGCTGCCGAAGCATACGATGAGGAAAAGACCCACGAAGGTGCCGCGATACAGTTTGTCCAGTTTTTTCCAATACAGCCACATGAGCACGATACCCAGCAGGAGGTAGGTGCCTCCTTCATACAGTTGGGTGGGATGGCAGGGGACGGTTTCTCCGTTGCGCTGGAAGATGAATCCCCAGGGAAGAGGGGTGGGGCCACCGTAAATCTCTGAATTGAAGAGGTTTCCCAGACGGATGAAACAGGCTGCGAAAGCGACCGGAATAACCAGGTGGTCCAGCACCCAGACATAGTCGAAGTCGTTCTTCTTGCCATACTTGTTGGCGTACCACCAGATGCCCAGGAGGAGGGCGATGGTGCCGCCATGGCTGGCGAGGCCGCCTTTCCAGGGCATGAAGATTTCCCAGAAGCCCTGCCAACTGCCCAGATAATAGTCTGGCTGATAGAAGAGGCAGTGCCCCAAACGGGCGCCTACGATGGTGCAGATAAGGAGCATATACAGCATGGGATCCAGGAGGCTCTCGCTGATTTTTTCCCGACGGAAGAAACTGCGCATGATGTACCAGCCCAGGATGAACCCGCTGACAAACAAGACCGAATACCACCTGAGCTCAATGCTGCCAAGGTGGAAGATGACGGGGTCTACGTTCCAATTGACTACCAAATATTCCATAGGCCACAAAGATAACAAAAATAATGCGGAACAGCGGGTTGTCGGCCTGAAATTGCGGGATTTTAAAATAATTTCAAATCCAACCATGGATAGGCGTAATTTTTGTAGTAAATTTGCAACTTATTATTGTTGGTTAGTATGCAAATAAAACAATTGATGCTGGCGCTTCTGCTGCTTATCCCTTCGGCAGCATGGGCACAGTACCAGGGAACGGAACGTCCCGTGACAGACACGGCCCTGGTCATCAGCCTGGACGATGCGCTCAAGATAGCCCTTTCG
Organism: uncultured Bacteroidales bacterium; assembly: GCA_900320795.1. GTDB lineage: Bacteria > Bacteroidota > Bacteroidia > Bacteroidales > UBA932 > Cryptobacteroides. The sequence continues at coordinate 59,536 of ONTQ01000001.1, forward strand.
GAAAACACCTCCGTCAAAGTGGCCGATATGGAAATCCAGCGGCAGAAGTATGCCCAAAAGGGAGCATACGGTGCTCTTTTCCCGCAGATCAGCGCTTCCGGTATGTACAGTTATGCCATCCAGAAGCAGAAAGTGTTCTTCGGGTCTGATGACAACAACGGCTCCGGTTCTTCCGGCGGCGGCATGGCTTCCATGATGGCCGGCCTGATGGACCCCATCATGTATTACATCGAACAGTTGTATGTGGCCACCGGTACGCCGTTCATCCCCTATGTTCCCGAACCCAGTGAAGAAACCACCACTTCCAGCAGCGACCCCATCGAGATGGGCCGCCGCAATCAGGTGCAGTTCGGCATCAGCGCCTCCATGCCGCTGGTGAACCTCCAGTTGTGGGAGAGCCTCCGTATCACCGGAGACCAGGTGGAGCTGGCCGTGGAAAAGGCCCGTGAGTCGCGTCTGGGAACGGTGGCTTCCGTGAAGCAGGCGTATTTCGCCGTCCTCATGGCCAAAGCCTCCTATGAGGTGTACAACGCCGTTTTCGAGAATGCTGCCCACAACCTCAAACTCACCGAGAGCAGATACCATGTGCAGAAGGCGTCGGAGATGGATTTGGCCCGTGCCAAGAGTACGTATGCCGCTGCCATTCCCAACGTCTATAATGCCGAGAACTCCATCCGCCTGGGTCTTTGGCAGCTCAAGGCCGTCATGGGACTGGACCTGGACCGCGCCATCGACGTACAGGGCCGTCTGTCCGACTATACCGGGCATATGTTCTACGACATCAACGAGGCCGAGGAGGCTACGCTGGACCGCAACTCCCAGATGCAGCAGCTGGCCATCCAGGCCGAAACGCTGGCCAGGCAGATCCGCATGCAGCAGTACGCCTATGTCCCGACCCTGAACATGCAGCTCTCATACAACTACTACACCCAGAGTGACAAGTTCAATCTGAGCCAGTGGAAGTGGCTGCCGTCCAGTACCATGGTATTCTCGCTCACCATCCCTATCTTCTCCGGCGGCCAGCGCTACCACACCATCCGGCAGACCCGCGTCCAGGCCGACGAACTGGACCTCCAGCGCAAGAACACCGAGCGCCAGCTCCGGATCGGCATCCGCCAGAGCCTTTCCACCATGGAAACGGCCATGCGGACGTACGATGCCGCTTCGGCCGCCCTCAAAAGCGCCGAGAAAGCCTACGACATCGCCTCCAAGAGTTACGAGGTGGGGAAGACCACGTTCACAGACCTGAACAACACCGAACTGACCCTCACCCAGACCCGTCTGCAGCAGGTGCAGGCCATCTATAATTTTGTCATCGCCAAGGCCGGCCTGGAGCAGACGCTTGGTTACGATTTTACCGAAGAAAAATAAAGAAGAGATATGAAAAAGAACTTTGCCTTCCTGGCCGTCCTTGTCACCGCCCTTTCCTGCGGTGGCAGCGGTTCCAACCAAGCCGGCGAAACGGCCGCCATCCCCGCAGCGGTGACTCCCAATGTGGAAGTGGCCGTGGCCCAGGCCCGAAACGTGCCCCAGGAAATCACGTACGCTTCTACGGTGGAAGCCTATGCCGTGAACAATATCATGCCCCAGCAGGGCGGCCGCATCCGCAAGATCAACGTGGAAGTGGGGGACTATGTGTCCAAAGGCCAGGTGCTGGCCGAGATGGACCGTCTCCAGTTGGACCAGCTGGCCCTCCAGGTCCAAAACGATGAAATCGAGTACCAGCGCCTGAAGAGCCTTTACGAGGAAGGCGGTGTCTCCCAGAGCGATTTCGAAACCGCCGAACTGGGCTACAAAGTGCGCAAGACCAACTACCGGAACGTCGAGGAAAACACCATTCTGCGCAGTCCCATCACCGGTTTTGTGACGGCACGCAACTTCGACGCCGGCGACATGTTCGCCATGTCTGCGCCGCTGTTCACCGTCCAGCAGGTGGTTCCCGTGAAACTGCTTGTGGGCATTTCCGAAAGTGAATACGTCAAGGTGAAGAAGGGGGACCAGGTGACCCTTACCGTGGATGCCCTTCCCGGCCGCAGTTTCTCCGGCAAGGTGGGCAGGCTCTATCCGACCATCGACGCCGTCACCCATACCTTCAAGGCCGAAGTCGTGGTGAACAATGCCGACAAGGCCCTCCGTCCCGGCATGTACGCCCGCGTGACGGTGAACTTCGGCGACCGCCGTTCCGTAGTGGTCCCCGACCAGTGTCTCGTAAAGCAGGAAGGCACCGGTACCCGCTTTATCTATGTGCTGCAGGCCGATGGCACCGTGAGCTATGTCCCGGTGAAGACAGGTCGCCACATGGGTACCGAGTATGAGATTACCGAAGGCCTTTCCGACGGGCAGACGGTTGTTGTTAAAGGCCAGGCCGCCCTCAAGGACGGCGTGAAGGTGAACGTGCTATGAGTATCTACAGAACTGCCGTCAACAATCCGGTCACCACGGGACTGCTGTTCCTGGCGTTCGCCATCATGGGCTTTTTTGCCCTGACGCGGCTGCCGGTGGACAATTTCCCCGACGTGGAGTCCAACGTGATTATGGTGATGAGTTCCTATCCCGGCGCATCGGCCGAAGATGTGGAGAACAACCTCACCAAACTGCTGGAAAATTCCCTCAACGGTGTGGCGGACCTCAAGAACATCACGTCCAATTCCCGGGAGAACATCGCGGTGCTTACCCTGGAATTCGAGTACGGAACCGACATTGACGAAGCTACCAATGATGTCCGGGACAAGCTGGACATGATTTCACAGACGCTGCCGGACGGGGCCTCGCTCCCTTTCCTGTTCAAGTTCAGCGTGGACGACATGCCCATCATGATCATGGCCGCTACGGCCGATCAGAGTGTATCGGCCCTGGACAAAATCCTGGACGAACGGGTGGCTACGCCTCTGGCGCGCGTGTCCGGTGTGGGTACGGTATCTGTGGCCGGCGCGCCCAAGCGTGAGATCCAGGTCTATTGCGACCCGGCCAAACTGGAAGCCTACAACCTGTCCATCCCCGCCATTTCCCAGATCATCGCCGCCGAAAACCGGAACATCCCTTCCGGCAGCATCGACATAGGCTCGGATACCTATACCCTCCGCATCAAAAAGGAGTTTCAGGATCCGTCCGAGTTGCTGGACGTCGTGCTGGGCAGTTTCAACGGCGGCACCATCTACCTCCGGGATGTGGCCCGCGTGGTGGATGACGTGGAGGAAAAATCGCAGGAGTCCTATACCAATGGCACCCGCGGCGCCCAGATTATCATCCAGAAGCAGTCGGGCTACAATACCGTGGATGTCATCCGCAAGGTGAAGAAGGAGATGGCCGTGCTGGAGCACAATCTTCCGTCCGATGTCCACATCACTACGGTGGTGGACAATTCCGACAACATCCTCCGCACCATCAACTCCCTGAAGGAGACCATCCTCATCACCTTCCTGGTGGTGATGCTGGTGGTGTTCCTTTTCCTGGGCCGCCTCAAGGGTACCCTCATTGTGGTACTCAGTATCCCGATCGCCCTGCTGGCCTCCCTGCTGTACCTCTTTGCGACGGGGAATACCTTGAATATCATTTCCATGAGCGCCCTGTCCATTGCCATCGGCATGGTGGTGGACGATGCCATTGTGGTCTTGGAGAATGTCACTTCGCACCTGGAGCGGGGAGAGAAGCCCAAGGAGGCAGCCGTGCACGGTACGGCCGAAGTGGGTATCTCCGTCATCGCGTCCACGCTCACCATGCTGTGCGTATTCCTCCCCCTGACCATGATCTCCGGCATGGCCGGTATCATGTTCAAGCAGCTGGGATGGATTGTTTCCATCATCATGATCGTGTCCACCACGGCTGCCCTGACGCTGGTCCCCATGCTGTGCTCGCAACTGATGGACAACAAGCCCACGACCAACAAACTTTACAAAGCGGTGTTCGGCCCGGTGAACAAGGCGCTGGATGCCATCTCGGCCGGCTATTCCCGCCTCATCGGCTGGTGCATGAACCGCAAGAAGCTGATTCTTATCGGCGCCCTGGTCATTTTCGCTGCCGTGATGGCCATTTATATGCCGCGGATGAAGACCGAGTATTTCCCCAATGCCGACTCCGGCCGTATGCAGGCCACCATTGAGCTGCCCATCGGCACGGCACAGGATGTAACGCGTGACGTGGCGGCCCGCATTTATCAGAAAATCGCTCAGGACATCCCTGAAATCAAGGTGATGAGCTATCGTTTCGGCCAGGCCGATTCCGACAACGCTTTCGCCTCCATGCAGCAGAACGGCACCTACCTCATTTCCATGAACATCAATGTGGGGTCCATGGAAAACCGTAAGCGCAGCGTGAGCGAACTGGCCGATATCGTCCGCGCCGACCTCCGCCTGTTCCCGGAAATCAACAAGTTCAACGTGAGCGAAGGCGGTGGCATGGGCGGCCGGGCTTCCGTCCAGCTGGAGATCTATGGGTACGATTTCACCGAAACGGAGAATGCCGCCCGTGCCGTACGTCAGCGGATGATGGACAGCGGACTCTTCGCACAGGCTATCCTCTCCCGGGACCAGTACACCCCGGAATACGAGGTGGATTTCGACCGCGAGAAACTGGCCCTCAACGGCTTGTCTTCCGTGACGGCCGCCGCTGCCGTATCGGCCGCCATGTCCGGTTCGGTCGGTTCTTACTACCGGGAGGACGGTGAGGAGTACAACATCCGTGTGCGTTATGCCCCGGAGTTCCGTACCAGCATCGAGGATATCGAAAACATCATGATTTACAATACCCAGGGACGCGGTATCCGCGTAAAGGACCTGGGCAGGATCAAGGAATCCAAGGTTCCGCCCACCATCCAGCGCAAGAACCGGGACCGTTACATCATGGTCACCGGCATCATGGCCCAGGGCAAGTCGCTGAGCGAAGGCGTGGAAACAGTGACGGAACTGCTCAATTCCAACCCGCTGCCTCCCGGGATGAGCTGGCGCATCGGCGGTGACTATGAGAATCAGCAGGACATGTTCTCGGACATGCTCCTCCTGGTGCTGCTGATCGTCATCCTGGTGTACATGGTGATGGCTTCCCAGTTTGAGAGCTTCATGGGTCCCTTCGTGATTATGTTCTCCATTCCGTTTGCCTTCGTGGGCGTCGCGCTGGGCAATATGACCGCCAACCTGGCCATCGGCGTGATGTCCCTTATCGGCATCATCATTCTGCTGGGTATCGTAGTGAAAAACGGTATTGTACTCATCGACTATACTATTCTCCTGCAGGAACGCGGGTATAGTGTGCGGGAATCGTCGGTAATGGCAGCCAAGAGCCGTCTGCGCCCCATCCTGATGACTACGCTAACCACCGTGCTGGGTATGCTGCCCATGGCGCTGGGCCGGGGCGAAGGTTCCGAGATGTGGCGCGGCCTGGGTACCACCGTGGCCTGGGGCCTTTCGGTCTCCACCCTCATCACCCTGATCCTGATCCCCGTTCTCTACTGCGGCTTCACCGAACACCGTGAAAGGCGCAGGGCGAAAAGACAGAATCGATAATAATCTCCCCTGTCATTCTGAATGAAGTGAAGAATCTATGAAAGCGATATTTATTGCATATAATCAGGCTTACAATCAAGAGATTGTAGAATTGCTGGAGCACCTGGGCCAGCGGGGTTATACCGTGTGGCAGGAGGTCGGCGGTCGTGGTTCCGTGGACGGAGAGCCGCATCTGGGCTCCCATGCGTGGCCCACGCAGAACCATGCCCTTCTTTCCGTTTTGGAAGACAGTCTGGCTCCCAAAGTGATGGAGGAGCTTCGCAAAACGGATGCCGCCAACAAGGCCCTGGGCCTCAGGGCCTATGTCATTCCGGTGGAAGACGCTTTGTAAAAAAAGAATCCCGGTTTTTGCCGGCAGTGTTGTCGTGCCCGGCGTGGTCCGGGCATCTTTTCTTTTTTTTCATTATATTTGTAGGATTAAAGACTTAAAATTATGGCAAAAGTAGCTAGCAATACCAATTTCAGTGAGCTTCTGCAGGACAGCAAGCTTGTCATCGTCGATTTCTGGGCCACCTGGTGCGGTCCCTGCCGCATGCTTTCTCCCATCCTGGACGAGGTGGAAGAAGAAATGGCCGATCAAATCTCCGTGGTGAAGGTAAATGTGGACGATGCCGACGAAGTGGCCGCCCAGTACCGCATCATGAGCATTCCCACCCTCCTGTTCTTCAAGAACGGGGAACTGGTGGACAAGACCGTGGGTGCCATGCCCAAACCCACCCTGGTGGAAAAAATCAAAGCAAATCTTTAAGCCATGAAAAAGTTTCTCCTGACTTTAGCATTGACTGTTGCGGCTTTCGCTTCCGCCAATGCCCAGTTCGGCGTAATCGGCGGTTGGACCAGCTCCAACACCAAGGTTGACGGCAACTGGAAGCCCGACACCCACAGCATGTCCCTGTACCATCTGGGCGTTGCCTATAAAATCAAGATGGGGCCCCTCTTCTCGGCCCAGCCGGAACTGGCCTATCAGGTAAAGGGCGCCACCATCAAGGATGCCTTCACCAGTCTCTCTACCCGGAGCGGCTACGTGGAGTTGGGCCTGGGAATGCAGCTCGGCGTGGACCTGCTGGTCTTCCGCCCGTTCTTTCTCTTTGAGCCCTTCCTCGGCTATCAGGTCTATGGCAATGAAGATTTACAGTTGGTAAGTTCTGTCTCCTCCACCCCTTTATCCTTCAGCAGTGTCGGCAACTCCCTGAAGGACGCCAAGAACAAGTTCGAGGGCGGTTTCGGCATCGGCGGCGGTCTGGAACTGATGAATCATTTCCAGATTACCGTGCAGTGGTTCAAGAATATCGGCCAGTTGTACGACGGAGGAAAGTTGAATGATTATGTGGATGCCCTTACCGGCCTGAAGGATGTCAAGGGCTATTCCGGCGTTAAGATAACCATTGGCATGTTCTTCTAGGATGGGTAAGCAGGTTGTCATTTACTGTGCGTCTTCCAGCACCATCGACCCCAAATACAACGAGGCCGCCAGGCAGTTGGTGCGGGGACTCCATGCGTTGGGGTACGATGTGGTTTCCGGTGGCGGTGCCCGCGGCACGATGGGCGCCATCACCGGAGAGTCCCTGAAGGTGGGCGGCCGCCACGTGGCCGTGCTGCCCCGTTTCATGCAGGGGTTGGAGAATCCGGGTCTGACGGAGGTCTTGTGGACGGAAACCATGGCCGACCGCAAGGAACGGATGCGGGAAAACACCGTTGCCGCCATCGCCCTTCCGGGCGGAATCGGCACGCTGGACGAACTCATGGAAACCCACACCCTGCGGAAACTGAACAAGTATAAGGGAGAAGTTTTCGCCCTCAACCTGGACGGCTTCTACAATCCGCTCAAGGCACTGCTGGACCATTATGTGGAGACCCGCATGACAGACCGGGCCGATGTGGACCTCCTCCATTTCCCGGAAACGGTGGAAGCGTTGCTTGAATACTTTAAATAAGTGAAAATTAATGAGATAAACAGCTTCCTGAAGGAAGACTTGCAAAAGGTGGAGGCGCTGATAGAGCAGTCTCTCCAGTCGGATGTGGCGCTTCTGGACGGCATCAACAAAAGCCTCCGGGAACATCCGGGGAAGATGCTCCGGTCCATGCTGTCGCTCCTGGTGGCAGGCGCGCTGGGGAAGGTGAACGAGTCTTCCCTCAAGTATGCTGCCGGAACGGAGCTGCTGCACAACGCCACGCTCCTGCACGACGATGTGGTGGACGGAGCCACGTTGCGGCGCGGCCGGCCTACGGTATCGGCCCTCCTGAACAACCAGGCGTCCATTCTCATCGGAGATTTCTGGCTGGTGCGGTGCGTACAACTGGTCCTTCAGGCCCACGTGGAACCCGAGCAGGTGCTCCGCCGCTTTTCGGCCACTCTCAGCGATCTGGCCGAAGGCGAACTGCGGCAGATGGAACTCTCCGGCCTGGGAACCACGACGGAAGCGGATTATCTACGGATTATCTACGGAAAAACCGCTTCGCTCTTTGTGACGGCTGCGGTATCGGCCGCCATCTCCGTGAAGGCACCGGAGCCGCTGTGTGAGGCCGCGAGGTTGTTTGCTTCGCATCTGGGAATGGCTTTTCAGATCAAGGACGATATTTTCGACTATGCTGCCGATTCCACGCTGGGGAAACCTACGGGAATCGATCTCCGGGAGCAGAAAATCACCCAGCCGTTGCTTTGTGCGCTGGAAAGCGTACCGGAGCCGGAGGCCCGCGCCGTCCGCGAAAAAGTGGCCCGTATCGCCGACCATCCGGAAGTGGAGGCCGATATCCGTTCCTTCGTGAAGGAGCACGATGGAATCGGCCGGGCGACAGCGGTCATGCACCGTTATCTGCGCAAGGCGTTGGAAGCGCTGGAGGCTTTTCCGGCATCGGCCCAGAAAGATTATCTGGTGGTCCTTACGCATTATGTGGGAGACCGGCAAATTTGACCCCCTGTCCTTCAGAACGAAGTGGTTTTTGTCCTTCTGAACGAAGTGAAGAATCTATGAAAGTATATGGTAATACGGAAGTGGTCAATGCGCTGCACCAGATGGTGGCAAGCGGGCACATTCCGCATGCCATGCTGCTGCACGAAGACGACGGCGGAGGCGCTTTCCCCCTGGTCCTGCATTTCCTGGAGGAACTGTATGGCGGCAATCCGCGCGTGGGGAAACTGATTCATCCGGACATCCATTTCGTGTTTCCGGTGGCGGGGGCGGACAAGCCCGTTTCGCTGCAGTATATCGGAAAGTTCCGGGAACTGGTGCTGGAGAATCCGTATTTCTTTGAAAATGAGTTGTATGCTGCCATCGGCATCGAAGGGAAGCAGAGCAATATTTCCGTGAATGAAGCCCGCAGTATCCTGGACAGGCTTTCCCTGTCGGCCGTGGAAGGCGGTTACCGGACGGTGGTGGTGTACCTGCCGGAGAAGATGAATGCCCAGGCGGCCAATGCGCTGCTCAAGATGGTGGAGGAGCCGCCGCAGAAAACGCTTTTTCTCCTTATCACCCATGCTCCGGAAAAGGTGCTGGTGACCATTGCCTCCCGCTGTCTGCAGTTGCGTGTGCAGCCGCTTTCGCCGGAGGCGGACCGCGAGGTTCATGCCAAAGAGGCGGCCGGGAACATCGCCCTGGTGGATCTTTTCCATGACTTGCTCGAGGCTGTGGTGGCCCGTGACAGGCTCAAGGCCCTGGAAACGGGAGATGCGGTGGCCGACTTGAAAGTCCGGGAGCAGCAGAAGATGTTCTGCCGCCTGGCTTCGGAAGACCTTCGCCGCATCTTCCTCTTGCAGAAGATGCCTTCGCTGGCCCGTATTCCGGAAGGAGAGGAAGACTTTTACGCCCGTATGGCCCGCAGCCTGAAGCCCACTTTCCCGCGTAGGGGCATGGCTGCCCTGGACCGCTCCCTGCTCCTTGTGGAGCGCAATGTGAACCAGAAAATCCTTTTCACCGATTTGGTGAATCAATTATATACGTTATGAATGAGTATAGTAACGAATCCATCCAGTTCGACTGTTCCCGCGGTTGTACTGTAACGATAGATGAGCAGACCGGCAACCGGGATATCCGGTACCGGCAAGGCTGTTGCAAACTGGAGGTGTACGATACGCTCAAGGGCATCGCCCAGGAGCAGTTCAACAATTATTATGAGGTACGCTTCAAGAACACCCGCAAGGGAATCTACGTCAACGCATCCGGCCAGAGCATCAAGACCGGAGACCTGGTGGTGGTGGAAGCCGCCAACGGGCACGACCTGGGCATCATCACGCTGGAGGGTCCCATCGTAGGCCGACAGATGAAATGCAAGGGCGTGGATCCCTCCAGGCAGGAACTCCGGAAAATCTACCGAAAGGCGCGTCCCTTTGATATTCAACGCTGGCAGGAAGCCATCGCCCGCGAGCAGGAAACGATGATCCGCGCCCGCGTATTGGCCAATAACCTGGGCCTGGAGATGAAAATCGGCGATGTGGAATTCCAGGGAGACGGTACCAAGGCCATTTTCTATTACATTGCCGACGGCCGGGTGGACTTCCGTCAGCTCATCAAGGATTTTGCCGAGGAGTTCCATATCCGGGTGGAGATGAAACAGATCGGCGCCCGGCAGGAGGCCGGCCTCATCGGCGGACTGGGCGTCTGCGGACGCGAACTTTGCTGCGCCAATTACATTACGGAGTTCAAGTCCATCACTACGTCGGCCGCCCGGACGCAGGACCTGTCTCTCAATCCGCAGAAACTGGCCGGCCAGTGCGGCAAGCTCAAGTGCTGCCTCAATTATGAAGTGGCCGCTTATCTGGATGCCCATTCCCGTATCCCTCGGGTGGTGGAACCGCTTGAGTTCCAGGACGGCCAGGCCTTTCTCGTGAAGACCGACATCCTGGCCGAAACGCTCTATTTCTCTTATGAGAAAGGCTCTCTGGCGCAGGTGTTCCCGCTGTCGGCCCAGGAGGTCCGGGACATCCAGGAGATGAACCGCAGGGGCGAAAAGCCTGTGACCCTGAAACAGGACGAAGTGGTGGCGCCGGAGTTCATTTCGGCCGTCGGGGATGATGCCATCAACCGGTTCGACCCGGAGAAGAAAAAGAAGCGCCGCAAGAGCCGTAACCGCCCCCGTAAGGCACCCAAGGACTGACGTCATTCTGAACAAAGTGAAGAATCTGTCGTTCATACTCTCTGTCCTGCTGCTCTTGTCGGCCTGCCGGGAACCGGCCTCCGTGGAAACATTCCTCCCGGGGGAGGGGCCCTATTCATTTACGCTGGACATGAGCGATACCACCGTGGTGTACAATCTGGACTTTTATACCCGTGTCGATGTCCCCTTCGGGCAGGAAATCCCTTCCGAGATGCCGCTCATGATTCAGTGGCGGTCTCCTTCTGATTCCCTGTTCCGGGAAAAGGTCTATCTTCCCCTGTCGGCCGATGTGTACGAGCCGTACCGTGCCGGGGTATCCCCTGTTGAAGCCGGCGTCTGGACACTTACCGTCTATGCGCCTTCCGCTCCGGAAGGCTTGCTGGGAATGGGACTTGTCCTGACAAAGGAAAAGGACGACTGAGGTTTTGTCATTCTGAATGCAGTGAAGAATCTATGGGACACGGAAAACTGAAAAAATTTGCCGAGAACGAAACGTTCCGCTGCCTGTTGCAGCCGGACGCATCGGCCGTGCTGGCCAAAGAGCCCGGCTGCAAGGAGTTAAAGCTGAACGACCATCCCATCAAGGGAAACTGGGGCCGGGAGATGTTCGGGAATGACCACCCCATCGTCCTGGAACTGGGTTGCGGAAAAGGGGACTATACCATCGCGCTGGCCCAGCGGCACCCGGAGATCAACTATATCGGCGTGGATATCAAGGGTGCCCGCCTGTGGAAAGGAGCGAAATATGCCACGGAGCAGGCAATGCCCAACGTGGCCTTTCTGCGCACCCGCATCGAGTTCATCGAGGCATTTTTCGGCCCCGGCGAGGTGAGTGAAATCTGGCTCACATTCTCGGACCCGCAACTGCGGGGCAGCGAAAACGCCCGCCTCTGCTCGCCGCTTTTCCTGGAACGTTACCGCCGGTTCCTGCGTCCCAGCGGCATCGTCCATCTCAAAACCGACTCCCGTTACCTCTACGAATACGCCCAGGCGGTCTGCAAGGTCAATGAGCTGCAGGTACTTGCATACGGTACAGACATATATCACAGCGGGATTTGTTCTTTAGATGACGAGCGTGGGTCAGAAGATGCCGGCAGGCGCCCGGCCGGCCCCGTGGACATGCACCCCCTCGCCATAGACGTTGTTACCGAAGTGCAGACGTTCTACGAAAAGATGTTTCTTCAGATGGGGCTGCCTATCACTTATATGGCCTTCAGGGTTGACCATATCGGCCCGTATGCCTTCCCCGGCGAGGCCTTCGACCATGATTTCTGGCTGGAGGCCGAAGGGCCCCGCCGTAGTTTCTCCCACCAGCCCGCCCCCCGGCAGTAACTCGTTTCTTGCTTCGCTTGTGCTGCGCTTCGCCGCTTGCGCCAGGCTTTGGCTCAAGTTGTAAGCGTCTGATAAATAGATGGTTGCGAATAAACATCCAGCCCGAAGCCTCGTTTTTTTGAGGCTCCGGGCTGGCGCTATTTTGCAAGTTGTTGAATATTAGTTGGTTGTATAAAACAGCCAGCCCATCGCTTTTTAGAAGGTGACTTTGAGGCCGATGCCGGGGGCGGGTTGTAGGCCGGTGGGGGCCGATGCAAAGAGCACGGTGGGGGCAACCATGATGGAATAGCCCTGGCGGTAGTTCCGCAGGTCTTCGGCATACAGGCTCTTCACTTTGGCCACATTGTAGGCATTGACAATGGAGGTGACTGTGACGGCGATGTTGGCGGCCAGTCCGATAAGTGCGAGGGTTGTTCCGGTATTGAACTGCGGCTGCTCGTATCTGATTCCACCATTTGTGCTTATGGCCGATGATCCGACAAGTCCGTATCCGACGCCGGTAATGATGGAACTGCCTACACCCAGAAGCAGATACATTGTGCCCAGTCCGGGTTCTCCCATGCAGTATTGGGACAGGCCTGGGATAATCAGATTCAGCCAGGGGTACCCCAGACCGTAGCGGGGAGTGGACAGGTAAACATAGTCACTTGTAGAATAGGCTCCTTTCAAATCCTTGTAGCGGAGGTTTCCGTCGCTCAGGACAGAAACCGGATCCGGATGGTGAATGAAAAAGGCATTGTTCACCTCCAGCGCTACTTTTTCCGGGTTGTCAACAACATAGTTGGCTCCGTTCTCAAAACGAATTACCAGGATGTCGGAAGGTTTGACAATGAACAGCGGGCCTTCCTGATTATCCCAAGCGTAGTATTTGATTTCGGTCGGAGAGACTTCCATAACTTTGGCCCGGATGTCCGTTCCGTCCTTTTTGGTAATGATATCCTGCGCAGATGCGAGGGAACAGGTTCCCATCAGAAGGGCAAAATACAGTAAAACTTTTTTCATATTTGCTGAGTTTTAGATTGTTGGTAATTGTTCGTTATCTTTTGAATTCCTAGCCGGCAGGAGAACTCCTGCCAGCCCGGAATGTTTTTTTAATGCTTATTTTCAATGATTTAGTACCATCTAGCCACGAACCACATGTCGGGATCGTTGCTAAAAGTCACTTTCACATAACGCAGATTGAACGTCGTGGTAGCGGCGGAAATGGTTAGGTGCTGCCCCATCATCTCTATCAGATCTTTCAGTGCCGGTAAGTTGTCGAGGGCTGTCTGACCTGATGACTTGGAAGGTCCTTGGTATTGAAGGGCAATGCCACTGTCGTCTTTCTGCATGGAGTACAGATAGTCTTCATAGGATGAACCTCCCAAATTATAGGTTACGCGGATACGTGGCTGACCGCCATCTTGGCGGAATGCCAAGTTGGTAAGGCTACCACCCACGTTTTTGAACGCTTGGTTAGCGGCGGTCCATTTCTCCTTGAATTTGTCCGACATCTCCGAACTGTTCTGCCATTGCCAGCGATGGTGCTCGTCAATGATTTCACCATGGAAGAATGTGGCGGGGTCTTCACCGGTGATATACACCTCGCTGTTTTCTGTGCTCACGAAACGGTCGAGTTCCGGGTCGTAGCGGAAGTCCTGTGCCTCTGCCCCCTCCTCACCTACATAGATGATCTCTCG